>JBBSAZ010000077.1:0-8908 GCA_038251755.1 Caulobacterales bacterium
GACGCAGCTGGCGATCGACGACCTGCCGGCGGATGTGACGCTGTCTTTTGCGCTGGATTCCAAAAAGCTCGACCACTGGATCAAGACCGCCCGCGCCGATGGCCATGAAGTGCTGATCGAAGTGCCGATGGAGGCCTACGACTACGGCCGCATGAAAATGCACCCGGACACGCTGCTGGCCGGGGCCGACGCGAAATCGAACCTCACCCGCCTTGAGGCCGTGCTGGCGCGCACATCCGGCTATTTCGGTATCGTCAATTATCAGGGCGCCAAGTTCGCCGCCGACAAGGCGTCGGCCACGCCGGTTCTGGAGCGCCTCAGCGAGAAGGGCCTCGCTTTCATCGATGATGGCAGCTTCGAGCGCACCAGCCTGGAAAGCCTCTCCCGGGCCAGTGGCCTGCGCTATGCGCGCGCCGCCGGGCCGATCGATGCCCGCCAGACGCCGGCCGATATCAGCGCCGAGCTGATGGACCTAGAATCCCTGGCGCTTGAGAAGGGCGCGGCCTTCGGATCGGGCTACGCGTTCCCGGTAACAGTCGAGGCGGCGAAGGTCTGGATCTCGCAACTGGATGAAAAAGGCCTCGTGCTGGCCCCGGTGTCTGCCATCACCAATACCCGCCCCGCAGAGGTGCGCACTGGCAGCCTTGATAAGTCTGGTATATTCAACGGCGGGTGACCCAGCCGAAGTTTGATTCAACGCTTTATCGCCCGAATGTCGGACTCGCCCTGTTTTCCAAGGCGGGACACGTCTTCGTGGGCCGGCGCATAAACGGGCGGGGACCGTTCCAGTGGCAGATGCCGCAGGGCGGGATCGATGACGGTGAAGACGCCGTGACGGGCGCGCTCCGGGAGCTCGAGGAAGAGATCGGCGTGCCGGCCAAGCTGGTCGATGTGCTCGAAGAGACGCCGGACTGGCTGCATTACGAGTTTCCGCCAGACCTGAAGAAACGCCTGCCGGGCCCCTTCCACGGTCAGCGGCAAAAATGGTTTGCCCTGCGGTTCAAGGGTTCCGACAGCGATGTCCGCCTTGACCGGCATACGCCCGAGTTCGACGCTTGGCGCTGGGCGAAGCTGGAAGAAACGCCGGATCTGATCGTTCCGTTCAAACGACCGGTCTATCTCGAAGTGGCGGAGCGTTTCCGCCGCTGGGCCGAGCCGGTGCTGCCGGGGCATGTGCCACAGGGCTGAAAGGGAGGGGACGTGCCAACACTGCTGATGATCCACGGAATCGGGTGTGATTCCAGCGCCTGGGACACCATGAAGCCTGCCTTCGAGGCGGACGGCTGGACCTGCGAGGCGATCACGTTATTCCCGGAACAGCGGGTGCGCGAGAATCCGCCCGCGAGTCTTCCGGACCTTGGTATCGCCGATTATATCGAGGCAGCGGCGGCGGAAGCGCGGCGGCTGGCGGCGCGCGACGGGGCAAAGCCGGCCGTGATCGGGCATTCGATGGGCGGGCTGATCGCACAGGTCCTCGCTGAACGGGGCGAGGTTTCGAAGGCGGTATTCCTGACGCCGGCCCAGACCAGGGATTGCGCCGTTGTCGGCGTTTCCGTGGCCTGGACTTTCCTCAACATCATTGCGAAGCGGGACCGGAAGAGGTCATACAAGGTCTGGAAAACCGGCTTCAGCTGGGGTGTGCTGAACTGCGTCCCGAAGGCGCGCCATGACGCCATTTATGCAGGCGCGCTCTACGATTCCGGGAAAGTGTACGGTGACATTTCCGATGGCATGGAGATCGACGAAACCAAGGTGGCGATCCCGACCCTGACGATCGCAGGCGGCCAGGACCGGGCGACCCTGCCGCAGGCCGTGCGCAAGGTCGCGGCAAAGTATGCGAGGAGCCCGGTGGCGGGTGATTTCATCGAGTATGCCGGCCATGCGCACTGGATCGTTGATGAGCCGGGTACGGACAAGGTGGTCGCTGACATTGCCGCCTGGCTTGGACGCGCGGCATGACGGAAGAGGAAGTCCACGGCGTTCACGACTATGTCGCCGATCCCCGCAACGCAGATGTGCTGATATCGGTCAACGGGGCCCTGAAGCGGCGGGAAGAGGCAGTCATCTCCGTTTTCGATTCCGGCTACCTGCTGGGTGACGGTGTGTGGGAAGGGCTGCGCGTCCTCGACGGCGGCGTCGCCTTCTGGCCAGAGCACCTGAAGCGCCTCTACGCCGGCGCCAAGACCATCGACATGGATATCGGCCTGACGCGAGAGGAATTGACCGCGCGGCTGATGGATTGCCTGAAGGCCAACGGCATGCAGGACGGGGTGCACATCCGCCTGATGGTGACGCGGGGGATCAAGAAGACGCCCTATCAGGGACCGCGCTTCACGATCGGCAAGGCGACCATCGTCATCATTCCGGAATACAAGACGCCGGTGCCGGACGTACAGGCGCGCGGGGTGAGCCTGTTCACGGTGCACGTGCGCCGAACGGGGCCGGCCGAGCAGGACCAGAAGCTCAATTCGCACTCCAAGCTCAACTGTATCATGGCCTGCATCCAGGCCGACAAGGCGGGCGCCGACGAGGCGCTGATGCTGGACCCGGCCGGCTTCGTCGCGACCTGCAATTCGACGCACTTCTTCATCGTGCGGGACGGCGAAGTGTGGACATCGCCGGCAGAATACTGCCTCGGCGGGATCACCCGCGGCAATATCCTGCGCGTCTGCCGGCAGGCGGGCATCCCGGCGGTCGAGAAGCGGTTCTCGCTGTTCGATGTATACTCTGCCGACGAAGCTTTCATCACCGGGACGTTTGCGGGCGTCACGCCGGTGCGCGAAGTGGACGGGCGCGTGATCGAGAGCCTGGATGGGCCGGTCTCGCAGCGCATTCGCGCGCTCTACAAGGCACTGCAGGCGAGCAGCCTGACGCCGATTGCATGAGCGCGCCGGTTCGGATCGCCATGTGGTCAGGTCCGCGCAACCTGTCGACCACGATGATGCGCAGCTTTGGCGCACGCGCCGATACGGCGGTCGTGGACGAGCCCTTCTATGCGGCGTTTCTGAAGATCACCGGACTGGACCATCCGATGACGGAGGAAATCCTTGCGGCGCATGAAGCGGATACGGGCAAGGTCATTGCGACGATGACGGGCCCCGTGCCCGGCGGCAAGCGCCTCTTCTACCAGAAGCACATGATCCACCACATGGTGGATGGCATTCCGATGGACTGGCTGGACCGGATCGAGCGGCACGTGCTGCTGGTTCGCCATCCGGCGCGCGTCATTGCCTCATACCAGCGAAAGATGGAAACGCTCAGCCTTGAGGCGCTGGGAATCCCGCAGCAGATGGACCTGTCGCAGCGTCTCGGGCCTGTGCCGGTGATCGATGCGGACCGCGTGCTTGAAGACCCGGAAGGGGTGCTTTCGCGCCTTTGCGCAACCCTCGATACCGGGTTCGATCCAGCCATGCTGAACTGGCCATCCGGTCCGCGGGCTGAAGATGGCGCCTGGGCGCCGCACTGGTATGACGCTGTCTGGGCGTCGACGGGCTTTGGGGCGCCGGCCGGACCCTTGCCGGTGCTTTCAGGGCGCGCCGCCGAACATGAAAAGGAGGCGCTCGAGATTTACGAGCGCCTGCTCGAATCGCATGTGTGACGCGAAGCTTACTCGGTAGTGGCCGTGACCGTGGCGACGCCGGACGAGCCTTGCGACGTGGTGTACGGCGTGACGTGTCCGACCGTGGTGCCCCAGGTTTCGAAGGTGGCACAATTGTCAGTGCCGTTGACGCTGGAGCAGATGGTCTTGCCAGCTTCGTCCATCGTGTAGGGGACGGCCGCGCCGCCGTTGAAGCTGACCGTGCCGTCGTCCGCGAATAGGGCGACGAGCGCGTCGCCTTCGGCGGGCGCAAATTCTACAGTGGTTGTGGCGGCCATGGCGGGCAGGGCGGCCAGTGCGAAGGCGGCGAGGATGAGGGTTTTCTTCATGGTGTTTCGTCTCCCGGGGGCGATTCTGATTTTGAGGTGAACTCTACGCCGGAGAATTGATAACGCCGCCGCGCGTCGGTTCAACTGCCTTCCGCAGAGAAACGCCCCCCACATTTCCGTCAGGGGCGTTGCAAGCTGTGAATGGTTGCAGGTGTCAGGTGTTCTCGCCGCACATCCGCAGGAAACGGTTGCGCAGGTCAGCGTCCGATTTGAACACGCCGGTGAACTGCGTCGTGATCGTCGTCACGTGCTTGTGGTGCACGCCGCGTGTCGACATGCACTGATGCTCGGCTTCGATGAACACGGCCGTGCCCATAGGGGCGAGGCTGTCGGTGATGGCGTCGCAGATCTGAGCGGTCATCGTTTCCTGCGTCTGCAGGCGCTTGGCGAAGATTTCGACGACGCGGGCAAGTTTCGAGATGCCGACGACAGCGTGCGAGGGTTTGTAGGCCACGAAGGCCTTGCCGATGAACGGCGCCATATGGTGCTCGCAGTGGCTTTCGACTTCGATGTTGCGCAGCATGACGATGTCGTCATAGCCCTGCACGTCTTCGAAGGTCCGGCTCAGGTATTTCACCGGGTCTTCGCCGTAACCCTCGAACCATTCCTTGTAGGCATTGACGACGCGTTTCGGCGTATCGAGCAGGCCTTCACGGGCCGGATCGTCGCCGGCCCAGGCGATCAGCGTGCGCACGGCCTCTTCGGCCTCTTGCTGGGTCGGTCTGCGTACGGAATCCGCGCGTGGCAGGTCGTTCTTGGGAGTGACGGCGTCCATAGCCATGTATGCTGGTCCTTGACTGAGGGACGGGGGTCGAGCCGGGTCATTACTTCACGGACTTAACGCCCGCCCGGAGTTGATACCCTCAGGGCGATTGACGGAACATAAGACGGGGACCCGCCCGTTTCCAGAGCTTTCTACGCGTAAGGGGGCTTCTGGATCAGCAGTTTATTGGCTTTCCCTGCGTCAAGTGTTAAGGACCGGCCATGAACCTGCCCGCGTTTACCGTTTCGTGCTGTTGGACCTGTTGTCGCTGACGCGGCAACACGCCATTAGGGCTGGCCTGAACCTGCGCCCTGCCCTTGCCCACGAACCGACAGACTGACACGAGACCGGGATGACCCTGAAACTCCACGATACCATGACGCGCGAAAAGCGCGGTTTCCAGCCGCAGGACTCCAAGCGGATCACCGTCTATGTCTGCGGTCCGACGCCCTACAGCTACGCCCATATCGGCAATGCGCGCCCGCCGGTCGTGTTTGACGTCCTGCGCCGCTTGCTGATGAAAACGTATGGCGAGGGCGCCGTCGTCTTCGCGCGCAACATCACCGACATTGAAGACAAGCTGATCAAGGCGGCGGTTGAAACCGGCCAGCCGATCGCGGCCATCGCGAAGAAATATGCGGACGTCTACAACGCCGACATGCTGGCACTGAACGTCCTTCCGCCAAGCATTGAGCCTTGGGCTACGCAGCATGTGCCGGAGATGATCGAGATTATCGCCAGCCTTTTGCGCAAGGATTACGCCTATGTCGGCAAGGAAGGCGTCTGGTTCTCGGTGGCCGCCATGCCGGACTACGGCAAGCTCTCCGGCCGCAAACCGGAAGACAATGAAGACGGCGCCCGGATAGAGCCGAGTGCAGACAAGCGCGCGCCGTCAGATTTCGCACTCTGGAAGTTTGCCAAGCCGGGTGAGCCGGAAGACGCAATCTGGGACTCGCCCTGGGGCAGGGGTCGTCCCGGCTGGCATATCGAATGCTCGGCCATGGCCGCCAAACACCTCGGCCGCACCATCGACATTCACGGCGGCGGCGTCGACCTGACCTTTCCGCACCACGAGAACGAAATCGCGCAATCCGAATGCGCGCATGGCGAGTTGATGGCGCGTTACTGGCTGCACAACGGCTTCCTCGACATGGGCGGGGAGAAGATGTCGAAGTCGATCGGCAATGTCGTGCTGGTGCACGATCTGTTGAAAGACTGGCCGGGCGAAGTGATCCGTTTCGCGATGCTCAGCGGACATTATCGCGCGCCCTTGGACTGGACGCCGGAATTGCTGAAACAGGCGAAGACGACGCTGGACCGGATCTATGGTGCGCTGCGGCGGGTCTGGTCAGTGGAAGGCGGCAAGGCGGCTTACCGCGGCGTGCGCGAGGCGCTCGAAGACGATCTGAACACGCCGGAAGCGCTGGCGGAACTGTCGGGTATCGCGTCGGCGGCCAATACGGCGGCGGACCAGAATGATCAGGCGATGATGGCGGCCACGCGGGCCGACCTTCTGGCGGCCGGCGAACTGCTCGGCCTGCTGACGGTGTCGCCGAAGGCGTGGGAGCAGGGCGGCAACGCCGATGACGCCGCCCGGATTGACGCCCTTGTCGCTGCGCGGGTCGAAGCGCGCCTGTCGAAGGACTGGGCCGAGGCAGACCGTATTCGCAAGGCGCTGGCCGAAGAGGGCGTTGAAATCATGGACGGCGCAGGAGGCAGCACATGGCGGCGCATTTGATCCGGAGAGGTTTTCTCGGCCTGCTGGCCCTATGCCTGACAACGGCTTGCGCCTCCGCACCTGCACCGGCCCCGGCAGGAGACACATCGGCTGCGCCTGCGGCGGTGGTTCGCCTCTTCCTGGTGCGCCACGGCGAGAAGGAAACGGGTAGCGACCCGGCCCTCACCGCAGAGGGCGCGGCGCGCGCGAAGGCGCTGGCCGAGCGGCTCAAGGATGAAGGTGTAACGGAAATCTGGTCGACACAGACCCGGCGCACGCAGCAGACGGCGGCGCCGCTAGCGGTGCAGCGCGGCCTTCAAGTGCAGACCTATGATGCCTCCACGCTGCCGGCCTTTGCCAGCTGGCTGCGGGATGCACCGGGCGTGAAGTTGGTCGTGGGCCATTCCAATACAACCGATGCCCTCGCGGCCTTGCTTGGCGCTGAGCCAGGCCCTGTCATTGACGATGCATCCGAGTTTGACCGGCTCTATGTGATTGCCATCGATGAAAGTGGCATCGTCCGCTCACGAATGGAGCGCTATGGCGCTGCCTCGCCGGTGGCTGCCGAATGAACCGTGCAGGCTCGACCGCGCCGGTGACCAATCTCAGGACGCTGATGCGTTCACTCGTTCTGAATACCGAAGGCGACGATGTATCGGTCCGCGAAATCCTTACGGCCGTCGGGCGGCGCGCTTACGGGCCCGTGCTGCTGCTGCTGGGCTTTGTTGCCGTCAGTCCCCTGACGATCATCCCTGGGGCCAACTGGTTCGTTGCGACGCTGACACTGATCTTCGCGCTGCAGATCGTTGTCGGACTCAAGACACCCTGGCTGCCGAAAAACCTTCTCGACGTGCGTTTCAAGCGGGATCTTCTGGTGAAGAGCGCGCAGACCGGGGAGAAATATGCCCATATGCTGGACGCGCTCGTAAAACCCCGCCTGACGTTCCTGACGGCGGCGCCGTTCGTCCAGCTTGTCGGTCTGGTCTGCGTCATGGCGGCGCTGATCACCTATCCGCTCGGACTGTTTCCGCTCGGCCCCCTGCTGCCAAGCCTGGCGGTTCTGTTGCTCGGGCTCGCATTGACCGCGCGGGACGGCGTGGTTGTGCTGCTGGCCGTCGCGACCTTTTCGGGCTCTGTCGTCCTGATGCTCAAGATGTTGCCGAAAGTGGCACAGCTATGGCCGTTTTGACGCGCTGCAACATGGCGAAATCGTAAATTGACGCAACGGCAACCGGCAGGCATCCCCGGATATGGCTTTCGGGTCATTTCTACACCCCACTCTTTCTGAGCCGCCTGTTGCCATTGGCGCCCGGCGGCTCCTTTTTGGGCACCCTTGCCCGGTGGCGCCGCGCGGGCCATCTAGGCAGCCATGAGCGAACTCTACCACAACCGTATCCTCGAGCTGGCGGGCGGCATTCCGCATGTCGGCCGGCTCCCGGATGCCGAGGGCTCGGTGCTCAAGGTGTCGCGCGTGTGCGGTTCCACAGTCAACGTGGACATCAAGCTGGATGCAGCCGGAGAGCGGGTGACCGAAATCGCGGTGGACCCCAAGGCTTGCGCGCTGGGGCAGGCGACGACGTCCATCCTCGCAGAGCATGCCGTCGGCGCAACGGTTGTCGAAATCCGCGCAGCAAGGGACGCCCTCAAGTCGATGCTGAAAGACGGCGCGCCGCCGCCTGAAGGCCGGTTCTGGGAACTGCGCCATCTCGAGCCGGTTGCGGATTACCCGCCGCGCCACGTCTCCACGCTGCTCGCTTTCGAGGCGGCCGTGGCGGCGATCGACGCCGCCCTTGCGGCCCGGGCGGCGGCTTGAGATGGACTTGCGGCGCCGCACCGCCTACGCACTGCTCGCCATCTACAAGCACGGGCCGAGCCAGCTGCTCCAGCTGGCCGGGGCGCGCTGCCAGCATACGCCCACCTGCAGTGAATTCGGCGCCGAATGCGTAGCCCGCCACGGCTGGTGGCCGGGTGGCTGGATGGCGCTGGCGCGCTTCATCCGCTGCCGTCCGGGGGGCAGTCATGGCTACGACCCCGCGCCGGACACGGTCCCGTCCGTTCCGTTCTGGCAGCCCTGGCGCTACGGGGACTGGGCGTCCGGCCCCAGAGACGGATCGCGGGGGCTGGTTGAATCCGGCCCCGAGGCGTGACATATGCAGCCCATGAACGCGAACCGCTTCCTCACCGGTCTGACCACGCGAACTCGCCAGGGTGCCTGAAGCGCCCTTGGTCCGCACTCCGTGTGCGCGCCCCTTCATGCACCCGCTGAATTCCTGATACGCCCCGGCACCGCTCTGAAAACAGGGTGGGAATCCCGGTAAAGCCGCGTTAAGCACGGCCGCGCCAGATGCCCCAGCCGGATCACCCGAATTCGCCGCGTGTGCGGCAAACCTGAGAAACGAAGCCCGATGATAAACGTCACGCTGCCTGATGGGTCCAAACGCGAATACGCGGATGGCGCCTCGCCCTACGATGTTGCCGAAAGCATCTCTAAATCCCTCGCC
>JBBSAZ010000078.1:0-8852 GCA_038251755.1 Caulobacterales bacterium
GATCCCGGCTGGTTGATGCGCTCCGCGAATGTCGGCGGCTGGCGCGCGCCCATCCCCGGCAACCATGGCTATGACAACCTCGCCCCCAGCATGGCCGCCACCTTCGTGGCCGCAGGCCCGATCTTCCCGGAAGGCCAGGTGACGCCGCCGTTCGAGGACGTCAACGTGTATGGGATGATCGCCTGCGCTCTCGGCATCACCCCCGCGCAGACGGACGGCGATCCCTCCGTCGTCGGACAGATTTCCGGCGGTCGGTGCCCGGCGGAGTAGCCGGCCCCGGCTTCTACTGCCGTTGGGCCAGCGGGCGGACCTTCGTGCGCACATCGGCTCGCGGATTTGGAGTCGCATAGGTCCTCAGATCGCGCCGTGTCGTATCGGCTGAGCAGAGCTGCACCGGTATCACGGCCGAGCCCCAGCGGTTTTGCAGCACGCCATCGCTTTGATTGTCGCCAACTTGCTGGACCGAGCCGTTGAGATTGCGCCCGGTCTGGATGAGGCACGCTGTGTTGCCCGATCCCTCCTGCGTGATCACGCCGGTATTGCCCCGGCCGAACTGCATGACACCAGCCGTGTTTGCGCTACCCGTCTGCAGAACGCCCGCGCCGTTGCCGCTGCCTTGCTGCACGACCGAAACCTGGTTTGGCGCAGGCGCCGGCGCAGCCACGCTCTGCTCGCGCAGCCGGTCGCCCAGGAACTGCCGCGGGTATCCGCGCCCCTGATCGGCCTGGGCGGCTAGCGGCATCATGAAAGTCGCGAACGCCAGGCCGGCGAGCATCATCTTGCGAGGTTTCATCATCGTGATCTCCTAGGAAAAGTATTCAGCAGAGCAAAGTTCGCCGCCCGCATCGTTCAGCGTCAGCACGGCGCGGTAGCGCCCGCCGGAAAACTCTGCCGAGCCGACGGTTGCGCTCTCGCCGTCTGCCAGGTCGACTTCGCCGCCTTGCGTCACGTCGGACGCGCCGCCGGGGCCCTGCGCCGACACGGTAAATTCATATGATCCGTATACAGCCGAGTCCGCCTGAATGATGGCTTCGAGGCGCACACCATTGGCCGTCTTTGTCTCGCGAATCCGGCAGTCTGCATGAGCGACAGGCGCCGCCGCAGCAGGGGCTTCATCCAGTGACGGCAAGACGTAACCTGGGGCAGGGGTCTGCGCGGCGCACGCCGTGATCAGCGCGAGCGCAGCCGCAATCAATGGGGTTTTCATCCGCGTTTCTCCTTGGGCGGGCGTTGCGGGGAGGCGCAGGCCTCCCCGCGAGCGGCCTCAGTTATAGCCGCTCTGGACGACGACGGAGATGTTGCCTTCACCGCGCTGGCGCACCGTCACATCCTGGCCATTGCCGACCTGGATGATGCCTGACGTGTTGTTCACGCCGTCCTGGTCCGCCACGGCCTTGTTGTTCGTGCCGATCTGGGCAATGCCGGAGACGTTGCCATAGCCGGTCTGCAGCGTGTCGGCGCGAAGGTTGCGGCCTTCTTGCCCGGTGACGGCAAAGTTGTTCTCGCCGATCTGGCCCGTCGTGACGCTGTTGCGCGTGCCGTACTGGTCCATGCGCAGGAAGTTGTTGTAGCCGGATTGTACGCCGCGCGCATACTGGCCGCGGCCGCCCTGCACAATGACGGTGCCGTTGCGGTCGCCTTGCTGGGCGGCGGCGGCGCCGTTGTTCCAGCCCGACTGGTCGACGCGTACCCGGTTGCGGTCCGCATGCGCGGTGCCGAGGCTGAAGACCATCATGGCGGCGGCGGCAGTGGTGATAAGACGTTTCATGTTTCAGACTCCTGGTTTCCTCTTGCGCCTCGGTGGAAGTGGCGCTCGATCCCGCACAGAAATGACGCCGTCCCACTGAACGCGCTTTGAACGCCCGGTTCAGCTTCGTTCATCTTGCAGCTCCGCACCGGCCGGCAGATAACCCTCCGTAGTCGAACAGCATTCGGCGCGCGTTGACCTGCCGTTCAGTCCGCGCTTTCGCGGCCCCGCATGGCGCGCTAGTCTCCCCGTCTTCAACTGGAGTGCCCCGCCATGGCCAAACTCGTCTACGGCCTCAACATGTCGCTCGACGGCAATGTTGACCACACCGCCTTCGCGCCGGACCCTGTGGTGTTCCGCCATTTCATCGAACAAGTGCGCTTCGAGACCGCCAGCATCTATGGCCGCCGCATGTACGAGATCATGGCCTACTGGGACGATGACCAGCCCGGCTGGGGCGACGCCGAGCGCAAATATGCCGAAGTCTGGCGCGCCCAACCGAAATACGTCGTCTCTCGCACCCTGAAGTCCGTCGGCCCAAACGCCACGCTCATTTCAGATGACGTCGAAGCCGAAATCCGCCGCCTGAAGACCGAACTGACCGGCGAAGTCTCCATCACCGGCCCGGTGCTGGCCAGCAGCCTCATCCCCCTCATCGACGAATTCCAGATCTACCTCCACCCGGTCTTCACCGGCCCCGGAAAACCCTTCTTCGCCAGTGCGCCGCCACCGCTGCGCCTGAAGGCGAGCGATCGGATAGGGGAGAGCGTGGTGCGGCTGACCTACGTGCACGCCTGACAAAACAAAGCACCGCTCATCCTGAGCGAAGTCGAAGGATAGGCCACACAGCGCTCCGCCAGCCCCGGCTCGTCCTTCGACTTCGCTCAGGATGAGCCGTCCGCCAGATTGTCCGGATGCGTCAGCCTGTAAAACCGGCCCCGCTCGTGTATGGCGGGCGCAGTGACAGAAACCGACAAGGCCTTCAGCCCATCCCAATCCCGGTTCACGAACGCAATCTTCTTGGCCCGGGTCCAGCCCTTCATCTGACGCTCGAACGCGACCGCCTCTGAAGGGTCTTCAAAGTCACCCGCCCAGACCAGCCGCACCGGGCGCCGCCGGAAAGTCCACGCTTTCGGGAACAACCCCGCATTGTGCTCCGCCACACGGTCTTCCGGATCCCGTCCCCGGTGCGATCCGACATAGAACCGCCCGTCCGCGCATTCGAGAAGATAGACCCATACCAGCATGGTCTGAGTGTAAGACCGCCGCGCACTGTTTGAAAGCGTGAGCGAGCCCGCTCCGATCCTTCGACTTCGCTCAGGATGAGCTCCGGGATGCTGTGCCAAGAACTCCAACGCTCATCCTGAGCGAAGTCGAAGGATTGGCCAAGCAGTGCAACGTCAGCGAGAGCCTAACTATACCGCGCCTCAACCTTCTCCGCCGCCACCCCCGCCTTCACCGCCTCCAGCGCCGCCGCCAAATCGGCGAGGTATGCGTCCGCCACCTCCGCATGTTTCGGCGACAGCATTAGGTGCAGGCTCTGCGGTTCGGCGGTGAACGAGGTGAACCAGCCCTTCGCCCGCATCGCGCTGTACAGCGCCGCCGTGTCCGCCTCCGGATGCCGGAACGCGATCAGGCCGAGCAGCGGCCGCCCCAGCACTTCAAAGCCGAGTGCCTTCACCCACGCCTCGATTCGCTCCCGCGTCGCACACACCAGCCCCTGCTTCTCGCGGTAGCCTGAAACGCCCAGCACGTTCATCACCGCCCAGGCCGCCGAGATCGCGCCGCCGGGCCGTGTGCCCGCCAGCGTCGGCGTCTTCATCGGGGCGCCGCTCCAGTCGCGCATCGAAAAGGGCATGTGCTTGTAGAGGGCTTCCGAACGAAACAGCACCGTCGAGGCGCCCTTGGCGCAGTAGCCATACTTGTGCAGGTCTGCGCTCATCGAGTGCACCGCCGGCACGGCAAAATCGAAATCCGGAACGGCCACCCCGTTCATCCGCGCAAACGGCGCAAAGTATCCGCCGACGCAGGCATCCACATGCAGCCACACGCTCTTGGCCGCCGCGACTTCGCCCAGCGCCGCGATGGGGTCGATGATCCCGTGCGGGAAGTTCGGCGCCGAGCCCACCATCATAATCGTTGAGGCGTCCACCGCTTCGGCCATCGCCGCAGGGTCCGCCTCATAGCTGCCATCGCCCTTCAGCGGCACGCGGCGCACCGCGATGTCCATCAGGTGCGCCGCCTTGTCGAAGGCGAGGTGCGCGGAGCGGGGCAGAACAATGTTGTGGTCGGTCAGCGGCTTGCCGCTCGCCCGTGCAAAATCTCGCGCCGTCTTCAGCGCCATGGTGATCGAATCAGTCCCGCCCGAGGTCATCGCCCCGGCCGCGCCCTGCGGTCCGTGCAACAGGCCCAGCGCCATCCCGATCACTTCCTTCTCCATCTGCGCCAGCGACGGGAAGGCGAGGGGGCCGAGGCCGTTCTCGGCCATGAACATCCCGTAAGCCTCGTGCTGGACATGGTGAATGTCCTCGCCCGCATTGAACACGTAGACGGCGGTCTTCCCGCTGCGCCAGTCGACATCCCCGCCGCTGCGCGCGCGCATTTCGGCGCGTAGATCGTCCCAGTTCCGGCCCTGCTGCGGCATCTGCATCGCGGCTCTCCTTGCGCTTAAGCTCGCCAGCCTAAGCCGCCCGGACCGGCGCGAGAAGAAAATAAATGCTCGCGTGTTGCGCTAAGGCCGTTGCGGCCTTCGATGGGTCTGCGTAATTTACGCTTCGATAACCAATCAACTCCGGGAAGAGCGCGCCAAGATGACGGATTACATCGGATACGAAGCGCTCACCCAGGCCGCCATGCGCGGCGTCGTGCGCGAGGCCCTGCGCCGCGCGAAGACCAATGGCAGCGTCCCCGGTGACCACCACTTCTACATCTCCTTCCGCACCCGCGCGCCCGGCGTGAAGATTGCCGACCACCTGATCCAGCGATTCCCGGAAGAGATGACCATCGTCGTCCAGCACCAGTACTGGGACCTGGAAGTCCACGAAGGCCACTTTGAAATCGTTCTGAAATTCTCCGGCGTGCCGCAGCACCTGTCGATCCCGCTCGCCGCGATCACGCGCTTTGTCGACCCGTCGGTCAACTTCGGCCTCACCTTTGAAACCCGTGGCCGCGATGCCGGCGTCATCGCCCCGGCGAAGGAAGCGGTCGAAGAGGCGCCCAAGCCGCCGGCTGAAACGGTCGTCAATCTTGACGCCTACCGCCGCAAGTAAGGCGCCCCGGTCTTGACCGAGGAGACAAAGCCCCGCGTGTCGGACGCCGACATGCTGGCACGCTTCCAGAACTCGAAGAAACGCCCGCCCTGTTCAGATACGCTCGGCATGCGCCTCGCCGCGCTGTCGCAGGATGAGCAATGGGTGCGCATGGACTTCGACGTGCCGCAGATGTTCGCCAATCCCACCGGCGCGGTGCAGGGCGGGTTCATCTCCGCCATGATGGACGAAGCGATGAGCACCGCTGTCATCATCGCCTCCAATGTCACGATGACCGCGCCGACCTTGGAAATGAAAACCAGCTACCTCAAACGCCTGATGCCCGGTCCCGCCAGCGTCACCGCGCGCATCCTGAAGCTCGGCAAATCCGCCGCCTTCATGGAGGCTGACTGTTTCGATGCCGAAGGCGCCCTCGTCGCCCGCGCCACGGCGACGGCCATTCCGATGCTGTACAAGAAGCTCTGAATACATTCTCCGCGCCACCTCCCGAAAAATCGGCTATACCACTGCCATAACAATCACTCCCGGGAGGAGACCCATGGCCGACGATCCGAAAACGCCTCCGGGTGTGCCGCAATCCGTGCTTGAGCTGTCCGCTTTCAATCCGGTCGCGCGGGACAATCCCCATCCGCTGCTGGAGTCCCTGCAGGCCCATTGCCCGGTGATGCGCGATGAGGCGGCCAAGGTCTGGGTGCTCAGCCGCTACAAGGATATCCGCGACACCGTGAATGACCGCACCTTTGTGCGCCATCCGATGAACGCCGATCCGGACTCGATCACGGCCCGGCTGGTCGAGGAGGGCAGGGAGCGGCGTACCAGCATCCTTTTCCTTGATGATCCCGACCATGCCCGCATCCGCCAGCCGCTGGCGAAGGCCTTCTATGCCCGGATCAACCGGATGCGCCCCGAAATCGAGGCGATGGTCGACAAGGTGATCGACGCGGCGCCGGCCAGCGGCGCCTTCGACCTGATGGAGACGGTCGCCGTGCCGGTTCCGGTACTCGTCATCGCGCGCATCCTTGGCGTCGATGAAGACCGCCTCGCCGATTTCCGTCAGTGGTCGGAAGATGTGATCCTCGGCCTCAACCCTGTCCGCACGCCGGAAGAAACCGCTCGCGTTGTCTCCGGCGGGGAAGCGCTGGACGCATACTTTGCCGAGCTGATGCAGGCCCGCCGCAAGGCGCCGAAGGACGATCTCGTCACCGACATGGTGCAGCTGCAGGCCAGCGGCGAGGCGAAGATTGCGGATGATGAAGTCTGCCTCAATCTGCAGGCCTTGCTGGTCGGTGGCAATCTGACGACGACCGACCTGATCGGCAACGGCATCTGGCTGCTCCTGACGCATCCCGAACAGGCCGCCGCGCTGCGCGCCAATCCGGATCTCGCGGCCCAAGCGGTGGAGGAAGTGCTGCGCTACGAGGCGCCGGTGCAGGTGACCTCCCGCATCGTCGAGACAGACCGCACGGTTGCCGGTTGCCCGATGCTGAAAAGCCAGCCGGTCTTCATGTCGCTCGCCGCCGCCAACCGCGACCCGGATGTGTTCGAGGCCCCGCAAGCCTTCGACATCACGAAGAAACGCCCGAGCCACATCGCCTTCGGCGGCGGACCGCACATCTGCATCGGCGCCCCGCTCGCCCGCATCGAAGCGCGCCATGCCTTCCTCAAGCTGCTGGCCCGCTACCCGAACCTGCGCCTGCCGGAGCAGGACCTTGTCTGGCGCACGTTGCCTTTCTTCCGGGGTTTGGAAAAACTGATCGTGGAATCCTGATTCCGTGGGCGGAGGGGTTGCGCAAGGATTCCGGGGTTATCTTGTAATGGCTTGAGAGGGCTGGATTTTATTTTTCGCAGCGGGCGTATCCTGTAGGCGCAAGTTGCCTCTCTGGCCTGCCAAACTGTGTCAGACGGTTGCATTTCGTGCATTCCGGATGTCGATTTTCTCTCATTCATTCTCATTTTTTATCACTTCGTATCGGTTCTCTATCGTCCGTTCTCGCGGCCGGCGCAGATGGGATGCGCAAGGGGGGGGGCGTTGGATGTGCGGCTGGGGCAGGAGTATACACCCGCCCGGAGTTGTGTGGTGCAAGTTTCCGGGAGGAAACCTTTAGTGAATTGATCCGTAGGGGGATTTGTTCGCGGCGAGGGGCGGAATGGGTTGCACAAGGCGGTGCCAGCGACAGTTTTGTTTGACCTATCCTTCGACTTCGCTCAGGATGAGCGCGGGTCTGTGTTGCAGATTTAGCGCCTGAAGCTCTAGCCTGCCTGACCCATCGCCTCCGCCAGCAGCCAGATGCCGTCGCGCTCGCCCTCACGCCGCTCGACCAGCAGCCGCGCGACCTGCCGGTCGTCCTCGAATACATTCCCGCTCAGCGAATCCAGCAGGGCCTTGGCCAGATTGTCGAGGTCCATCCACGGCGCCTCTCCCAGATGTTCCATCACGATATGCACGGCGTAATCGCCGTACCCGGGGCGCAGGCGCGGAAAGTCCTTGCGGAAGAATTCGCGCAGCAGCGTCTTGTAGTACTTCGTCTGCGTGGTGAGGCCCGTGCACGCCACTTCCAGCGCGCCGCTCTCGGTGATGCGGGCGCGGACCTTGCCGGATTGCACCCAGGCTGCCTTTGAGACGAGGCTCTCCGGTTGGTCAGATTCGCCCGGCGAATTCATGCTGGAGGCAGCGTTGCATTGAAGTGCCGGATGACCACATCGGCGGCCGCGTCGTGCAAGGCGAGGCGATCTACGCCATTGGCGTCTTTGCACACTGGCACAAAGCGCTGCCCCCGGGATGTGCACGCATTGAGGAAAACATAATGCGTGGCGTCTGGCAGCACCAATGTTTCGGCGCCTTCTATCTGCGCGGCCAGCGTTCCGGCATTGGTGGCCACCGGCGCCGTTGCATCGTCCCGCGCACCGATGATGAAGACAGGCAGGCTGATGGCTGACAGGGATTCCGGCGTGAATGCCTGACCGAGGGCAGGGGCGAGCGCGGCGACGCTCAAGATGCGTGGATCGCCAAACGCGTCGCCCGCCTGCCGGATGGCGGCCTGCACGGCGGGGTCGCTCGCCTGCAGGCGTTCGAACTCGGCATTGGCTTCCGGATACTCAGCCTGCGGATCGCAGGTCGCATCCCGTGACGGCCCCGCGCAGAAGGCTTCGAGTTGTTCAAGGCTGGTCCGCCCGCCTGCCAGGGCGACAACCGTATAGCCGCCGAGTGAAAACCCGGCCGCGCCAACACGGGCCGGATCGATGGCGTCGCCAAACCGGGGATGCGTCAGCAACTGGTCCAGCACGGCGCTGAGATCGCGCGCGCGTTCCCAGGGCAAACGGAAACCGCGGGCATCGAAGGCTTCTTCGGCCGCGGTGTTTCCGTGGTGGTCGGCTGCGGCCACGATATAGCCCGCCGCCGCCAGCCGCCGCGCCAGCCACATCATCTGCAGGCCGGACCCTCCGGTCCCGTGCGACAGCAGGATGAGCGGCCGGCGGCCGCCCGGCTCCAGCACGGCGTTGCGCGCTGCAAATCCACCGGTGAACACCGGCTTTTCGGCGGGTATCAGGACCTCCGTCATCAGGCTGCCATCTGCGGCGGGGTAGCAGACCGTCGTCGCCAGCGGGCGCTGCGCCGTCCCGTCCCAGCTGCGCCGGGCAGGGTCTTCCAGATTGAGACGCTCTATGCCGATCGGTGGGGCGCCTGCCGGCGGCGATGCGGAAGGCGCTGGCCCCAGGTCACAGGCCGCAAGGCAGAACGCGATCAAGACGACAGGTAGGCGAACCATGCAGGTCTCCAGGTTAGTCCGTCCAGCCGCGTGCCTTGCCGTGAACGCAGACGCCCGTGCGGGCGTCGA
>JBBSAZ010000079.1:0-8832 GCA_038251755.1 Caulobacterales bacterium
CGGAGCCCCGGCGCATCATTGCCCGGATCTTGTCGAGCTCGGATGATCACCCGGACGCCGAGGAGCTCCACCGCCGCGCCAACTCTCTCGATGGCTCGATCTCGCTGGCCACTGTCTACCGGACCGTGAAGCTTTTCGAGGATGCCGGCATCATCCAGGCGCACGACTTCCGCGATGGCCGCGCCCGCTACGAGGAAGTGCCCGAGGAACACCATGACCACCTGATCAACGTGAAGTCTGGCGAAGTGGTCGAATTCCACTCCGCCGAAATCGAGAAGCTGCAGGAAGAGATCGCCCGCAAACTCGGCTTCCGGCTGGTCGATCACCGGCTCGAACTCTACGGCATTCCGATCAAGGACGGGGAGTAGTCCCCAAGTCCCTATTCGGCCAGCACCACCTTGAAGATGCCGTCGAAATCCTTGTTGGCGACATACAGATACCCGTCCGGGCCCTGCACCACATCCCGGAACGCCTGATTCGCCTCGCGCAGCAGGTCTTCCTTGCCGATCACCTTGCCGCCTTCTAGGTCAATCCGTACAAGGACGAGTCCGCTTGGCCCGTTCATCCCGCCCACGAACAGGTCACCCTTCCAGCCGGGATAGACATCGCTGGTCAGCATTGTCAGGCCCGACGGCGCAATCGACGGCACCCAATAGGTCTGCGGCGCGGTGATGCCTTCGGACTCGGTCTGGTCGGTAATCACCGTGCCATCATAATTGACGCCGTAGGTCACTTTCGGCCAGCCATAATTGGCGCCCTTGGTGATGATGTTGAGTTCGTCGCCGCCCTTCGGCCCGTGCTCGGTTTCCCAAAGCGTGCCCGATACCGTGTCGAAATACAGCCCTTGCATGTTGCGGTGGCCGTACGACCAGACCGCCGGGTTGCCCGCCGCACCATCCGCAAACGGATTATCTGCCGGGATCGACCCGTCCGGATTGATCCGGATGACCTTGCCATGCGTCGTCTTCGGATCCTGCGACAGGTCCATGTACTTGTAGCCTTCGCCGATCGTGACGAACAGCGTCCCATCATTGCCGAAGGCGAGGCGCGAACCGTAATGGTAGGTTGTGTCGCGCAGATCGCCGCGGAACAGTTCCTCGACATTCTCCAACGCCGAGTGATCGTCGCTCAACCGGCCGCGGACCACGAGGGTCGAGTTTGCTTCCGGCGTGCCGGACGACAGCGACACGTAAACGAGCCGGCTCGCCGCAAAGTCCGGATCAAGCGCGAGGCCGAGATACCCCGCCTGATCAGCGACAAGCGCTTGCGGCAGGCCGGTCACCGGTGTGGACGCCGCGCCGCCGGGCGCGAGATATTTCAGGCCGCCTTCCTTCTCGGTGAACAGCAGCCCGCCATCGGCGAGGAACACCATGCCCCAGGGCTGCTCGGCCGCCACCAGCGGTTCAAGTTTCACCTTCGTGTCACTGACCGCGATGGGCGCGGACGGCTCCACCGGCTGCGAACAGGCGGCGAGCGCCGCAAGGACGGCGACGGCGGGCAGGCGGGCAAGGGTGTTCATGGCGCGGGCTCCAGGCAGTGTCGTGAATGTTGACCGCAGGCATAAAAGGTTCCGCCGCCGCGCGCCAACGAAAAAGGGGCGGCCCCGAAAGGCCGCCCCTCGATCATGTGACGCGTGAAGCGCCGGTTACCAGGACTTCGTGACCGACACGCCGTAGGTGCGCGGCTCGGTGAGGAAGATGTTGGTGAACAGGCCCGAGGAGTCGTCGGTCAGGTAAGCGCCGGTGATGACTTCCTCATCCGAGATGTTCTTGCCGAACAGGTCGACCCGGATGCCATTCTCGTCATTGAAGAGCGAGACAGTGGCGTTCAGGTTATCCCACGAAGGCAGCTCGTCGCGCGCTGTATTGTAGACGCGGCTGAAGCTGTCGGACTGACGATAGTAGTCAACCCGGCCGGTCAGGCCCCAGTTGCCGAACGAGCCCGGATCCCAAGTGTATTCAACACCGACGTTGAAGGTCGATTCCGGCGCACCCGGCTGCGAGTTGCCGTCAAGGCTCTTCGCTTCGCCGTCGAACGGCGTAAACCCGGAGATCGTCGATTGCGTGCCGTCGCTGTTGGTAACCGTCACGCTTCCTATCGCGTTACCTCCATTGAACGCCGCAAGAGCGGCTTCCTGTCCGACAAAAGCACCGGCGCACAGACCACGCGTCGCACCGGCGGGCAGGACGCCCGCTTGGACGCCGCGAAGCACGGCTGCATAGCCTTGTGCTGAGACGACGCAGTTGCCGAACGATGCCGCGTTCTTGATCGCCACGAGGTCCGAACGGCCGTTCGTACGGTCAAGCACATCGATGCCCCAGGTATCCTGGATCTCGGTGTTGAGCAGGCCGAGGTTGGCGTTGACAATCAGGGTCGACACCGGGTTCCAGATCGTTTCGATCTCGAGGCCCTGGACCTTGGTATCAATGTTGAAGTTCGCAGACGACCGGTTCACAATCTGCGTGATCTGGTAGCCTTCATAATCATACATGAAGCCTGTCAAGTTGGCTTGCAGCGCGCCGCCGGCCAGTGTGTTCTTCGTGCCAACTTCATAGGAGTTGATGAACTCTGGCTCGAAGGTTGGCGGGAATAGGTTTGCGCCTGCGGGCTGTGGCGGGTTGATACCGCCGCCCTTATAGCCGCGCGAGTAGAAGGCGTAGAGCAGCGTGTCTTCGGTGAAGCCCAAGTCCGGGGTCCAGTCGAAACCGGCGCGGCCCGTGGTCTCTGCAAAGTTAGCATTGAGCGTGCCGTCACCGCCTTCATCCGGCGACGCGCCAACTGTCGCACGCGGCGCCAGCGGGTCACCGCCGGGGATCGCCACCCCCGGCGTGAACAGGAAAGTCGGAATGATATCCTGTTCCTTCTTGTCGTTTGTATAACGCAGGCCGAGCGTGAATTTCAGGTCTTCGGTCAGATCATAATAGCCTTCACCGAAGGCGGCATAAGAATCAAGGGTGTAGGGCGAAAGCGAACGGAAGTAGTTGCCGCCGGTTCCGTTGATCGCGCCGCCAAAGACCGGCACGCCGCCGGTGCCGTCATCGATTGGCACGGGGAAACCGAATCCGAGAGGACAGGCCGCACCAGCGCACAGGCTGTTGTTCACCAGGAAGTTCTGCAGTTGGGTGAGAGCCGTCAGCGTGTTGGACAAGACAGCATAACCGTCCGTCGGAATCTGCGGGTCAATGGACTCGAAGTCCACCTTGATGGCGCCAAGGTTAAAGTTGAACGGGCCATCATAGTCTGACTGCAGGCGAAGCTCATGCGTCGTCTGCTCGCTGCCGCCGCCGGCGATATCGAACGTCCGGAAGATGTTCGAAGCGCCGAGCTGTGGGTCATTCACGACACCGCCGGGAAACAGGATGTTGAACGGGGCAAAAGGAAGGTTGTTGAACGAAACGTTCGGGGCAATCTTGTTATAATCTTCCAACGACTGCAGCGACGTCTCGCTGAAGCTGCCGATATAGCTGAGCTTCAGGGAGTCGGTGAGGTCATACTCGCCCTTGAGTGTATAGAGCGTCTGATCAGCAAAGTAGGTCGGGTCGAAGGCCGACTCAATGTTGCGAAGGTTCGGATCAACCGGCTGCGTGAAGGCATCGCCGTTGAGCAGGCCTACCGCAACGCCGAGGCCGCCGCCAAGGGTTGCCACTGAGTTCACCCGGTCATTCATATCTTCAAGTGCAACGTCGCGGCAGCCCAACGAGGTAACACGTTGGTCAAGTGTCCCGATGGCAATGCCGTTGAACGATGTCTTCAGGGGGTCCTTGGCGCACAGCTGCTTGCCGGCGCGAAGGCGGTCGTCTTCTTCTTCGAAGTGCTCCACGATGAATGTGGCGCGGAAATTGTCGGTCGGCTCGAACAGGATCGAGCCGCGCACGCCAAACAGTTCACGTCCGTCGATCGACTGACCGGTGACGGTGTTGGTGGCATAGCCCGAACGCTCAAGCGCGCTGCCGGCGAGACGAACGGCGATCTTGTCGCCTATCGGCAGGTTCAGCATGCCCTTGTATTTGCGCGTGTCATAGTTGCCGAGCGTGATCGTCGCGCTGCCCTGGTACTCTTCGAGCACAGGCTTCGCGGTGATCGCGTTGAACACGCCGCCGGTGGCGTTACGGCCATAGAGTGTGCCTTGCGGACCGCGCAGCACCTCGACGCGCTCCATGTCGAAGAACTCGGCTTCGAGGAGGCGGTTGGCGCCCAGCGGCACGTCGTTCTGGTGGATACCCACGCCCGCGTCGCTCGATTGGGCGACGGCATCGACGCCGATACCGCGGATGCGGAAGTTGAAACCGCCGAAGTTGCCGGCCGTGAAGGCGGTATTCGGGATGGCTTTCAGAAGGTCAGGGCCGCCGGTCAGCTGCATCTTGTCGAGTGCGGCTTCGTCAAAGGCCGAAACGGCAATCGGAACGTCCTGGATGGACTGTTCGACTTTCTGGGTGGTGACGGTAACCGTGCCAAGGCGACGGTCATCTTCAGGAGCGGCGTCTTCCTGGGCGATTGCCAGGGGGCCGAACAGGCTCATCGCCAGGGCCGAAGCACCTGCCAACAAGACGTATTTCGAGTCTGTGATTCGGGTCATTCGAATTTTCCTCCCCTCGGGCCGCACATGGCAAAGCACCGATTTTGTTGCTGATTTACGAGCAATCCTCATTGGCGGGACCGCTTCGAGGTTCACACAAGTGCAGGATCAGTGCCGTGTCAATTGGTCTCGCTGGGGGAGGGGCCAAACACTTGCCGGAGGTGTCAAAAATGTGACGCCCAGCTTCCCTTGCGTCTTGGCCGCTCCGGGCGGGACTGTTAGACGCCGCGCATGTCCCATCCGCTCGACACCGCGCCCGAGACTGCCCTGGTCCTGTTCTCCGGAGGCCAGGATTCCGCCACCTGCCTCGCCTGGGCGCTGGACCGGTATGCCCATGTCGAGACAGCCGGATTCGATTATGGCCAGCGCCACCGCGTCGAACTCGCCTGCCGCGCGACTTTCCGTGACCACCTGATCGAGGCTTTCCCCGGCTGGGCATCCCGTCTGGGTCCGGATCACCTGCTGGATGCGACCGTGCTCAAATCCCTCGGCCAGACCGCGATGACCGAGAATGTCGAGATCGAGATGCAGGCGAACGGCCTGCCGTCGACCTTTGTGCCGGGCCGCAATCTCCTCTTCTTTACCCTCGCCGGCGCGCTCGCCGTCCGCCGCGGCGCCTCCGTCCTCGTCGGCGGCATGTGCGAGACGGACTTCTCGGGCTATCCCGATTGCCGCGCCGTGACCCTCAAGTCGCAGGAAAAGACACTCCAGCTCGGCCTCGAGTCGGACCTGATCATCGAGGCGCCCCTCATGTATATTGACAAGGCCGGCACCTGGGCCCTCGCCGAAAGCCTCGGCGGCCAGCCGCTCGTCGATCTCGTCACCGAACACACCCACACCTGCTACCTCGGCGACCGCACCCACCGCCATCCTTGGGGCTATGGCTGCGGCACCTGCCCGGCCTGCGAACTCCGGGCGAATGGCTGGACCCGCTGGCGGGCCACGCAATGACCTGGTCGGTCAAGGAGGCCTTCTACACGCTGCAGGGGGAGGGCGCGCAGACGGGGCGCGCCGCTGTCTTCCTGCGCTTTGCCGGCTGCAACCTCTGGAGCGGCCTCGAACGTGACCGCGCGGCCGCCGTCTGCCGCTTCTGCGACACCGATTTCGTCGGCACGAACGGCGAAGGCGGCGGCAAGTTCCGCGATCCCGCCAGCCTCGCCGCGCATGTCGCCGGCATCTGGGCGGCCAATGCGGCCCCGGGCGGCAAGCCCTATGTCGTCTGTACCGGCGGCGAGCCGCTGCTGCAGATGGACGAACCAATGATCGAAGCCCTGCATGAGGCTGGGTTCGAAATTGCTATCGAGACCAATGGCACCCTTCCGGCGCCGGCCTCCGTCGACTGGATCTGCGTCAGCCCGAAGGCCAATGCCGCCCTCGTGCAGACGCACGGCCATGAACTGAAGCTCGTCTACCCCCAGGCCGAGCCTGAAGCGCAGCCCGATCGCTTCGTCTCACTGGACTTCCAGCACTTTTTCCTCCAACCGAGAGACGACGGGCCGGGCGTGTCTCACGTTGCGGAAACGGCCGCTTACTGTTTGAAGAATCCAAAATGGCGACTGAGCTTGCAAACCCACAAACTGACCGGTCTGCCCTAGTGGCGGAAGGCCAGGTGTTCGAGATCTCGAAGGCGGTCACCTTCGAGGCCGCGCACTATATGGGCGGCAAGCCCGAGGGCCATCCCTACCGCGCCATCCACGGCCACTCCTTCCGCCTCGAAGCGACCGTCGCAGGCATCGTGAAGCCCGGCGAGCAATGGGTCGAAGACCTCTCCCATCTCGCCGATTGCCTGAACGCGACCGCCGCGAAACTCGATCACCGCCTCCTCAACGAGATCGAAGGCCTCGAAGTCCCCACCCTCGAACGGCTCTGCCTCTGGGCCGCCGCCGACCTGCGTCCGCACCTCTCCGGCCTCACCCGCGTCGCCATCGCCCGCCCCAGCCTCAACGAACGCTGCGAACTGGTCCTGAAGCAGGGCTGAGCCTCGGCACACCGGGCACGCACTTTTTATTCCCCATAGCTGCGCTGGCTCCTGCCGTTGCAGCGGCAGCGTTCGGGTTTCGTCGGCGAGGGCATTTCATTCCGGCCTAAGGAGGCGCGCGGGCCTTCTGCGCGAGGCAATCCTCGATATGGTCGTGCACCTTGAGGAGCCCGGGCAGGGCGCGGGCCCGCAGCGCGGGAGGCAGGGCACGAAGGACGGGTTCTGTTTGGGCTGATTGCACGCGCCGGGCGAGGCGCCGCGCGATGCGGTCGCGGGCGCGCCAGGCGCCGGCGAGGACGGCGAGGCGTTCGAGGAAGAGAGCGTGGGAGAGCTCCGGCGTGTCGGGCGCGGGGTTCGGGTTTGCGCCTCGCGGCATGCGCTCGCGCGGGGTGTCCGTCAGGCGGAGTTTGCGGCGGCGGGGGCGGGGCGGCGTGAGGCGAGGAATCGGCGGCGGGGCGCTCCGCGGGCGTAGCGGCGGGAGCAGTACGTCGAGTGCGAGCAGATGGAGCAGGCGGCGGATCATCGCGGTCAGGAGGACGAGGCCGTTATTGGCGGTGCGGCGGACCCCGGGGTCAGCCCAGCCGGCAGCATGGCGCAGTGCGTAGCCCCGCAGGGCGCCGTGATGCTGGGCGGCCATGCGCCAGAGCTCAGGGAGGGTAGGGCCTGGGTGGTTCATGCGGGAAGCATAACCCGGCCTCGCATGCGGCCGGATTGGTTTGGGCGATGTATGTTGCAAGCGCCTGACGCGGCTTTGTATTTTGTGGCGGGACACGGCGGATTTGATTGCGCAGGCGCGGATTTGCGCAACGAAATCCGCCACCCCGGCGCGCGCCTCCACCCGAAATGGCGCATCCTCCTCGACGCCCTACCCGCCCGGCTACAGTCGTTCCAGCCCAGACAACACGTGCACCCGCCATGCCCGACCCGATGACCTAGGAACAACGCGAGGCGAAGTGGTGGGCTGATGGGTGCGCCGAGGATTACACTTGGGGTGGCCTCGCGAAGAAACCGCTTGAAGATTGAGTTGTCGCAGACCGATTGCGGCGCGAGGCAGACTCCGTCCGGGTGTATGGCAAGCCAATTTCGGAGACCCTGACACCCGCCCGCTGTTGCTGCAAATCACACTCGCCCCGAAATACCTGCGCGCCCGTGCTGGCCGCGTCTGGACGCTGGAGGCGATCGACGCGCTGCTTGATCCGCGCCGCCTGCCAAGGGTTGCGCGCGGGAAGGGGGCCGGTAAGGTCGCCGGACCGCCGAATCCCTGCCAAGTGAGGGCCGCTTGTTCCAGCAACTTTCCGTGCCGTTCCCGGCCGCCGTGCCGGCGGTCCAGCGGCTGATGCGGGTCGCGTCGGACTGGGGCCGCGAAGCCGTCGCCGATCTGGCTTCGCCCGATACCGTCTGGCAGCTTGCCGCCATCCTGATCGCCGCCGCCATCGGCTATGTCCTGTCCCGCTTCCCGCGCAAGCGCCTGATGGCGGTCGCCGAAGCGCGCGGGCGGATCGACTTCGTGCTCCTCGCCCTCGTCGCCGTCCTGCGCATGCTCTGGCCGGCCTTCACCGTGCTCCTGCTCGTCGGTGTCACCGCCGCCTTCGAAGCTGCCGGGCTCGGCAGCCGCTCGCTGCACATTGCCATCAGCCTGCTCACGGCCTGGATTGCGGTGCAGATCGTCACGGCCAGCATGACGCGCGGCCTCGTCTCGAAAACCGTCGCCTTTTCGCTCTGGGCCTTCGCGGCGCTCTACATCGTCGGCTGGCTCGGCCCGCTCGGCGAAGGGCTCGAATCGGTGGTCGTCCACTTCGGTTCAGCGGAAGTCACACTCCTCCGCCTGCTGACGAGCCTCGGCCTCGCGGCCTTCGCGCTCTGGCTCGGCTGGCTGATCGGCAACCTCGCCCAGTCACAGATGCGCAGCTCGCAGAACCTGCCGCCCTCGGTCGGCGGCCTGCTTGGCCAGACGCTGAAGGGCGTCGCCATCATCATCGCCTTCGTCGTCGCGCTGAACGTCATCGGCGTGAACCTCGGCGCGCTCACCTTCTTCTCCGGCGCCCTCGGCGTCGGAATCGGCTTTGGCCTGCAATCGATCTTCTCGAACTTCATCTCCGGCGTCATCCTGCTGATGGAAAAGACGCTGAAGGTCGGTGATTTCATCGAGCTGCAGGGCGGCCTGTCGGGGCTCGTGAAGGAGATCAACTTCCGCTCCACGGTGCTGACCACCAACGACAATATCGACATCATCGTGCCCAACGAGGCGTTCATCAAGAACCAGCTGATCAACTGGACG
>JBBSAZ010000080.1:0-8677 GCA_038251755.1 Caulobacterales bacterium
GAGGGCGGTGTTCCAGACCTGCGGGGCGCCCCAGTCATGGCCGATGAGGGTGAAGGGCGCGTCCGGCGAGAGGGCGGCGCCGACGCCGAGGATGTCGGCGATGAGGGCTTCCATCCGGTAATCGGCCACCTCGGGAAAGCGCGTGCTGCCGCCATAGCCGCGCACGTCCATCGCGGCGGCGGTGAAGCCGCCGGCGGCGATGGGAGCGATCTGGTGGCGCCAAGAATACCAGCTTTCGGGAAAGCCGTGGACCATCAGCACGAGCGGGCCGGTGCCTTCGAGGGCGACGCGGATCTGCGCGGCGCCGGCGTCTATGGTGCGGAATTCTGGCATGCGGCTCTCCCGTGGATGGCCGGATGCTGGGGCACGGCGCGGCGGCGCGCAAGCCGCTCCGCCGCGTCAGCCCTTGCGGAAGGGCGCGGCGCAGGGTTCACTCTGCGCCAACCGATCCAACCATAAAGGCAGCTCCCATGGCCGAACTCCTCGCATCTCCCGCCTTCTGGGGCTCACTCGCCACCCTGACCTTCCTCGAAGTCGTGCTCGGCATCGACAATCTGCTGTTCATTTCCATCGCCACCGGCAAGCTGCAAGGCGAGGAGCAGAAGCGCGCCAGCCGCATCGGCATCTGGGGCGCGATGGGCCTGCGCATCATCATGCTGTCGCTGATCTTCGTCATCATCGGGCTCGACAAGGAGGCGCTGTTCACGCTGCCGCACAATCTGGCGATGTTTGTGGCGGGCGGCGACGCGGAAGCCGCACACCATTTCGAAGAGATCACGATCAAGGACCTGATCCTGCTGGGCGCCGGCCTGTTCCTGCTCTGGAAAGGAACTCAGGAAATCCATGCCTCGGTGGAGGGCACGCACCATGAGGCGTCGAATGCGAAATCGACGTTCACGAGTGTGGTGGTCCAGCTGTTCGTGATCAACATCGTATTCTCGCTGGACTCGGTGATCACGGCGATCGGGATGACGGACATTCTGGCCGTCATGGTCGCGGCTGTCGTGCTGTCGACCATCGTCATGGCGGTGGCGGCGGACCCGCTGTCGAAGTTCATTGCGGAGCATCCGACGACGAAGATGCTGGCGCTGGCGTTCATCCTGCTGGTCGGTGTCGCGCTGGTGGCGGACGGTCTCGGCTTCCACATTCCGCGCGGCTATCTCTACTTCGCGATTGCGTTCTCGCTCGGCGTGGAACTGCTGAACATCCGGACGCGGACAAAGGCGGTGGCGAAGGGGCATTGAGGAACTGGAACCCTTCTCCCTGGAGGGAGAGGGGGCTCAGAAGTCGGGAGGAACAAAAATGACGGCGCATCATATCAAGCTGGAAAAGACCCAGGACGGCATTGCCATCCTGACCATCGACCGCGCCGAGAAGCGCAACGCGATGACCTATGCGATGCTGTTTGCCTTTATCGAGAAGGTGCGCGACGTGTCGGTCGACGACAGTGTCCGTGTGCTGATCGTGACGGGATCGGGCGGGGCGTTCTGCGCGGGGACCGATCTGGCGGACCTCTCCACCATTCCCGGCGAAACGCGCGGCGTGCGCGGCGAGGCGCACGAGGGCGATGTCTGGTGGCCGCTGGTCGCCTGCCCGAAGCCGGTGATCGGCGCGATTGATGGTTACGCCGTCGGCATGGGCGCGGAGTTTTCCAGCCAGTGCGATGTGCGCATCGTCTCAAACCGCGCGCGCTTTGCCTGGAACTTTGCGCACCGGGGCCTTGTGCCGGATACTGGCGCGGGCAGCTGGATTCTGCCGCGCCTGATCGGGCACAGCCGGGCCCTGCGTCTCCTTTATTCCGGCGGCTTCCTCGATGCGGCGGAGGCGAAGGAGATCGGCTATGCCAACGAGATCGTCGCGCCGGAAGCGCTGATGGACGCGGCGCTGGCCGAGGCGCGGCGGTATCTCGCCTCCTCGCCCTTCTCGATCCGCCACATGAAAGCGCTGGTCTATGAAGGCCTCGCGCGTGAACTGCCGGAGCATATGAAGGCGCACGTGACCGCGCTGAGTGCCTGTTTCAAATCGGCAGATCACAATGAAGGTGTTGCGTCCTTCCTCGAGAAACGGCCGGCGAAGTTTGTGGGCAGCTGAGGACCGAGCGATGAGCGAAGATCTGGTCGTCATCCCGCTGCCGCTCGAAACGGGCGGGGTGACCTTTGCGATGGCCCGCCTGATCTCGGTAGACGGCGAACCCTTTGCCGAAGCGATGTATCCCATTCCGGGAACGGTATTTGCACCGCCGCGCCGGATTTCGCTGTCGCGATATGCACTCGCCCGGATCCGGCCCGGCAACATGGAGCGGCCGGACCTCTATCTCTATGAAGGCATGATCCTGCCCCGGCCGCGCGAGGGGCATAACTGATCTCGCGCGGCCCGGCCGTTCACCCCATGACGAAAGCGTTCAGTTTGTTGCCATCCGGATCGCGGAAATAGCCCGCATAGAACGTGTCGCCGCGCGGGCCGGGAGGGCCTTCATCGGTGGCGCCGAGGCTGATCGCGAGATTGTAGATCTTGTCGACATGCGCCCTGTCCTTCGCCTCAAGCGCGATCATGTTGCCGTTGCCGGCGCTCATGGTTTTGCCGTCATGCGGATAGCAGACGCCGATACCGGCGGGGCCACCCGGCGTGCCCCGGGCGATGAACGTATCGGTGGTGAACATGCGCGCCGCGCCGAGCTCGGCGGCGATGGGATCATAGAATTTGCCGGCCTTCTCGAGATCACGGGTGCCAATTGTTGCGTAACCAATCACTGTATTTGTCCTCCTTGCAGTTGAAGAACACAACAAGAACAAGTTGGACTTGTCGAGTCAGATTTTTATGACAGGGTTTGACGCAGGCCCGCGCCGGGTCTTGAAGAGAGAAAAGCCATCGAGGACCGAGGAATGACCCTTCCCAACGCCTATGCCATCCGCATTCACCAGACTGGCGGGCCGGAAGTGCTGACCCTTGAGGCAATGCCGCCGCGCGCGCCGGGGCCGGGCGAGGTGCTGGTGCGCCAGACGGCCGTGGGCGTGAACTTCATCGACACCTATCACCGCACGGGCCTCTACAAGATGCCGCTGCCTTTTGTTCCGGGGTCGGAAGGTGCGGGCGTGATCGAGGAGGTCGGCGAGGGCGTCATGCATGTCGAGCCTGGCGACCGGGTCGCCTATACCGGGCGCGGCACCTATGCGACGCATTATACCGGGCCGGCGGCCGGCGTCGTGCCGCTGCCGGCCGGGATCAGCGATGAGGAGGCTGCCGCCATCCTGTTGAAGGGGATGACGGCCTGGATGCTGCTGGAGGAAATCCGGCCGCTGCAGAAGGCCGAGACGGCGCTTGTCTGGGCGCCGGTCGGCGGGGTCGGTTCGCTGCTGACGCCCTGGGCGAAGCATCTCGGCGCGCGGGTGATCGCGGTCACGTCCAGCGCGGCGAAGGCGGAGCGCGCCAAGGCGCTCGGCGCAGACGAAGTGGTGGTCGGCTATGAGGATGTGGCGAAACAGGTCCGTGTCCTGACGAATGGCAAGGGCGTGGATGTGGTCTATGACAGCGTCGGCAAGCTTTCGGCCGAGGCCTCGCTGTCCAGCTTGCGCCCGCGCGGCTGGTTCATCACCTATGGCAATGCGTCCGGCGCGGCCGATCCGATCCCGCCGGGGCGGCTGGCGGCGGGCGGCTCGCTGGTGATGACGCGGCCGACGCTGTTCAATTTCACCGATACGCCGGAGTCGCTGGCGCGGGCCTCGAAACGGCTGTTCAGCCTGATCGAGAAGGGCGTGCTGAGCGCCGATATCGGCCAGCGCTTTGCGCTGAAGGACGCCGCCGAGGCGCACCGGGCGCTGGAAAGCGGAACGACGACCGGGGCGACGTTGCTGGTGCCCTGATGCGCACGGCGTTCGCTCACGCCCTTTCCATCGCCGGACACCCGGCCATCGTGATGCCCCTGGCCGCCGGCTTTGCGGCGGTGCGCGGCGGCGCCTCTCCGGAGCTGACGCGGACGATCCTGATGGTGGCCGGCGGGCTGGTGATCGCCGTTCTCCTCTACAGCGCCGTGCAGGTGCGGCGCGGCAAGTGGGCGGACAGCGATGCCTCGGCGCCGGAAGAGCGCAGCCAGCTGAACCTGTTTCTCGCGCCGCTGCTGGCCGGGGCTGCGGTCTGGGCCGGATGGAGCGGGAAGGCGGCCGGGCTGGTGGCGGGCCTTGCGCTCGCGGCGGCGCTGGTGGCTCTGGCTCTCGTGACATCGCGCTGGCTGAAGCTTTCGCTGCACACCGCGTTCGCCGTATTTGCGTCCAGCCTGTTCTGGCCGGACCTGAGCGTGGTGGCAGCCGGGCTTGGACTGGCGGGGCTGATTGGCTGGTCGCGGTGGCACCTGTCGCGGCACACGCCGTGGGATGTGGCGGCGGGCGGACTGGCCGGCGCGGCCGCGGGGATGGCCCTCCAGATTTTGCTCAGGGGTCCCTAGTGCTGCCGCAATCGGGGAAGACATTTCAGGCATAAACGGGGAGGCCGGCATGAAGGCTGTATTGTTGTTGATTCTGGCCTTGGGCCTCGGCGGGTGCGCGCATGATGCGCTCAAGCCAAAGACGATGAACGAGATTCACGACCTCTATGACTGGGCGCATGAAAGCGGCGAAAAGCTCATTGCGGAACTGGCGGATGATGTCAGCCGGATTGCGCGCAAGGCCGGCCGGGCCTCCCTGATCGCGCAGCTGGGCGAGGCGGGCTATGAATGCCAGTACGGCGAGGCGCATGCGGATTATCCCGAGCCGATGGCCGTCTGTACACGCAGCTTTGCCACGCGCGCCTGCCAGATGGACTGGGAAGTTTCGCTGACGAGTGATCCGGAGAAGCCGGACAGTGTGGACTTCGCAGATGCCGGCTTCCGGCGTGACTGCGTCGGCCTTGCGGACGATTTTCCCGAGCCTATCAAATCCGCCATCGATGACCAGCTGGCGCCGCCGCCCGCATTGCCTGACACTGCAAACTGAAGCAGAGGCCGGGTTGGCCGGCGCATGAAAGCTGGAGGGGTAGGGGCGGGAATGGCGCTGAGGATCGGCAACCGGGACGCGCGGCGGCTTTGGCTGGACGCGCAAGGCTTGTCGGCGCCGCCGACGGGGCCGGTGGATCTTCCCGGCACGATAAGGAAACTCGGCTTCGTGCAACTGGATACGATCCGCGTAGTGGCGCGGGCGCATGACCATATCCTGTGGAGCCGCAACCAGAATTACCGCGAGCCGATGCTGGAGGCGTGCCTCGCGCGCGACCGGCACGTGTTCGAACACTTCACGCATGATGCCTCGCTGATCCCGATGGACTTCTACCCGATGTGGCGGCGCCAGTTCCGCCGGATGGAGGAGAAAGTGCGCGGCTGGGAATGGCACCGGGGCATGCTGGACGAGGGCGGGCGCGCTGCCATCCGCGCACGGATCGAAGCGGAGGGTCCGCTCAGCACCAAGGCGTTCGATACCAAGATTGTGGGCAAGCGGGAAATGTGGCGCCGGCCCCCGCACAAGCTGGCACTCGATTACATGTGGTATGCCGGTGAGCTGTCGACCTCCCACCGCGAAGGCTTCACCAAGTTCTATGATCTGACGGAACGCGTGATTCCCGATCATCACCGGGCGGCCGAGCACGGCGACGCGGCGCAGGTGGACTGGCTCTGCCGCGAAGCGCTGGCGCGGTTGGCCTTCGGCACGGAAGGCGATATCCAGCGTTTCTGGGCGGCGGCCGATCTGGGCGAAGTGAAAGCCTGGGCAGCGGCGCCGGCGCGCAAGCTGGTGGCGGTGGAGATCGAATCGGCGCGCGGCGACTGGACGGCGGCGCTCGCCCTGCCGGACATCGAGGCCCGGCTGGCAGCGGTTTCCGCGCCAGCGCCGAGGCTGCGTATCCTCAACCCGTTCGACCCGGTGATCCGCGACAGGAACCGACTGACACGCCTGTTCGGCTTCGACTACCGGATCGAGATTTTCGTGCCGGAGGCCAAGCGGCAATGGGGCTATTATGTCTATCCGCTGCTGGAGGGCGACCGGTTCGTGGGGCGTATCGAGGTGAAGGCGAACCGCGAGGCAGGGCAGATCAGCATGCACCAGCTGTGGCCGGAGCCGGGCGTGAAGTGGACGGACGCGCGGCAGGCGAAGCTGGACGCGGAGCTGGGCCGCCTGGCACGGCTGGTCGGCGCGGACGAGGTCGTCTGGCGCCCGCAATTGCGGCGGTGAGCGCCGAATTGGAACGTCCGCTACCGGAGCGCTTCGTAATGGGCCCACGCGGCCCCAGATAGATCAGACGCATCAGATTGCGGGGCACGAGTTCATGATCACATCCGGAAACCTGCTCGTGCTGGCGCTGTTTCTGCTCGCCAATCTCGCGGCCGCCTCAAGCGGCGCGATCTTCCGGCCGGGCGCCTGGTATGCCGCGTTGTCGAAGCCGCCCTGGACGCCGCCGAACTGGGCGTTTCCGGTGACCTGGTCCATCCTGTTCGTCCTGAATGCCGTGGCGGGCTGGCTGGTCTGGCTGTCCGGCGGGGCCGAAGCGGCGGGCGCCCTGACGCTCTACGGCGTGAGCCTCGTCATCAATGCGAGCTGGTCTGGCGTGTTCTTCGGAGCCCGCCGGATGGGGCTCGGATTTGTGATCGTGGTGATGCTCTGGCTGTCGATCGCGGCGGTGATGGCGGCGTTCGCGCCGATCAGCGCGGCCGCGGCCTGGATGCTCGTGCCTTATCTCGTGTGGGTCACCATCGCGTCAGCGCTCAACCTGCGCGTCTGGCAGCTCAATCCTGCAGCGCGCGTGCGCGCCTGACTGGCATCACTTCGAATAGGCGAGGCGCTGGGCGGCCGCTTCGGCGTCCCAATAGGCTTCTTGCAGGTCAACGCTCCAATAGCGCACCGCGCCGAGGGGAATCGGTTTACCGGTCACGGCGCAGGTGACAAAGCTGCCCGGTGTCAGGATGTCATAATCATTGTCGCCGTAGCGAAGGCGGGCTTCCCCGCCGGAATTTCCGGACCGTGTGAGCATGACTGGACTATGCCAGAGACGGAGCGGGAAGGAAAGCCGTTCCGGGAAAAAGTTTCTGCTTTGTTCTCCGGAACAAATAGTGTACACACTGTTTCAGCACGGCAATCGGGGACCTTGCCAAACCGGCCCCCATGGTAGACCTAAGGAGACGACTTATGAGCAAACCCGCACTCGCCCTCGTGCAGAAGGAAACCGGCGTGGACAAGCAAAAAGCCCTCGAAACAGCGCTCGGCAACATCGAGCGCTCCTTCGGCAAGGGCTCCGTGATGCGCCTTGGCGACAAGAAATCGATGGATATCGAGGCGGTTTCGACCGGCTCGCTGGGCCTCGATATCGCGCTGGGTATCGGCGGGCTTCCGAAAGGCCGGATCATCGAGATTTTCGGGCCGGAAAGCTCGGGCAAGACGACGCTGGCGCTGCATTGCGTGGCTGAAGCCCAGAAGAATGGCGGGGTTTGCGCCTTCATCGATGCCGAGCACGCGCTCGATCCGGTCTATGCCGGCAAGCTGGGTGTCGATCTCGACGATCTCCTCATCTCGCAGCCCGATTCGGGCGAACAGGAGCTCGAGATCGCCGATACGCTGGTGCGTTCCGGCGCGGTTGACCTGCTGGTGATCGACTCGGTCGCGGCATTGACGCCGCGGGCCGAACTGGAAGGTGAGATGGGCGACCAGCTGCCCGGCGCCCAGGCGCGTCTGATGAGCCAGGCGCTGCGCAAGCTGACAGGCTCGATCTCCAAGTCGAAATGCATGGTGATCTTCATCAACCAGATCCGCATGAAGATCGGCGTGATGTTCGGCAACCCCGAAACGACAACCGGCGGTAACGCCTTGAAATTCTACGCGTCTGTGCGCCTCGATATCCGCCGTATCGGCCAGATCAAGGAACGTGAGGAAGTGATCGGCAACCAGACGCGCGTCAAGGTCGTGAAGAACAAGGTCGCCCCGCCGTTCCGTCAGGTCGAGTTCGACATTCTCTATGGCGAAGGCATCTCGAAGACCGGTGAACTTGTCGATCTGGGCGTCAAGGCCAACGTGGTCGAGAAGTCGGGATCGTGGTATTCTTACAATGGCGAGCGGATCGGGCAGGGCCGTGAAAAAGCCCGGCAGTTCCTGAAGGACAATATTCCGATTGCCAACGAGATCGAGGATGCGATCCGCCGCAATGCGGGCCTTCTCGCGGATGAACTGCTCGCCGCCGGCATGAATGCCGAAGACGAAGATGGAAAGCCCGACGCGGCTGAAGGTTGAGGCGGGACTGACATGAATTCGCGGTATTCCACGGGCAAAGTGGAAGACTGCGAGCCGGACCAGCGTGTGGGGTGATCCCCGGCGCGAACGGCCCGGCGAGCTTCCGGCCCATCGATCTCCTGGCCGGAAGAGTCCCCTTTGCGGCGCGCCTTGTCTTGGCGCGCTGCAAAGGGGCCTTTATATCGCCTCTGTAATCCGGCGCGCGCCTCGGCTAAGGCGTGCGTTGGACATTTGGTGATTGGCAAGGAACGACACGATAGATGCAAGGCGTTAACGAGATCCGGGAAACGTTCCTCAGCTTTTTTGAGAAGAACGGTCATACCCGCCGGCCATCGGCGCCGCTGGTGCCGCAGAACGACCCGACCCTGCTGTTTGTCAACGCAGGCATGGTGCCGTTCAAGAATATTTTCACCGGCGTCGAGACGCCGTTCGCGCCGCGC
>JBBSAZ010000081.1:0-8666 GCA_038251755.1 Caulobacterales bacterium
GGCACGGGCAGTTCCCGCCAGCCCCAGGCGACATGCTGGGCCAGGTTGGCGAGGCCGTGACTGCGGCTGCCGAGGCTGCCGGTGGCGCCTTCACCCTGCTTCTTGCCGTCGCCGGGCTGGGCCATCGAGGAGAGGTCCAGCCCCGCGCAGAAGGCGCGGCCTTCACCGGACAGGACCACGGCGCGCAGGCCCTTCATGTCCTTGAGCTGCGCAATCGCCTCAGCGAGGCCGGCGAACATCAGGTTGTCGAGGGCATTCATCTTGTCGCTGCGCACGAGGCGGACATCGGCCACGCCGTCTTCGAGCATCGTGATGGTAACGCGGTCTTTCATGGGACTTCCTCCGTTTCCACCAAAGCTGGCGCCCTTACGCGGCGTCCGTCAAGCTTGGCCGGGTGACGCGGACGCCGGGGAACGCTAAACGGCTTGCAACAGGAGCCCGCCCCATGACCGACCTTGCCTCCCCTGCCCGGCTGTCCGCCGCGCTGGCACACCTCGCCGGCACCATCGATGCGCGCGCCGAAGAAGGCGATGCGGGCAAGAGCTGGACCGCTAAGCTGCTCGCCAAGGGGCCGGACGCCTGCGCGGCCAAAGTCGCCGAAGAGGGCGGCGAGCTGGCGGACGCGGTGCGCGGCGAGAGCGACGGCCGGGTCGCGAGCGAAGCGGCGGATGTTCTCTACCATGTGTTCGTGGCGCTCCGGTCGCGCGGCGTGAGCCTCGATGATGTCGCGGCGGCCCTGGAAGCCCGTCAGGGCACCAGCGGAATTGACGAGAAGGCGGGGCGTTAGGGCGAGTAAGGCCCCCACCCCTCGCGAGGACGAGAAATCGTATACGATTTCCCGAGCGAGCCCGCCCCAAGCTTCGCGCGAGGGAGGGGACCGGTTGCATCTCGGGCAATGCTTGCGCTCACCGAACGCTGAGCGGTCCCCTCCCCGGAACGGGGAGGGTTAGGGTGGGGCGAGGCAAGCCCTGCCGCCGCCCCTACGCAACAAAAACCACGCACCCGGACCACAAAATCCGCATACGCATCAACGCGCTGCGAGTTTCTCCCCCGGAACTTGCGCCACACCCCTCCGCGCGGAGTTATACTCAGCCTCACCCGCACCCCGTAGGCTGGATAGAGGCCAAAGGCCGAAATCCGCTCGCACCGAGAGCAGACGAGAACCAAACGATACGAAGTGATAAAAAATGAGAATGAATGAGAACAGGCGAGAGACAATCGCCATCCGATGCACACGGATTGAAACGGAATATATCCCACTGGAGAGGCAACAAGCCAAACTTGCGCCTACAGGCAACAACAAGCCCACAAAATTAAATCCATCCGGAACAGACCGTTACAAAACGCCCGGCCAATCCTTACGCAACACCCGCGCTTGCGGACCCGGGCGCAGAAGGTGTTTTTATCTCCGAAATTCCAAAAACCCGAAGAAAACTCACTTCTTCCCCGGCGGTTTCACGGCTTGCAGCGTGGTGGTTTTCACGTCGCGGCCGAGGCCGACTTTCTTGCCGTAGCTGGGGGCACCGGCACTGGCGCCGCTGACGGCGCCGCGGGTGGTGCGCTCAGTGAGCGGAACGATACCCATGGCGGCGGGATTGATCGGGTGTTCGTCGAACAGGGAGGCGAGCTGCTCCGTCATCGCGCCGCCAAGCTGTTCGGCGTCCACAATCGTGACGGCGCGCTTGTAATAGCGCGTCACGTCATGGCCGATGCCGATGGCGATGAGCTCGACGGGCGAGCGGTTCTCGATCTGGTCGATCACCTGCCGGAGGTGGCGTTCGAGATAGTTGCCGATATTGACGTTCAGCGTGGAATCGTCGACCGGCGCGCCGTCCGAGATCACCATCAGGATCTTGCGCTGCTCGGGCCGCGCCAGCATCCGGTCATGCGCCCAGAGGAGGGCTTCGCCGTCGATGTTTTCCTTGAGAAGGCCTTCGCGCATCATCAAGCCGAGGTTCCGGCGCGCCCGGCGCCAGGGCATGTCGGCAGCCTTGTAGATGATGTGGCGGATATCATTGAGACGTCCGGGACCATTCGGCTTGCCGGCTTTCACCCAGTCCTCGCGGCTCATCCCGCCTTTCCAGGCCTTGGTGGTGAAGCCGAGGATTTCGGTTTTCACCGCGCAGCGCTCCAGCGTGCGGGCGAGAATGTCGGCGCACAGGGCAGCCACCATGATCGGACGGCCGCGCATCGAGCCGGAATTGTCCAGCAGCAGTGTGACGATCGTGTCGCGGAACTTGGTGTCGTCTTCCTGCTTGAACGAGAGCGGCGCAGTGGGGTCGGTGATGACGCGGGTAAGGCGGGCGGTGTCAAGCACGCCTTCCTCGAGATCGAAACTCCAGGAGCGGTTCTGCTGAGCCATCAGCCGGCGCTGCAGCTTGTTGGCGAGCTTGGCGACGGCGCCCTGCAGGCCTTGCAGCTGGTGGTCCAGGTAGGCGCGCAGACGGGTGAGTTCTTCCGCGTCGCAAAGGTCCTGCGCCTGCGCGGTCTCGTCATGGGCGCGGGTGAAGACGTTGTAGACGAACCGGTCGCGCTCGTCGCCCGGTTGGAAGTTCGGGCGCAGGGGTTTGGCGCCGTCATCTTCCTCTGCAGGCGAATCGTCGGCGTCGAGATCGGCGTCCTGATCGACCGAAACGTTGGCCTCCTCGCCGTCGATGTCTTCGGTCTCGCCGGCCTCCATCTGGTCGGCGGAGGCGCCCATCTGTTCTTCCGTGGACGTATCATCGTCTCCGGTCTGGGTTTCGTTGTCTTCCTGCTGCTCGGCATTCTCCTGCTCGCCGGTCTCGACGTCGTCGCCGGGCACGTCCGAGGCCGTCAGGTCCCGGATGATCGAGCGGATGGTTTTCGAGAACTGGGCCTGGTCGTGCAGCTGATCCATCAGGCCGTCGATGGCCTTGCCGGCGCGGGTTTCGACCTTTTCGCGCCAGACGGCGGCGACGCGCTCGGCGCTTTCCGGAAGCGGGCGTCCGGTGAGGCGTTCGCGCAGCAGGAATTCGAGGGCGGGCGCGAGGATCGCTTCGGGATCTTCGGAGCCTGCGCCGAAATTGGTGGACTTGCAGCGATGGTCGAGCGCGGCGTCGAGATTGCCGGCGGTGCCGAGCATGGCATTGGCGCCGAGGCTTTCGATGCGCGCGGTTTCGGCGCCCTCATAGACGCGGCGGGCGAGATCGCCCTGCGGGCGGTGCGCGAGGTGGGCGGCGGGATTGTGATGCGCACGGCGCAGGGCCATCGCGTCGGCCTCGCCGCGGATGCGGGCCGCAAGTTCGGCGCTGATCTCGATCGGCGGCGGGCGCAACACAAGCCGGTCGCCCTGGTCGCCGGCATCATTTCCGAAGCCGACCTCGATCTCGCGCTCCGCGCTCATCGCCTTGGTGGTGACGGCGAGGGCGGCCTTGAAGAGATCCTGGAGTGTGGTGTCCTTTGCCATCCGCCGCGCGTGGGGCCCTCCCCTACGCCACCTTCACCATCAAAGCGCTCTCGGGCAATTCGGTGCCGAAGCAGCGCTGATACATCTCGGCGACGAGGGGGCGTTCAAGCTCGTCGCACTTGTTGAGGAAGGTCATGCGGAAGGCGTGGCCGATATCGCCGAAGATGGCGAAATTCTCGGCCCAAGTGATGACGGTGCGCGGGCTCATGACGGTCGAGAGGTCACCCGCCATGAAGGCGTTGCGGGTGAGGTCCGCGAGGGTGACCATCTTGGAAAGCAGCGCTTCGTCCGTACCCGTTGCTTTCGACTTGACGATCTCGACCTCGGCATCATGGGCCAGATAGTTGAGGGTCGTGACGATGCTCCAGCGATCCATCTGGCCCTGGTTGAGCTGCTGCGTGCCATGATAGAGGCCGGTCGTATCGCCGAGGCCAACGGTGTTGGTGGTCGAGAAGAGGCGGAAGTAGGGGTTCGGCGCGATCACCCGGTTCTGGTCGAGCAGCGTCAGCTTGCCCGAGCTTTCGAGGACGCGCTGGATGACGAACATCACATCCGGCCGGCCGGCGTCGTATTCGTCGAACACGATCGCGACCGGGCGTTGCAGGGCCCAGGGCAGGATGCCTTCGCGAAATTCGGTGACCTGCTTGCCGTCCTTGAGGACGATGGCGTCCTTGCCGACCATATCGATACGGCTGACATGGCTGTCGAGGTTGACGCGGATCATCGGCCAGTTGAGGCGGGCGGCGACCTGCTCGATGTGCGTGGATTTGCCGGTGCCGTGATAGCCCTGCACCATGACGCGGCGGTTGAACTCGAAGCCGGCGAGGATGGCGAGCGTGGTCTGGGGGTCGAACCGATAAGCGGGGTCGATCTCCGGCACGTATTCGGTGCGCGTCTTGAAGCCGTGCACGACCATGGCCGTGTCGAGGCCGAACAGCTTCTTGAGGTTCAGCTTTTCGGTGGGCTTGAGGCCTTCGAGCGTGTCGGTGGACGTCATTGAAGTCATGGCTATGCGGGGCTCGTCACGGAAGGGGGATGGCGGAAACAAGCGTTCTAGCACGGGATGGCCCCGCGCCTAGTGCGACGTTACGTAAGCATGCGCCGTTCGGTCTCCCCGGGGGTTGATGAAAGGGGCGCGCCAGCCGAAAAGATGGCGGGCAGGCATTTTGAAGGACGGTCGCGCATGTTTTCAGGACTCCGGGTGGCGATTGCCGCCGCAACTCTGGGCGCGGCACTGCTGGCAGCGCCCCCGGCCGTCTCGGCGCAGGGCCAGACGGCAGGCGAGGTGTTGCTGGCGCGGGGCGATGCGCTTCGGGACGCGGCCAATGGCGCGGCCGGGTTAGAGGCGGCCTATGTGACGTATCTCGAGGCGGCTGACGCCGGAATGTTGACGGCCTATGACCGGGCCGGGCGGATGAAGGAGACGGGCGAGATCAGTTCGGGAGACCGGGCCGATGACGCATTCGAGGCCAGCATGCTGTACCTGATGGGCGCGGAAGCCGGCTGCTTCCCCTGCATGCTGTCGCTGGCGGGCCTATACGAAAAGGCACCGAAGGGGGTGCAGCAAAACCTCGCCGAGGCGCTGGTCTGGTATTCAAAGGCATATGAGCTCAGCCCGCTCAAGTCCGACGGCGAGTTCGAGAATATCCGGCGCGTGTCGTCGGCCGCTTACACTGCCGCGGTCAAGGAAATGGAGGCAGGCAATCACTGGGACGCCTATCAACAGTTCAAGACGCTGTGCGCGTTCAAGGGGCCGGGCGCCTGCTACTGGCTGGGCATGTACCAGGGCGCGGGCAATTCGCCTTATGGCAAGGATGTCGCGGCTTCACTCACACCGCTGGCTTTTGCCTGCGATCACAGTGTGCCGAATGCCTGCAAGACGCATGCGGAGCTGACCGGTTTCGTCGGGCCAAGCTCGGGATATTCGAACGGTTACCGGGCCGAGCGGTATTTCAAATCGGTCTGCGACACGGACAACCCCGACTATGAGGCCTGCTTCAATGTCGCCTGGCTGAACTATTATACCGATTACGGACTGAACAAGTGGGAGACGATTCGCTCCTATTCCACCAAGGCCTGCTTTCAGGGCGGACATAGCCTGTCGTGCAACCTGGCCATGAAGATGGCGCAGATGATGGGCCCGCCGCCCGGTTCCGTGCCCACGGACTCCGGCGGCAACTGGGGCCGCAGCGTGGATAATGCCATTGGCGGCATCTTTGCAGCGCTGGCGAGCGGCGCCGGAGAGTATGCGGCAACCGGCAGCGTTGGCTCATCCGGGAGCTATTCCTCCGGCAATGCCGGCAGCTCGACCGGCAATGTGTCCGCCTGGCAGGACAACCGGGACTGGAACGAGGCCCGCCGCGCGACGGCGAATATAGGCACGGCCTATTCCTCGTCCTGCCGGCCCGGCAATACCTACTGCTGAAGCCGCGCGGTCAAGGCTTGCGGAAGATCAGGAGGGCCTGGTCGGTCTTGCCGCGGATTTCGGGATCGAAGACATTCTTGAGGCCGTCATCGGCAGGGTTTCGCAGGAGGGCGGATTCTGTTTCGAGCACGAGACCTGCGGCTTCGGCCATGGCGAGGACGTGGGCGGGATCGATGCGGTGGGTGTCGCCGCCGGTGGTGGGCGGGGAGCCGGCGGGGGCGACATGGTCGATGACCACGAGCTGGCCTCCGGGCTTCAGCGCGCGGGCAATGTCCCGGAAGGCCGTGTCCGGATTGCCGAGTGGGGCGGCCGCGCCTTCGGGCGTGTACCAGATCTCGTGCGGGCCCTGGAACCAGGTCGCGATGTCGATGGAGGCATCCGGAACGGCGAAGGTGTCGAAGTTGGATTTGAGGTAGGTGACGTTGGTCAGGCGGCCGTCGAGGCGCTTGGTGACGGTATCGCCGAGGAAGGCGTCAAACCCGGCGGGGTTCTGCATGTAGACCTTGCCCGTCCCGCCGACAGCGCGGGAGAGGAGTTCGGTGAAATAGCCGCCGCCGGCTTCGATCTCGAGAATCGTGTCGCCGGGCTGGGGCGCGAAGAGGGCGAGCACTTCGGCGGGCTTGCGCCGCTCATCGAGTAGGATGTCCGCATCCGGACGGTCCGGCGTATCGACAAAGACGGTATAGTCGATTGCGGCGGCCACCGGCTCCGGCGCCGGTGTGCCTGCGCAGGCAGGGGCGAACGCGATGGCGAGCACGGCGGCGCCGGTCTTCAGGATGATGTGCATGGATACTCCCTCCCTCACGGGCCGGTGTCTCCCGGGGGCGCCTGCGCCCTAGCGGCGCCAGACGACCTCGCCGCCTATGACGGTCATGACCGGCTCAGCCTTCAGAATGTCACCTTCGGGCACGGTCATCAAGTCGCGGTCGAAGACCGTGAAGTCCGCGATCTTGCCCGGCTCGATGGTGCCGAGGTCGGCTTCGCGGAAGCTGGCAAAGGCGGGACCGGTGGTGAACAGGGCAAGCGCGCGAGTGCGCGAGACCGCCTCTTCCGGATGCCAGCCTTCGCCGGAGAAGCCTTTCAGATCCTTGCGGGCGACGGCGGCGTAAAATTCGATGGTGGGCGAGCCGACTTCGACCGGGGCGTCCGAGCCGCCGGCGATGACGGTGCCAATGTCCAGCAATGTGGCCCAGGCATAGGCGCCGCGCAGGCGGTCCATGCCGAGGCGGGCGGGGGCAAAGAAGAGGTCGCCGATGGCATGGCTCGGCTGCATCGAGGCGATCAGGCCGCCGGACGCGACGCGGGCGAGGTCGTCCGGGTGGATCACCTGCGCGTGTTCGATGCGCCAGCGCAGCGAGGCGTCATACCCGCCCGCCTCGTAGGCTTCGAGGATGCGGCGATTGGCGAGGTCGCCGATGGCGTGGATGGCGAGCTGGACGTTCGCGGCTTTCGCTTGCGCCATCAGGGCGGCGAGGCCTTCATCGTCGAGCAGCGAGAGACCGGACGTGTCCGGACGATCCGCGTAAGGCTGGATCAGTTGTGCGCCGCGGCTCCCAAGGGCGCCGTCCATGTAGAGTTTCACGGCGCGGTTGGTGAGTGTGTCCGTTTCGTGCTGGCGGCCTTCAGCGATGCTGAAGGCGGCGGCGTCAAACGCATTGTAGAGGCGCAGCGGCAGGCGCCCTTCCCCGTCCAGCGCGGCCATCAAAGGCGCTTCGCGGGCGGTGACGCTCATGTTGTGGGCGCCGGTCCAGCCGCGCGAGGCGTACAGCTTCGCGCCGGTTTCGAGGGCGAGGGAGACGGCCGCGTCATCGGGCTCGGCGATCAGCGGTTGGACAAGGCCCATGGCGGCGTCGATCAGGATGCCGGTGGCCTTGCCGGCGGGGTCTCGTTCGATCTTGCCGCCGGACGGGTCGGCGGTCTCGTCCGTGATGCCGGCTGCGTCGAGCGCGGCGGTGTTGGCGACAAGGGCGTGACCGTCGGAGCGGCCGAGGATGACCTTGTGGCCGCCGCTGACGGGATCGAGGTCGGATGCCATCGGCATGCGGTCTTCCGGCCAGCCGGTTTCGATCCAGCCGCGCCCGACGAGGACGGAGCCTTCCGGCTTGCCGCCCAGTTCGGCCTCGACGCGGGTGACAAGCTCATCGACCGAGGCGGTGCCTTCGAGGTTGAGCGTCAATTCGCGCTCGCCAATGCCTTGCAAGTGGATGTGGGCGTCGGTGAAGCCGGGGTACAGGAAGGCGCCGCCGAGATCGACCAGGTTGATCTCCTCCTCGCTCCAGTCTTCCGACATCGGGGGGATGGTGGCGAGGATGCGGCCGTCTTCGCCCACGACGACCCCGCTTACGGTTTGCGCCGCGCCTGCCGCGTCGGTGAGCCCGGTATAGATCGTGCCATTGGTGAAGACGGTGACCTTCTCGGTTGCCTCTGTCTCAGTCGGCAGGGCTGGCGCACAAGCAACAAGCGTAAGGACGGCGGCGGACAGGGCGGCGAGGCGCATGGCGGTTTCCTTTCGGCGGGATCACAGCGCACGCTGGAAGATCCGGATTTCGTGACCGTCATGTACCGTTTGGGCATGCGGCGTCCAGCCTTCGCGCTGGAGCAACGTGATGGCGGTGGACGTGGCGCAGTAGATATGCGCGAAGCCCAGACGGCGGGCTTCGGCCTCCAGAGCGCGCAAGAGCAAGGCGCCGAGGCCGTGCCGGCGCAGCGAAGGCGTCACCCAGCCGGCCGAGGCCCAGGGCGTGAGGTGGGTGAATGCGGGCGTGAAGGCGGCTTTCAGCGCGGCCGTGCCGAGCGGGGCGCCAATCGCATCGA
>JBBSAZ010000082.1:0-8418 GCA_038251755.1 Caulobacterales bacterium
CAGATTTCGGCCGACCGGCGGGGCAGGGGATCGAGGGGCGCAGGATTGATCATGGCAGGCGGTTCGTTCCGCTTGTGTTTCGGGTCCTGAATTAGGCCGCTGAGGCCTTGGACGTCAAGGCAGATCAGGGCCGGAGCGGGGCTAGAGCGGCCGGAGAAAAAATCAAGGCAGCCTTCATCCAGTGACCGCCCGCCTTCGTAGACAAAGCCAGAGAGACACACAGGTTGTCTCTGCCGGGAGCACTTGATGGCCAGCGCTTACGACACGAACAACAGTTCCGACCGCCAGTTTGTCCGCACCGCGATGAAGGTCGCGCTGCTGGAGCCGGCCCATGAAGCGAGCCTCGCCCGCCGCTGGCGCGAGCAGAATGACGAAGTCGCGCTGCATGAGCTGACGACGGCCTACATGCGCCTCGTCATCGCAATGGCCTCGAAATTCCGCCATTACGGCCTGCCGATGGCGGATCTTGTGTCCGAAGGGAATGTCGGCCTGATGCAGGCCGCCGCGCGGTTTGAACCGGAACGCGAAGTGCGTTTCTCGACCTATGCCAGCTGGTGGATCCGCTCCTCGATCCAGGACTATGTGCTGCGCAACTGGTCGATCGTGCGCACGGGTACGACCTCGGCGCAGAAATCCCTGTTCTTCAATCTGCGCCGCCTGCGTGCCCGCATCGCCGATACCGGTGACGGTATCATGAGCGTCGAGAACCGCGAATGGGTGGCCAACCATCTCGGTGTGCCGGTCCGAGATGTCGAGACGATGGCCTCGCGCCTGTCCGGGTCAGACCGCTCGCTCAACGCGCCGCTCTCGATTGATGGCGACGGCGAGTGGCAGGACATGATCGCTGATGAGGCGGCCATCCCCGAGCAGCTGGTCATGGTGGAGCACGACACCGCCAAGCGCCGCCAGTGGATCGCCGAAGCACTGAAGACGCTGAACCCGCGCGAGATGCACATCATCGCCAAGCGGCGCCTGGCCGAAGATTCGATGACGCTTGAAGCGCTGGGCGAAGAATTGGGGGTGTCCAAGGAGCGCGTACGCCAGATCGAACACCAGGCGCTCGGCAAGCTGCGCAAGGCGCTCGAGCGCATTGTCGGCGATCCGATGACGGCCGGGCTGATTCCCGAGGCGTAGGCCTCAGCCCAGTTTTTCCAGATTGAGCGGATGGGTCACCTCAAGCCGCCCATCCCGCAGGAAGCCCCGGGCCCGGACGCGTGTACCTTCCGGTAATTGGCAGAGTTCTGCTGCCGACTTGCCGATTTCGAGGATCAGCGACGACCCCTGCAGCGCCACATCGCAGACGGCAAAACGTTCCTCTGAGCCTTTCATGGCGCCCGCAACGCCTTCGACAATCTGGAACCGCTCGGCCTCTGGCGGCAATTGCGCTGCATTGTGGATTGGCCAAACGCCGTCGTCCCAGAGACCGCGGCGGTCGTCGCGGGCGACCGCCTTAAGCGCGAGCAGGGGCGCATTCGCAGTTGCCGTATCCGGATAGACGCGTACCCGCGCGCCGCCCTTCTTCACCATCTCGGCATTCAACCAGAGGCGTGGGCCAAGGGCGTCCGTGGTGATGACATGCGCCAGTGCGCGGTCATACCGGTCGCGCGTCAGGCCGCCATAGCGTAGCTCCACTTCGCGCCCGAGCACCATGTCCTCGAGGAGGCGCTTGGCTTCTTCGAAGCCGGCGTCGCCCTCCGGGTCGCGGTAGGGGGCGGCGGGCGCTTCCACCCCGACGAGGCGGACGCTCTGTCCCGTGTCCAGTACCAGCGCGTCACCGTCCAGAACCCGCACCACGCGGCCACGTTCACCGACAGCGAGTTCATCCAGCGGGTCTTCTGCGGCGTTGCAGGCGGCCAGACCGATCAACAGTCCGGCGATCGCAAGTCTCCGCCCCACGCGCATGCCCATCCCCAGCCAGTCCACACGCTTGTATCGCCTGCACACCTTCCGGCCTGCAAGCGGAGTCTCCTCCAGCCTTGCCAGAGGGCTGCGGCGCCCTTTAAGGCTTCCCCAACGATAACGCCCGGGAGGGACCCCATGTCAAAACCCAAGAAATCCTACCGCAAACGCGAAATCGGCGGACACACGCTGAGCCCGGAATCCCTGATGATGGGGTTCGGCTACGACCCTTTCATGTCGGAAGGCTCGATCAAGCCGCCGATCTTCATGACCTCCACCTTCGCCTTTAAGTCGGCCCGCGATGGCGAGGCCCTGTTCCGCCGCCTCGCCGGGCGCCACGAAGTGGGCGATCCGGAAGATGCCGACCTGATCTACACGCGCTTCAACAACCCCAACATGGAAGTGCTGGAAGACCGGCTGACGCTGTATGATGACGGCGAAGCGGCGCTCGCTTTCTCCTCCGGCATGTCCGCGATCACCACGGCGCTGTTTGCCTGCGCGGAGCCGGGCACGGCGGTTCTCCATTCGAGCCCGCTCTATGGCGCCTCGGAAGTCTTTATCCGCACCTTCCTGCCGGGCTGGGGTGTGCGCTCGGCGGAGTTCGACGCCTGGTCGACTGAGCCGGAGATCCTTGCCGCTGCCCGGGCCACGGTGAAACAGTTCGGCCCAATCTCGGTGATCTTCACCGAGTCCCCTGCCAACCCCACCAACGCGCTTGTCGACATCGCCGCCTGCGCGCGCGTCTGCGACGTGCTGGAGAAGGAAACAGGCCGCCGCCCGATCCTGATGTGTGACAACACGATGATGGGCCCGATCGGCCACCAGCCGCTGAAGCACGGCGCCGATCTCGCGCTCTATTCGCTGACCAAATATGTCGGCGGCCACTCGGACCTGATCGCCGGCGGTATCGTCGGCAATGAAGAGATGATGATCAAGATCCGCCGTATGCGGAACTATCTGGGTACGATGCTGGACGCCCATTCCTGCTGGTTGTTGACGCGTTCACTCGAGACCGTGCAGCTGCGCATGGAACGCGCCTTTCGCAATGCGAAGGTCTGCGCCGAGTTCCTGAACACGCATCCGAAGATCACGAAGGTGATGTATCCTGAGTTCCTCAAGGAAGGCGATCCGCAGAAGAAGGTGTTCGATGAGCAATGCCTCGGGGCAGGCGCGACCTTCTCCTTCGATGTGAAGGGCGGCAAGGAAGCGGCGTTCAAGCTGCTCGACAACCTGCGCCTGATCAAGCTGGCGGTCAGCCTCGGTGGCACGGAAAGCCTGATGTGCCATCCCGGTTCGACCACGCACTCGGCCGTCCCCGCAGATGTGCGCGCGCGCATCGGTTTCACCGACGGCCTCGTGCGCTTCTCGGTCGGCATCGAAGCCCCCGAGGACTTGGTCGCCGATCTCGGCCAGGCCCTGGAACACGTCTGAGGCGCGGCCTTCAAATCCTCACGGTTTTCCCGTAAGGGAAGATCCGGCGATCCCGTAGCTCAGCAGGATAGAGCGACAGATTCCTAATCTGTAGGTCGTGCGTTCGAATCGCATCGGGGTCACCACTTCCCTATTTGTTGGGCGGTGGGCCATTCGCAAGTCTCAGATCCCGGCGCCCGGTTTGCGGATCACGCGGCGGAGTTTGCCGCCTTGCGGCGGCAGGAGGGGCGCGGTGGTGGCGGAAACTTCCGGCGCGGCGCCCAGCCGCAGGAACAGGTCCGCCAGGGCACCTCTCGCGCGTGCGAGGTCATGGTCCCCGTCTGGCGGCAATGTCAGCGTCACGCGGTTCGGCGCCTCCTGAACCGCGCGGAAATCCGCGATACCGCGGCTGGCGCCGAGGACAGCGTTGCGGATGATATCCGGTGTGACAAGGACCGTTTTTCCGTCTGTGTCTGCAAGCCGAAAAGTATCATCGGATCGTCCGGCGACCTCTGAAACCGCCCTGAGCGGCGAGCTGCATGGGCAGGGTTCGGCCGACAAATGCAAGAGGTCGTTCATCCGATAACGGATCATCATTTGCGTCCGGCGCGTGAAGTCCGTGATCAGCGGCTTCACCAGATCGCCTTCCGGTTCCCATTCGAAGGCGACGCAGTCTTCGCAAAGATGCATCGTGCCCCGGGTACAAGCGACGCCGAGCAAGCCCTCTGTCGCCATGTAGATTTCGCGCACGGTGACAGCGAAGCGCGCCTCAATCTCTCGCCGGTCTCCGGAATCAAGAACTTCCGCGCCGGAGAACACCTGGCGCGGCGCCAGCGGCAGGTCCGCGCGCGCCAATGCGATGAGCGCGTGCGGCGGCGCAACCAGCACATTGGGGCGGAAGGCCACCACCGCGGCAAGCTGGCTTTCGAGGCCATCCGTGAGATCGAAGAATTTCAGCACCAACCGGCCGGATTCATTGGCGGCGTCATACAGACGGCTGCCGCGCGGGAGCATCACAGCGACCCGGTACCGGGCTGACAACATGTCTGGCAGTGCCTTGGCGAGCAGGGTGCCAAGCCACAGATAACGCTCCGGATCACTCACAAGGTAAAGCCCGCGATTTCCGCTCGTTCCAGTGCTAGCGCCGACGCTGTACCGCCCGATGCGGCCGTCCCGCTCGTAAGCTTTCCAGGCCGTATCAGCTGTGATTCCGGCGATATTGTAGCGATCAAAGGAGTTCATCAGGACGGCCTTGTCCATCACTGGAAAGTCCGTAAGCGGACGGCCGGCCAGTTCGGAGAAAGCCTCGGCGCGCGGCGCCGTCCGGGTCAGAAACCGGGCAAGGCGCCGGGATTGCCAGCGCAACAGGTCGTCCCGCGTTCGCAGGCGCGCGGCCCGTAAGCGCGACCGCGCGAAGGCGGAGAGTGTCAGCATCAGCGCGGCGCTCATGCAGGCGGCTCCGGATCATGGCAGAGAACGATCCGCCCCCCCGCTGCCTCGAAAGCCTTCAGCCGCTCGGCCGTCGCCTGCGCCGCTGAAGCGTCATCGAGGATCCAGCGGGCCGGCGCGCTCGGCGAGCGGCCCTCGCGGATGGCCTGGGCAAGCCAGTCGGCATCCCCGGCATACAGGACAGGGGTAGATTGTCTGGCGAACAGGTAGCCGGTATGGCCTCGCATGTGGCCGGGCAGGGGCACGGCGAGCACTTCGCCGTCGCCGAAAACATCCCGGGCCGGGCCAAGCCCGAAGGGCGCGGCCGTTTCGGCAAGAGACTCAAGGGGTGTGAGCCGCGCACGGAAGTCATCAGGTAAAAGCTCGCGGAACACGCCGTGCCGCGTCCGCCCGAAAGCGCCGGCCGCCAGGAAATGGTCCAGCGCGGCTCTATCGCCCACAAGACGGGCACCGGGATAGTCCCGCAGCGCAGAAACATGATCTGCATGCAGATGGGTCAGCAGGATGGTGTTCACACCGGGCAGAGCTTCCGGCAAAGCCGCCGGTGCAAGTTTCGGCCGCAGGATGCCGGCATAGACGGTCAGGGGAAGGGAGCGCGCACCCCGGGTGACGCGCGCGGAATATCCCGTGTCGATCAGGCAGGTGCCTTCGCGCGGATGCAGAAAGCGGCCATATCGCACGGCGAGGTCGATCGGCGTCCAGCGCCCGCCCCGCAGCACCAACCGCTCTGGTACGCGCACGGTCGCGCTGTTGGGGAAGGATAGCCCGCTGATCATGGATGCGCTCCAAACGTGCGGGAAAGCCCCTCTTCGAAGCGGATCTTCGGCGTCCAGGCCAGCTGGCGCCGCGCGGCGGTCAGGTCGAGAGTCTGCGTGAAGGCAAACAGGCCGGCGCCATATGCAGTTACCCGGGGTTCCGGCCGCGCAGGTTGAAGATAGGCCGCAGCCTCGAGAATTCGCGCTGTCCCAAGAAGGGCGGTGGCTGGCACCTTCCGCCACCGAACCGTTGTGCCGGCGCGCAGCCCGGCAGCTTCCGCAATGCGCCGGACCGGCAAGGGCTCACCACCGGAAATATTGAACACGCGTTCTGCGAGGTTTAGGGGAGCCGCCAGCGCCGCAAGCACAGCGTCCACGACGTCGTCGACGTACGTCAGGTCTGTCTCGGCCTGCCCGCCGCGGACGAGCGGCAGCGGTCCTGCCGTCGCGGCGCGCAGGAGGCGCGGCAGCAAGGCAGTGTCGCCCGCGCCATAAATTCCCCTCGGCCGAAGGATGATGCAATCAAGCGCCGCCTCTGTGCGGACGAGTTCTTCGGCGATACGCTTGGTTGCGGCATAGTCATTTACCGGCGGAGGAAGCACTTCGTCTTCTGTCATGCCCGGCTGGTCGCGAAAGCGGAAGTAGAGACTCGGTGTCGAGATGTGGACGAAGCGTTTTGCGCCTGCAGTTCTCGCCATAGAGAGGGCGGATTCCGTGCCGCGCACATTCGCCGCCTGAAACGCGGCGCGCGGTCCCCAGGCTGAAGACAGTGCCGCGCAATGCACGACAGCCTTTATCTCTCCGGCAAGAGCGGGCGGGCAATCCGCCAGGTCGCTCTCTACGGTGCAGGCTCCCAGTGCTTGTAGCGCCGCCAACTTTCTGCGGTCGCGCCCCAGTGCCACAACCGGCTGGCCCTCGGCCAGCAGGCGGCGACAGATCGCGCCGCCGAGAAAACCGGTGGCGCCCGTGATGGCTATGGCGGGCACTGGCTCAGGTCTCCAGAAGCGCCCCGGCGAGCGACACGCCGGCGGATGTCCCGATCAGGAGCACGCGCATGCCGGGGCGGATCAGCCCCTCGTCGCGGGCGAGGCACAAGGCGACCGGGATCGACGCGGCCACCTGGTTGCCGATCGTCCGCACACGGTCAAATACCTGGCCGGCCGCAAAGCCCCCGCGCCGGATGATGTGCGTCAAGGCATGCGGGCTGGCCTGATGCGGCACGACGAGGTCGATGTCCCGGCGCTTCAGGCCTGACATCTCGAGAAGCCGGTCAAGAAATCCGGGAAGCGCGGCGGCGGTGATCCGGTAGAGCGCCTTGCCGTCCATACGGAAATAAGCGCTGCGCGAGAACGCTTCAGGATCGGTATGGAAATCGATGCCTGTTCCGCCCGAGGCCAGCGTGCAGGCGTCATAGCCCTCCGCGAAGGTTTCCATGTAGAAACCCCCGAAACGTGCGCCGCCCGCTTTGGCAGCGCTCCCCGCGCTCACCACGAACGCTGCGGCGCCGTCGCCGAACAGGCCCGCCGTTTCTGGCGCATCATGCCAAGGCAGCGCGCGGGACGCGATTTCTGCAGTCACGACAAGGACGTGGCGCGCACGGCCGGCAGCGATGTGGAGGCTGGCCACGTCCAGTGCGACGAGCGCGCTGAGGCAGGTCGCGTTCACATCATACGCTGGAAAGCTGAGGTCTGCGCCGCCGAGTTCACGCTTCACCAGAGGGGCGGTTGCCGGAATCGGCTGACGGCCGACCGCCGCGCCGAATAAAAGGAGATCAACATCTGCCAATGTGAGGCCGGCGTCGGCGAGTGCCGCGCGGGCTGCTGCCGCGCCCATCCGCTCCTGCGTTTCGCCAAGGCACGCGACCGGCCGGCTGGCCACGCCGCAGGCCCGCTCCAGCCACCCCTCATCTTTGCCCAAGCGCCGGTCAATCTCGGAAGAGGCGAGAGAGGACTCAGGCAACGCCATGCCAAACCCCGACAGCGAAGGGCTGGTGGCAGGCAGAACAGCGGGAAGCGAGCGCTCAATGTGAGTGAACATTTACGTAGTATACTGCGCTTTTTGGGCGCTGGCAAGCTGGCGCAGGACTTCCCGGGGCTGAATTCAGGCGAAAGCCAAGCTTGCTGGAATGCGTAGAGCGTTCAGCGCAATGAGAGACGCAGTTCCCGGAAGCCGACGAAGCCGATCGTCGGCCGGTCGCGCAAGGCCGGTGCGGCGAGCCGCGTTCCGGGATAGTGCGTTGCGAGCGTCCGCAGCGTGGCCTCGATCTCAAGGCGCACGAGCGGCGCGCCCAGGCAGGCATGCGCGCCGCCGCCGAAGGAGACATGGTCGCGCCGCCCTCTTTGAAGCCGGAAAGCATGCGGGTCATCGAACGCTGCGGGATCGCGGTTGGCGGCGAGCAGGGACAGCACCACGGCGGCGCCATGCTTTACCGGGCAGCCGAGTATCTCCCGGTCCTCCGGCACGTAGCGCGCGGCAATCGCCAGCGGCGGGCCGTGGCGCAGCATTTCTTCCGTACCCGGAACAGCAAGGTCCGGGTCAGCCACCAGCGCGGCCCATTCGGACGGATGGCAGAGCAGGGCATGCACACCATTGCCGAGCACATCGGCCGTGGTGAGGTTCCCGGCGAGCAGGATCAGAAGCAGCAGCGTCGAGATTTCAGTGTCGATGAGCTTGGATTCGCTCTCGCTTTCCGCATGCACGATGGCCGACAGCAAATCTTCAGTGGGCCGCACGCGCCGCTGCGTAATCGCATCGGCGAAGTAAGTGTCCAGCCCGGCAAAAGCCTCCAATTGCCGGCGGTCCTCATCCGGAGAGCGCAGTGGATTGAACACAAAGATCAGATCTTCGGACCATTGCCGGAATTGCGGCATATCGGATCGCGGCAGGCCCAGCATGTCGCCGATGA
>JBBSAZ010000083.1:0-8292 GCA_038251755.1 Caulobacterales bacterium
CCATGGACGCCAGGACTTCCTTGATTTCGTTCAGCGACTTGCGCCCGAAGTTCGGGGTGCGGAGCATTTCCTGCTCGGTCTTCTGAACCAGGTCGCCGATATAGACGATGTTGTCGTTCTTGAGGCAATTGGCCGACCGCACCGAAAGCTCGAGCTCGTCCACTTTGCGCAGCAGGTTGCGGTTGAAGGGGAGGTCGTCGCGGATATCCTCCACCACACGCTGGCGCGGCTCCTCGAAGTTGATGAAGAGCTGAAGCTGCTCCTGCAGGATGCGCGCGGCGATGCCGACGGCATCTTCCGGCGTCACCGTGCCATCGGTCTCTACCGTCAGGACCAGCTTGTCATAGTCGGTCTTCTGGCCGACGCGGGTCGGCTGCACCTGATAGGCCACGCGGCGCACCGGCGAGAAGATGGCGTCAACCGGGATCAGGCCGATCGGCGCGTCCTCGGGGCGGTTCTCACTGGCCGGGACGTAGCCCTTACCGGTATCGACCGTGAGCTCCATGGACAACCGCGCGCCGTCATCGAGCGAGCAGATGACCAACTCGGGATTCGCGATCTCGATGTCGCCCGTGGTCTGGATCTGGCCAGCGGTGACTTCACCGGGGCCGGTCGCGACCAGTGCAAGACGCTTCGGGCCATCGCCCTGCATCCGCACGGCGAGTTGCTTCACGTTCAGGACGATGTCCGTTACGTCCTCGCGTACGCCGTTGATGCTGCTGAATTCATGCAGCACGCCATCGATGCGTATCGCCGTCACCGCCGCGCCCTGAAGGGACGACAGCAGGATGCGGCGCAGCGCGTTGCCGAGCGTCATGCCGAAGCCACGCTCCAGCGGCTCCGCGACCACCGTCGCCAGGCGGGTAGGATCGGCGCCGAGCTCGATGTCCTTCTTGGTCTCGATCAGCGAACGCCAGTTCTTTTCGATCACGGTCTATTCCCCTGCCCTATCCCGGTCATGCAGCCAGTCGCACCTAGGCGGCGCCCCTTTGAAGGGACGCGCCTCAGACGCGGCGGCGCTTGCGCGGACGGCAGCCATTGTGGGGGATGGGCGTCACATCGCGGATCGCGGTGACGTAGAAGCCGACGGCCTGCAGCGCCCGCAGCGCGGACTCACGGCCCGAACCCGGCCCGGAAACCTGAATTTCCAGGGTCTCCATGCCATGCTCGCGGGCCTTCTTGCCGGCATCCTCGGCAGCGACTTGGGCTGCATAGGGCGTGCTTTTGCGGCTGCCCTTGAAGCCCTGCACGCCAGCCGACGACCAAGCGATGGCGTTGCCCTGCGCGTCAGTGATGGTCACGACGGTGTTGTTGAAAGACGCCAGCACATGCGCAACGCCAGAGGAGATGTTCTTTCTCTCCTTCTTGCGCGGGCGCTGACCGGAACCGCCGGCACGAGGTTCGCGAGCCATTTTACTTCGTCACCTTCTTCTTGCCGGCGATCGCCACGGCCTTGCCCTTGCGGGTGCGCGCATTCGTATGCGTGCGCTGGCCACGGACCGGCAGGCCCTTCCGATGGCGCAGCCCGCGATAGCAGGCCATGTCCATCAGACGCTTCTTGTTCATCGCCTCTTCACGACGAAGGTCACCCTCGACGCGGTATTCACGGTCGACCACTTCACGGATGCGAAGGATTTCCTCATCCGTCAGCTGGTTCACGCGACGCTCTTCGGGAATACCGAGCTGCGTGCAGATGACCTTCGCGTTATTCGGACCAATGCCAAAGATATAGCGGAGCGAGATAAGCACCCGCTTGTTCGTTGGTATGTTCACGCCGGCGATGCGCGCCACGGTGCCTCTCTCCTCATCGGGGGCCTTCGCCCCCACTCCAGAACGGGCCCGAAGACCCAAATACCCGCCAGCGAAACCGGCGTACGAACTCATAAGTCGTCCACGCAAATCATCGTGGCCAGTCAAGAAGTAGTTCTCAACAAGAAAGCCGGCCGGATCCTGGGGGCCCGTACCGCGAAAGCGGGGGGGTACACCGGGCCGCGGTTCGGAGTCAACCCTCGCCGTTCCGCCTAGCCGGACACGCCGAGGATGGCACCGATCTGGCGCGTCACCTCATCCATATCAGCCATACCGTCCACCTGCTTGAGCTTCCCCTGCGCCGCATAGTGCGGCAGCAGCGGCGCTGTCTGGCGGTGATAGGCTTCGAGGCGGGCAGCCACGGTTTCGGCCTTGTCGTCGGCGCGGCGTACGAATTCCGTGCTGCCACAAACGTCGCACACTCCCGCCACCGTCGGCGCCTTGAAGCGGTCGTGATAGCCCTCGCCACACTTGCCGCAGGTGAAGCGGCCGGCGATACGCTCGACCAGCGCGGCGTCGTCCACGGCGAGCTCGATGACATGGTCGAGCGGCATGGCCCGCTCGATCAATACAGCATCCAACGCGACTGCCTGCGGCACGGTGCGCGGGAAGCCATCGAGGATCCAACCCTTCACGGCGTCCGGCCTCGCCATGCGCGCAGCCAGCATCGTGGTGATGATCGCGTCCGGCACCAGGCTGCCGCTCTCCATGATTGTTTTGGCTTCACGGCCGATGGGCGAGCCGGACTTCACCTCGGCGCGCAGCATGTCACCGGTGGAGACCTGCGCGATGCCGTAACGCTCCTCCAGCCGCTTGGCCTGGGTGCCCTTGCCTGCACCAGGCGGCCCCAGAAAAATAAGCCTCATCGCCCGCGTCCCCCCGGCTGCGTACCACGCCCGCCCAGCCGGGCCTTTTTGATCAAGCCTTCATATTGGTGGGCGAAAAGATGCGACTGAACCTGCGCCACCGTGTCCATCGTCACAGAGACAATGATCAACAGCGAAGTTCCACCGAAATAGAAGGGCACGCCATAATTCGCGATGAGCAATTCTGGCAATAGGCAGACGATACCGAGATAGACGGCGCCAAGCGCCGTGAGCCGCGTCAGCACCCGGTCGAAATATTCGGCTGTCGGCTGGCCAGGCCGGATGCCAGGCACGAAGCCGCCATACTTGCGGAGGTTGTCCGCCGTCTCCTGCGGGTTGAACACAACTGCCGTATAGAAGAAAGCGAAGAAGACAATTAGCGCCAGATACAGCGCCATGTAGAGCGGCTGCCCATGCGCCAGCAGATTGGTGATGCTGGTCAGCCAGCCGGCATCCGCACGATCGGTCTGGAATGCCGAGAAGGTGGCCGGCAGTAGCAGCAGCGAGGAGGCGAAGATCGGCGGCATGACGCCGGCCGTGTTCAGCTTCAGGGGCAGATGCGTGTTCTCGCCGCCGAACATGCGGTTGCCGACCTGACGCTTCGGATACTGCACCGGGATGCGGCGCTGCGCGCGCTCGATGAACACCACGAACACGATCACCGCCACCGCCACCAGCAGGAAGGCGATGATGAAGACGGTGGAGAGCGCGCCGGTCCGGCCAAGCTCCAGCGTGCTGGCCAGCGCGCTCGGCAGATTGGCGACGATGCCGGCGAAGATGATCAGCGAAATGCCGTTGCCCACACCCCGCGCCGTGATCTGCTCGCCGAGCCACATCAAAAACATGGTGCCGCCGACCAATGTGATAACGCAGGAAATTCGGAAGAACCAACCCGGATCGACCACCGCTGCGCCGAAGCTGCCACGCATCGACTCGAGACCGACGGCGATGCCATAGGCCTGGAATATCGCGATGAAGAGCGTGAGGTAGCGGGTGTACTGGTTGAGCTTCTTGCGCCCGCTCTCGCCTTCCTTCTTGAGCGTTTCCCAGGCGGGAATCGCCGCCGTCATCAACTGTACGATGATGCTCGCCGAGATGTAGGGCATGATGTTGAGCGCAAAAACCGTCATGCGCCCAAGCGCGCCACCCGTGAACATGTCGAACATGCCCAGGATGCCGCCGCCCATCTGCTGCAGGATCTCGGCCATCACGCCGGCATCGACGCCGGGGACCGGAACGTAGCTGCCGATTCGATAGACGATCAGCGCACCCAGCGTGAACCAAAGCCGGCTTTTCAGCTCGGTCGCCTTGGCCAGCACCCCGAAGTTAAGGTTGGACGCGAGCTGTTCGGCAGCGGACGCCATGCGGGAACCCTCCTCGCGATTACGGCGCCCTAACGAGTAGCGCGGTTGCTACCCACGGGCGCCGCAACGCAGCCGTGATAAATTGCGCCCCACACCCCCCGGGTGCAAGGCCAGCGATCCGAGGTCAGGCCAGGCCAGCCTCAGCTTTCGGTGGCCTCGGCCTCGGTCGGCACGACCAGCAGCGTGAGCGTACCACCCGCCGCCGCGATCGCGGCCGCCGCGGCCGCCGAAGCGCCCGAGACGGTTAGCGTGACAGCGCGGTTGATCTCACCCGTTGCCAGCAGCCGCACGCCAACATACTTTGGCGAGGAACGCACTACGCCCGCCGCCTGCAACATCGCCTCGTCGATCGGCTGATCGCCCGGCAGACGCCCATCGGCAATCGCTGCCTCGAGCGCGCCGAGATTCAGTGGCGCATAGACTTTGCGGAAGATGTTCACGAAGCCGCGCTTGGGCAGACGACGATAAATCGGCAACTGGCCGCCTTCAAAGCCGTTCAGCGACACGCCGGTGCGCGCCTTCTGGCCCTTGACGCCGCGCCCGGAAGTCTTGCCCTTGCCGGACCCGATGCCGCGCCCGATCCGCTTGAATTTCGGCCGCGCTCCGTCGTTGTCCTTGATCTCATTGAGCTTCATGGACTCAGCCCTCCACCTTCACCAGGTGAGCGACCTTGCGGATCATCCCACGCACGGCAGGCGTATCCTCCAGCACGCTCTCGCGGCGGATCTTGTTGAGGCCGAGCCCAATCAGCGTCTCGCGCTGGCCAGGCTTGCGGCCGATCGGCGATCCGGTCTGGATCACCTTTACGGTATTCTTCTGCTCAGACATTCGCAGCCTCCGCGGCCGGATCCGCCGCGTCCTTGCGCGGACCGAGCAGGTCGGAGACCTTCTTGCCGCGACGTGCCGCCACTGCCCGCGGGCTGGTGCACTTGCCCAGCGCGGCGAAGGTGGCCTTGACCATGTTATGCGGGTTCGTCGTGCCAGTGCACTTGGCAACGACATCGCCCATGCCCAGCGTCTCGAATACGGCGCGCATCGGACCGCCGGCGATGATGCCGGTGCCGGCCGGTGCGGCGCGCAGGATCACGCGACCTGCGCCGAACTCGCCGACCTGGTCATGATGCAGCGTGCGGCCTTCGCGCATCGGCACGCGGATCATGCCGCGCTTGGCACGCTCCGTCGCCTTGCGGATGGCTTCCGGCACTTCGCGCGCCTTGCCCGCACCCCAACCCACGCGGCCCTTCTGGTCGCCCACGACGACGAGTGCGGCGAAGCTGAAGCGACGGCCACCCTTCACCACCTTGGCGACGCGGTTGATGGTGACGAGCTTGTCCTTCAGCTCGTCGCCGTCCTGCCGCTCCTGCCGATTGTCATTGCCGCGATCCCGGCCACGGCCGCGACGACGATCACCCTCGCCGCCACCCTCGCCGCCCCCACCGCCGCTCCTCGGTTCCCGTGCCATACCCGATCCTCTCAGAACGAGAGGCCGCCCTCACGGGCAGCCTCCGCGAGCGCCTTGACGCGGCCATGATAGATGTAGGGCCCGCGATCGAACACCACTTCGACGATACCGGCGGCGAGCGCACGCTCGGCCACCAGCTTGCCCACCGCCGTCGCGGCATCCTTGTCGGCGCCGGTCTTCAGCGCCTCTCGCATCGGCTTCTCGATGGACGAAGCGGCGGCAACAGTGATGCCCTGCTTGTCGTCGATCACCTGCGCGTAGATGTGCTTGCCCGAACGAAACACCGACAACCGCGGACGGCCGCCAGACTTCTGTCGGAGCTGGTAGCGCAACCGCGAACGGCGGCGCTCCGTGAGTGCGAGCTTCTTGTCGGCCATTACTTCTTCTTACCCTCCTTCCGGAGGATGACTTCGTTGCTGTAGCGCACGCCCTTGCCCTTGTAAGGCTCCGGCCCGCGATAGCCACGGATTTCCGCGGCCACCTGGCCCACCTGACGCTTGTCCGCTCCCTCCACCTTGATGGAGGTCGGCTTCTCGCAGGTGATCTTGATGCCCTCGGGAATCGCGTACCTTATCTCGTGGCTATAGCCCAGCGCCAGGACGAGGTCCTTGCCCTGCACCGCCGCACGGTAACCCGTGCCGTTGATCTCCATCGACTTCACGAAGCCGGTCGAGACACCCGTCACCATGCTCTGGATCAGGCTGCGCGTCGTGCCCCACATGGTGCGGGCGCGACGATCGGCCCCACGCGGCGCAACCGCCACTGTGGCACCTTTGATCGTCACATCGACCACGTCGGTCAGCGCGAGCTTCAGCTCACCATTCTTGCCCTTGGCGGAGAGGATACCATCCACCACCGCCACCTGGACACCGGCCGGAACCGGCACCGGATACTTGCCAACGCGAGACATGTCTTCAGCCTCCCGTCAGAACACGCGACAAAGGACTTCACCGCCAACATTGGCAGTGCGAGCCTCAGTGTCGCTCATCACGCCCTTCGGCGTGGAAAGGATCGAGATGCCGAGGCCGGAATAAAACTTCGGCAGCTCCGCAATCTTGGAATACACGCGGCGTCCCGGCTTGGACACGCGCATGATCTCCTTGATGGCGGGTTCGCCCTCGGAATACTTCAGCTCGATGCTGATGACCTTCACACCGGGGCGAACGTTCTCGGTCGCGAAGGCGCGGATGTAGCCCTCCCGCTTCAGCACATCGAGAACATTTTCCCGCAGCTTTGAGGCTGGGGCTACGCAACGGCTCTGACGAGCGCGCTGCGCGTTGCGGATACGGGTGAGCATGTCACCCAACGGATCGGACAGCGACATTCGCGGCCCTCCTTACCAGCTCGCCTTAACCAGCCCGGGAATCTGGCCGCCATTGGCCAACTCCCGCAGCTGATTGCGGCACAACTTGAACTTACGATAATTGCCACGCGGGCGGCCGGTGAGTTCGCAGCGCAAACGCACACGATTCTCCGCGCCGTTCCGCGGCATCTGCGCGAGCTTCAGAGTCGCCTCGAAGCGCTCCTCCACCGGCAATGCGCGATCCATCACCACCGCCTTGAGGGCAGAGCGCTTGCCGCGATGCAGCTTCGACAGCCTCTCACGACGCTTGTTCTTTTCGACAGACGAGGTCTTGGCCATGCCCTCTTAAACCCTCCGGAACCTGTCGCGCAACGCGCGGCGGTTTTCCAAAATCAGTTGACGAACGGAAGATCGAAAGCCTTCAGCAGGGCCTTCGCTTCCTTGTCCGTTTTTGCGGTCGTCACGAACTGGATGTCCATGCCGCGCACCGTGTCCACCTTATCGTAGTTGATTTCGGGGAACACGATCTGCTCCTTCAGGCCCATGGCGAAATTGCCGAGGCCGTCGAAGCCTTTATTGCCGGGCAACCCGCGGAAATCACGGACCCGAGGGAGTGCGATCGTCACGAGCCGGTCGAGGAACTCGAACATCCGTCCCTTGCGCAGCGTCACCTTGCAACCGATCGCCTGGCCTTCTCGAATCTTGAAGCCCGCGATCGCCTTGCGCGCCTTGGTCTTCACCGGCTTCTGGCCGGTGATGGCCATCATGTCCGCCACCGCCGCGTCGAGCTTCTTCTGATCGCCCGCGGCTTCGCCAACACCCATGTTGATGACGATCTTCTCAAGCTTCGGCACCTGCATCGCGTTCGTATACCCGAACTCGGCGGAGAGTTGCTTGCGGATCTCATCATCGTAGCGCCGACGCATGCGCGGCAGTTCGGCAGGCGAGGCCTTTGCCGGACCAGCCTTCGCCACCGCCGACATCACCACGGTGTTGCCGCGCTGCTCAGCGCCCTTGGCAGCGCCGGCCGCGGGCTTCTTCGCCGTGCTCGGCTTCGCAGCGGGCTTGCCGCCCTTTTTCGAATCGCTCACTTGTCCATCACCTCGCCAGAGGCGCGCGCCACGCGCACCTTGCGGCCGTCTTCGAGCACCTTGAAGCCGACCCGCGTCGGCTTGTCGGAAGCAGGATCGATCATCGCCAGGTTGGAGAGGTTGATCGGCCCCTCCTTCTCGACGATGCCGCCCGGCTTGCCCATGCCCTGCGGCTTGGTGTGGCGCTTCACCATGTTCACGCCCTGCACGAAGGCGCGGTTATCCTCAGGCACAATGCGAATGACTTCGCCCCGCTTGCCCTTGTCGCGACCGGCCAGAACCTGGACCTTGTCACCCTTCTTGATCTTCGCAGCCATCGCCTTACAGGACCTCCGGCGCCAGCGAGATGATCTTCATGAACTTCTTGCCCCGCAGTTCTCGGACCACCGGGCCGAAG
>JBBSAZ010000084.1:0-8291 GCA_038251755.1 Caulobacterales bacterium
CATTACCGCGCCGCGCGCGGCAAGCTTGCGCTTGCCCCGCCGGGTGAGACCGGGGGTGTTCTTCCGCTCACGGAGGGTTTTGGACTACACCCCGATCTCGCCTTCCTGCATGAGCGTTGGAAGGGCGGAGAACTCGCCATCCTTCCGGCCTGCGCATCACCTTACCGCGAGCGCTCGCATTTTGACGGCCAGGACGTTCTGGAAACGGGCGCTGCGGAAGTCTTCGGCGCCAGCGATGGCTGGCTGGGCAGGGCGCTCGGTGCGCTGCCGCCGGGCGCGAAGCGCGACGCGGTTGCCATCTCCAGCGCCTTGCCGCTCGTACTGCGCGGGTCAGCCTCCGCGACAAGCTGGGCCCCCTCCTTTGCTCCATCAGCCAGCGAGGACACGCTCAACCGGCTGATGGACCTTTACGCCGGAGACACGCTTCTCGGCCCGGCCCTTGCTGCGGCCGTGGAGACCAATGCGATCGCCAGCGCCTCCGGCATGGACGGTATGGACAGCCGGCGCCGGCGTGCCGGACCGGGTGCCTACAAGGGCCTCGCCGAAGTTGCGGGCCGGTTACTCTCCGCCGAAGGCGGACCTGCCGCGGCCGTTCTATCCTTCGATGGCTGGGATACGCATGCCAACCAGGGCGCCGCCAATGGGCAGCTCGCGCTGCGCTTCGCCGGACTGGACGCTGCCCTGAGCGCGCTGAAGGCGGGGCTGGGTACCCACTGGACGAAGACGGTCGTGGCCGTTGTTACGGAATTTGGCCGCACAGTTGCAGAAAACGGAACGGGGGGCACGGATCATGGCACGGGCAGCACAGCCTTGGTCCTGGGCGGCGCGGTTTCGGGGCAAAAGTTCGCGGGCGACTGGCCGGGCCTTGCCCCGAAGGCCTTGTTCGAATGCCGCGACCTTGCGCCGGCGAACGACCTGCGTTCGATCTTCATGGCTGTTCTGCAAGACCATTGGGGCCTCGACCGCAGCCTTATAGGTCAAACTGTCTTCCCGGATGCTGCCGGGGTTCGGGCTGTGCCGGGTCTGGTGCGCGCTTGAAGTGATGGCGTTGCCTGGCAGCGGGCTTGGCCATGGCAATCAGGAAAGCCCGCCTTGGGTCAGAGCGCAGCCTGCAAGGCAGACTTGGCCTCAGCTCGCGAGTGCGTCCTTGATGGCGGCTTCGATGGCCGGCGAGTTGGCGCCTTCGATGTGCTGCTCGCCGATGAAGAAGCCGGGTGTACCAGTGACGGCGAGGGCTTCGCCGAGGGCCTTCATCTCTGCCAACTGTTTGGTCACGGCCGGCGATTTCATGTCGGCGCGCATTTTCGCGACATTGATGCCGGCCTCGGCAGCGAGCGCGTCGATGCTGGCTTCGGTCAGGTCGTCATTCGACTTGAGGTTCATCAGGGCGACATGCAGTTCGAGATACTTGCCCTGCTTGCCGGCCGCGAGCGCGGCAAGCGCGGCGGTTTCGCTGATGCCGCCGAAGATCGGCAATTCCTTGAAAACGACGCGGACTTCGCCGTCATATTCTTCGGGCAAGGCGCGAACCCAGTCGACCGAGCGTTTGCAATAGCCGCAGCGGTAATCGAAGAACTCGACCACGGTGACCTTGGCGTCGGCCGGCCCGATCGAATAGTCGCCAGCGTGCGCGTAGAGCTCGCTGGCATTGGCGGCGATGGCGGCCTGAGCTGCAGCCGCCTGCGCAACCTTCTCCTTCTCCGACAGCGCGATCAGAGCTTCCTCGATGATTTCCGGATTCTCGATGATGTACTCGCGGACGATCTTCTCGATCTCGGATTTGCTGGCACTGCCAGCGCCGGCCTGCGCGCAGGCTGGCAGCAGGGCGAGGGCCGCCACGGTGAACATGAGAGAGGGTTTTCGGAGGAAGGGCGTCATGAGGCGTCGGTCCTGTAGGTTGGGTTGCCCGGACTATAGGCGAGCGCGCGCCTCAGTCCACCCATCCTCACACAGGCGTTACCGGCGATCTGCAGCCGAAAAATCCCCAAAAGGCATCGGGCGTTGCGAGGTTTCAAGCGACAGGCGAGAGCCGCGTCCATACCGCTCGTAGAACTGGCGGTTGTCCGGGTTGTTGGGGTCCGTGATCAGCATGATGTCGTCAGCGCGGCGATAGGTGATCGTGCTCTTGTCGAGCGTCTGGGCGGCCCGTTTGGCAAAGGCGTTGGCTCGGACGATGTCGCCAACCCAATAGGCGGCCTCGGCGGTGGCGAGTTGCGCTTCGGCGCGGCGATCCTGGTGCTCCAGCGTGATCGCCAGCTGGGCCCAGGCGAAGGCATTGTCCGGCTCGGCAACGAGGGCGTCGCGCAGCGCTGTCTCTGCGGCGGCCTTGTCGCCCTCGGCATCGCGGGCGTTCAGCGAGCGGGCATAGTTGATCAGGAACAGCGGCTGGCCCGGCATCAGCTCGAGCGAGCGCTTGTGCGGGGCAACGGATTCTTCCGCGCGTCCGCTCTCGAACAGGATCTGCCCCTTCAGTTCGTTGAAATACGGATTGTCCGGTTCCTCGGCGAGCAGGGAGTCGATTTCGGTCAGCGCAATCTGGATATCGGATGCACGGAAGCCGGAAATGGCGCGGGCATAGCGGGCAGGGGCGCTCGTGTCGCTAGCCGGATAATCGCGGCGCACCTTGAGCGGCGAGTCGAGAAAGCCGACGAGCTTGGCGCGCATCATGTCGTACTGGCGTTGTTCACGCTCCGTAGGCGGAGTGTCCATCAGACCCGTCGCTTCTGCAAGTTCGCGCGTGGTGCGGATCCGGTCCGAAGCCAGCGGGTGCGCCCTGAAGTAAGGATAGCGGCGGGCGTCCGACAACACTTCCTGATACCGGAAATTCTCGAAAAACTCGACAATCCCTGCCGGCGACTGGCCCAGTGCCGCGAGATACTTGACGGCGGCGGCGTCGGCGGCGGCTTCTTCGGAGCGGGTGTGGATGTAGAAGTTGAGGGCGGCGAACTGGCCCGAGCTGCCGATCAGGGCGGCGCCGGCACCGGGTTCACCGGCGGCGATGGCGAGGATGCCGAGGCCGATGGAGACGAGCGCCGGGCGCATGGCGACCGACATGGCGCGCGTGCGTGCGACGGTGTGGCCGCAAGCGATGTGGCAGGTTTCGTGACCGATGACGCCTTTGATCTGCGAGGCATTTTCCGCCTCGATGATCAACCCGGTATGCAGGTGAATGCGCTGACCGTTGGCCACAAACGCGTTTAGGGTGGGGTCGTTGATGATGTAGAGACCCACATCGCCGGGTACGAGGCCGGCAACTTCGAGGATGGGGTCTGTCCATTCGCGCAGAGTCTCTTCGATCTCGGCATCGCGGATCAGGCCTTGCGCCGACGCGCCGAGCGCGAGCATCGCCGAAACGGCGACAGCGGCAGCGGCCCGGAACAGTTTTGCAGCCATCCAGAAAGTCTCCATTCAAGGATGTGGACTCTAGAGCCTAAACCCGGCGAAAGCGAGGCTTCGGGCCCCCGGTTACTGAATTGTCAGGTTTCGTCTGACGCGAATGTGAACGTCAGCGCAGGGTCGAGGCTGACCCCGACTTCTGCGCCCTGCATCGGGGCCGATGACGGCGGCGCGAGGGCGTTGAGCTGCAGGCCGTGGCCATCCAGCGTTAACCGTACAAGGGGCCCCATCAACCGCCGGCTGCGAACCACAAAGCGGGTTTTCGAGGCGGGATCGAGCCGCACGCCTTCCGGGCGAAACCCGACAAACCCGCCCGGCTGCGGCGCCGCCGCGTGCCAGGACGCGGGCAAGACGGCGCGCGGGAATACGTTCACGGCGCCGAGCGCGCGGGCCGCGGCGAGACTTGCGGGGCGCAGGTAAACGTTTTCCGCCGTGCCGGACTGAAGCAGCCGGCCGCCCGAGAGAATTGCAATCTGGTCAGCGCTTTCGAGCGCTTCCGCCGGGTCGTGCGTGACCATCAGCGCAGGAATGCCCGCCGCGCGGACGGCCGCGAGCGCAGCCTCGCGAACACTGCCGCTGAGCGCGGGATCGAGACCGGAGAAGGGCTCGTCCATCAGGATCGCGGCGGGCTCCGGCGCGAGGGCGCGGGCGATCGCGACGCGCTGCTGCTCGCCGCCGGAGAGTTCGTGCGGGTAGGCGCCAGCGCGGCCGGCCAGGCCCAGCAGGCCGATCCAGCGATCCACCGTTGCGGCGGCCTGATCGCGCGGCAGGTGCTTCAGGCCGAAGGCTACATTGCGCGCCGCTGTAAGGTGGGGGAACAGCGCAAAGTCCTGGAAGATAAGACCGATGCGGCGCTGTTCCGGCGGGAGGGTTCGTCCGGGTGCTGACAGAATGCGGCTGCCGAGGCGCACTTCTCCGGCATCCACCGGCTCAAGGCCCGCCAGAAGCCGCAGCAAGGTGGACTTGCCTGCACCAGACCCGCCAAGCAGGGCGGTGATCTCACCCGGCGCCAGCGACAGCGTGACATTTTCCACAATGACCCGGGTCCCGTAACTGCGGGTGACCGAAATCGTCTCGAGGCGCCCGGTCATTCAGCGCCTCCAGGCCGGGCGCGGGAGATTTGCCAGGACAGGAGGATGACCGGCAGGAGACCGGCCAGCGTGATCAGCAAGGCAGGCAGCGCAGCGGCTGCAAGCCGCTCATCGCTGGCATAGGCATAAGCGCGCACGGAGAGCGTGTCCCAGTTGAAGGGGCGGAGCATCAGGGTGGCCGGGAGTTCCTTCAGGGCCTCGACAAACAGGACGAGCGCGGCGGCCGCAGCGCCGGACATGGCCACCGGAAGGTCCACAGCGAAGGTACGCCGGAGGGGCGATGCGCCAAGGCTTTGCGCGGCCTGGCCGATGGAGACCGGCGCGCGGGCCAGGGCGGCGGCCATGGGTTCGGTTCCAGCGGCGGTGAACCGGACGGCGTAGACCCAGGCGAGGGCGGCGAGCGCCGTGATCCCGGACAGGGTAACGGGCAATGAGCCGATGACGGCCAGAGCGCCGAGGGCCAGCACAGCGCCGGGGATGGCGTAGCCAGAAGACGCAGCGATGCGGGCGAATGTGGCGAGCGGACCTCTGGCACGGATCGACAAGGCAATGATCAGGGCAAGGATGAAGGCGAGCGCCGCGCCGGCGCCGGCCAGAAGGATCGAGTTTCCGAGCGCATCCCAGATCCGCGTGCTGCGCGCGCCGGACTCGAGGCTGCGCCAGACGAGGCGGCCGACGGGTAAAGCAAACGCCGCGGCGAAGAGACTGGTGCAGAGCGCTGTTGCGCCAAGCGCGGCCGGGCCGGACAGGACCGCGCGCGGTATCTGGCGCCAGCGGATCGAACTTTGCTGGGTGCCGGCGCGTCCCCGGGACCAGCGCTCGACGATCACGAAGGTGAGGATGAGAGCCAGCAAGACGAAAGCGAGGCGCGCGGCAGCGGCGGGATCCCCGAAACTTTTCCAGGCACGGACAATTCCAAACGTAAGGGTTGGGACGCCGAGGAACTCCGCCGCGCCATAGTCGGCGGCGGCCTCCATCAAGGCGAGCGCGAGCCCTGCCGCGATGGCAGGCCGGGCCGCAGGCAAAGCGACCGACCAGAAGGTCCGGCCCGCGCCTGCCCCCAAGCTTCTGGCCGCCTCCATCGTGCAGACGGACTGCGCGATGAACGCGGCGCGCGCGGTGAGGTACACGTACGGATACAATGAGCAGGCGAGCACGAAAGACAGGCCGGGCAGGGAGCTGATGTCCGGAAACCAGTACTCCCGCGCTGACCAGCCCGTGGCCGCCCGAAGCCCAGATTGCAGCGGACCGGCGACGCCGGCGAGGTCGCTCCAGGCATAGGCCAGAACATAGCCGGGGGCCGCCAATGGAAGCACCAGCAGCCATTCGAACACGCCGCGGCCCGGGAAGCGGAACATGGTGACCAGCCAGGCCGCGGGCACAGCCATCAGCAGGCAGAGGATCGCCGTCAATGCGAGGACGGCGAGCGTGCCTGACAGGTAGCGCGCCAGCAGCGTGTCACGGATGTGTGCCCACGCCGCGCCGCCGCCCTCGGCGAGGCCGGTGACGAGGACGATGGCAACCGGCAGGGCGATGACCAGCCCGGCGATCAGGACCGGGATCTGGCGAAGGGCCGGCGCGTAGAGAGCTGGCGCCTTCAGTTCCATCCCGCGCGGTCGAAGATGGCCTGGGCTTCCGCCTGATTGGGCCCGAGTTCAGAGAGCGGGAAGTCGCTCTGCTTGAAGCCCGGCAGGATTTCGAGACCTTCCGGGTTCGGAGCTCCTGCGACGATCGGGAATTCCTTCGTCTCGGAGGTCAACATGGTCTGGCCTTCCGGCGTTGCCAGAAACTCGATGAACCGGATGGCGAGTTCGGGCGCGCGCGATGTCGACGAGACAGCGGCGCCGGTGATGTTGATGTGCGTGCCGTTTTCAGCCTGGTCCGGAAAGGAGACCGATGTCTTGGCCGCCGTCAGCCGCTCCTGCGTGGTGCCGGTCGCCAGGCGTACCCAGTAATAGTGATTGACGATCGCCGCGGCGCATTGGCCCGCCGCGACGGCTTCAATCTGCGCCGTGTCGCCGCCTTCCGGCGGCCGGGCGAAATTGCTGGCCACGCCCTTGGCCCAGGCCTCGGCGGACTCGCTGCCGTTGCGGCTGATGAATTCGCCGAGCAGGGACAGATTGTAGATGTTGGTGCTGGAGCGGACGCACAGCTCACCTTTCAACCGGTCCTCGGCAAGGTCGGCATAGGTGTCGACCTCCTCGGCGGGCAACAGCTGGGGATCGTAGACGATGATACGGGCGCGCTTGGCGAGGCCGAACCAGTGGCCATCCTTCTCGCGCAGTTGTGCCGGAATGGCCGCTTCCAGAGCGTCCGAGCGCACGGCCTGCGTGAACCCTTCCGACTGAAACCGGTAGAGCGCACCGGCATCAGACACTATGATGACGTCGGCCGGGCTCGTATCGCCCTCCGCCTTCATGGTTTCCAGCAATTCGGGCGCGCCGGCTTCGCGCACGTTGACCTTGATGCCGGTATCGGCCTCGAACTTTGCGTAGAGCGCCTTGTCCGAATCATAGTGGCGGGCCGAGTAGATATTGAGAACCTGGCCTGTCGTCTCTTCAGCAGCGGCGGCGGTTTCCGCTGTCTCTGGGGCAGCGGCCTGCTGAACCGGTTGGCCGCAGGCGGCGAGCAGGGCCATTGAGGTTGCCGCAAGGGAAAGTCTGAACATACGAGGCTCCTTGTAAGCGTTGGATCATCCCAATCACAGTTACCTGCAAATAGGAACCAATCGCAGCTGCGACCGTTGTGACCACTCTTGCGGGAGAGTAGCGCGGAACTTGCACAAGGGGTTCGCCTGGCAATCGAACCGCCGTCGCAAAAATATGTTGCAGGTGCGAAATCGTTTCTGTTTGGCCGTATTGTCTGTTAACTTGTTGGTAACTGGTGGAGTGGCGCGATGACGGACTTCGTTCTGGATGTCGAACTGAACAGCGAGGACGAGGACGTCCGCCTTTCAGCAGCGATCGATTCCTTTGTCAGCATGCATGAATCCGGCTTTCGCGGCGATGCGTTCGACCTCGACCTCATGGTGCGCACGGTTCTGGGCCCCGGCGGCGAGCGCCTGAAACAGATCGTGTTCCAGCAGCATGACCTCGCCCACGCGTTCAATTCATTCTGGGCTGCGTTCCGCGGACTGAACTGAGGCCGGCGCGCGCCGTTGAATGTCGCCCGCCGGGCCCTTAGACCCGGCCAGAGGCACATCCTTCATGGCACTTTTCTCCTCCCGTCCACGCATCGCCGTCATCGGCGCGGGCATCATCGGCTTGTCGGCCGCCTATGAGCTGGCTGTGGTGCGCGGCGCGCAGGTGACGATCTTTGACGTGCGGGCGCCCGGGCGGGGGGCGAGCTGGGCTGCGGCGGGCATGCTGGCGCCGGCGTTCGAAGCGGCGGCGGAACACGGCGTGCATCCGCGTCTGTTCGAGCTATGCTTGGCGAGCGCGGCGCTCTGGCCGGCGTTTGCCGAAGAGCTTGGGGCGCGGTCTGGCATCGATGTGGGGTTTGACCGGACGCCGTCGCTGGCAGCGGCGCTGGACGGAGCCGAAGCGGAACGTTTGCGTCGGATTGCGGACGTTCTGGCGGCGGCGGGGGTCGCGTACACCGCGCTCGCGGCGGCGGACATCCTGCGGCTGGAGCCGGCGATCCATCCCGCTGTTCTCGGCGGGCTGGAGCTGCAGAGTGATTTGCGGGTGCACAATCGCCAGACGGTAACGGCTTTGCTGGCAGCGCTGCGGGCGAGTTCGCGGGCTGTGTTCGTGGATGGGCCTGCGCCGCTGAAATCGGCGGGGGGCAAGCTGGCGATCGAGG
>JBBSAZ010000085.1:0-8214 GCA_038251755.1 Caulobacterales bacterium
AGGCGCGGATGTGGTCGCGCCGTCAGACATGATGGACGGGCGCATTGGCGCAATCCGCGCGGCCTTCGAGGACGAAGGCTTCACCAATGCGATGATCCTCGCCTATGCGGCCAAGTATGCGAGCGGGTTTTACGGGCCGTACCGCGAGGCGATTGGCTCTGCGGCGGCGCTGAAGGGCGACAAGAAAACCTATCAGCAGGATCCTGCGAACACGGACGAAGCGCTGCGTGAAGTCGCGATGGATCTGGCCGAGGGCGCCGACATGGTGATGGTGAAACCGGGCCTGCCGTATCTGGATATTGTTCACCGCGTGTCGACGACGTTCGGCGTGCCGACGCTCGCCTACCAGGTCTCCGGCGAATACGCGCAGATCGTGGCCGCCGCCCAGAATGGCTGGATCGACGGCGACCGCGTGATGATGGAGACCTTGCTGAGCTTCAAGCGTGCCGGCGCGGCCGGCGTGATCACGTATTTCGCCGAGCGCGCGGCGGAGAAACTGGGGGCGTAGCCTCCGGTGCAACGCTCATCCTGAGCGAAGTCGAAGGATGGGCAGCAACACGCGAGCATTGCGGCAGGCGCGCTCTGATGCTTCAACTTCGCTCAGCATGAGCGCTCCGCGAGCTTACTTGTACTCCGGCAACGGACTCAGCTTGAACTCTTCCTTCGAGAACATCTCCGACTGATCGGAATAGTGCGGCGAATCCGGGTGGCTCATGGCGACGCCGAAGGGGTAGATCGTTTGGGTTTCGGGCGCGCTGCCATCGTTCGGCCATTTGACGATCAGCATGAAGCTATCGCCGCCGATGCCCTTGTAACGGCCGTCCTCATCCGGCTTGTACATCAGCGCGCGCAAGGTTTCGGGACCGCCCTGTACGGGGAAATCTGCCTTGCCGCGGCGCAGGCGGGCGAAGTCCGCATACGGTACATCGAGCTTGCCGAAATGTTTGCGCAGGTGCGCGTCGGCCTCGGCGAGGATGTCGCGGCCCGGGCGCTGCGCTTCGCGCTGGTAGAGCTTCCATTGCAGTTCCTGCAAGACAATCAGGGCGAGCGAGTCGGCCGGGCCCTGCCCGTCTGCCGTCCAGTCCCAACCGTCGAGCAACGTCACGGCGTCGGTGAGCGTGCCGGCGGCGCGGGCGTCGTCCACGGCGGCGAGGAAGGCCTCACCGAGGCGGGAGGCCTTGTCATACCCCTTGTCGAACTTGATGCGGTGGATGTCGGCGTCGTCAAAGATGTCGTCGGCTTCCAGCAATGTCTTTGCCCGGAGGATACGGTTGGTCATCCAGTTCTCGACGCCGACGAGGCCGGGATAGTCTTCCAGCTTCATGTCGTCCACCGGGGCGGTGGCGAGCCAGGGGAGATTGTTGGAATTGACGATATAGCCGGCGGGCGGGTTCAGCAGGAACGGGATACGCTCCGGCGGCTCGTATTCGGTCCAGATCAGTTTACTGTCATCGCCGGGCAAAACGTTTTCCCAGGCGATGGACGGATCGCGCTTCGGCAGGCGGGCATTGTAGAGATAGGCGATGTTGCCGAGCTTGTCGGCGTAGATGTAGTTGGTCGCAGGGATCGCCTGCATGGCCATCACTTCGCGCCATTCTTCCAGCGACTTGGTGCGGCTCAGTTTGTAATATTGCTCGAACTGGCGCACTTCGCCGTAACCGGCGTAGCGGATGGCATAGGCGCCCGACTTGTTCTTGATGACGGGTCCGTGCACGGATCCCCAGACGCTCTGGCGGATGGGCACAACTACCGGGCCCATCTTCACCTTGAGCCAGACATGGCGGTGGGTCAGGTCCTTCCATTCGCCGTCGATCTGGTAGCGCTTGCCGCTCTCGTCCAGCACCAGCTTATAGACGTCGGTCAGGTCCGCGCGGTTGACGGTATTGGTCCAGCCGAGGTGTGCGTTGTGGCCCATCAGGATGACCGGGCTGCCCGGAAACAGCGCGCCTTGCATGGACCAGCCTTCGCCGCTGGCGACGCGCGCCTCGTACCAGGCGGCGGCGCCTTCCCAGGGCTGGTGCGAGTTCGAGACGAGAACGGTGGAGCCATCCGCCGTGCGGTGCGGCGCGAAGGCGAAGGCGTTGGAGCCGCGCTCCTCGGGTTCGCGGTCCGGCGGGATTTCGCCATTGCCGAACAGGCGCGCGACGGTGGAATCGACGCCGAAGAACAGCGGCGAGACCAGCACGAAACCGCCGATCACATCGTTGCCGGTTAGCGGGAAAACCTGCGGGCGCAGCACTTCCTTTGGATGCTTTGCGGCGTAGAGGTTGAGGCCGCCGGCATAGCCTTGCGCCATGGCGCGGGCTTCCGGCGAGACGGTGCTGATGCCGGCGGCGAGTTGGCCCTGCACGTCGATCAGCTTGCCGAAATAGTCCGCCTGCGCCCCCTCGGCGCCATCGACCGCGCCGAGTTCTCCGCGCACGGCGAGCACCTGGCGCTGGATGGTGGCGAAGTCGTCCTCCGCGTGCGCATAGGCGAGGCCGAAGGCGGTGGCGGCGTCCGTCTCGCCGTAGATGGTGGGCACGCCGTAGGCATCGCGCTCGATGCGGTAAGGCGCGGGCGGCGCCGTGCTTTCGAGCGCAGACAGTCGCGTAGAATTGCTGGCGCAGGAGGAGACGGAGAATCCAAGAGCGATCAGCACAAGGAGCATGAGCCCCGCGCCAGTGACGCGTAGGATGCGCAGGATCATGGAGTTTCTCCGGAGTCGATTTCGTGCTGGAGCGTGTCGATCACGCCGATGAAACGTTGGATGAGTGTGGTCGCGGTCCGCACTTCGGCAAGGCTGGCGCCGCTGCGGACGAGGCCTTGTTCCAGCAGGCGCACTTCCTTGGCGACCATCGCCTCGACCCGCGCCCGGCCCTGGCGCGTGACGGCAACGAGACGGGAGCGCCGGTGCTGGGGATTGGCCTTCAGCGCGACGAGACCGTCTTCGGCAAGGGCGTCCACGAGGCGCTGGATGAACTGGCGGCTGGTGGCGCGCCAGGCGGCGATTTCGGGCACCGTACGCGGGCCCGCCGCCATCAGGTAGCGCAGCACGCCGCGGCTGGCATTTGCCATCTGGCGATCCCCGTGCACGGCCCCGACGATTTCCGACAAGCGGAAATGCGCCTGCGAGACAGTGTCCGCAAAGCGCAGGACATCGCGCAGGTCGTCCGTGAGGGAGGCGTCATGGGCCAGATCCATTTGACACCCATAGGTGTCATCTCGGGTCCGCGTCAATGCTAGTCACAAAAACTTGACGCTCAGGCGTCCCAGGTCTGGTATGTCTTGCGCATGCGCGTCACGCCTTCGGTGATGATCTCCTCAAGGACATTCATGTCGATGTTGTCGAGGCTGCCGAGGTAGAGGCAGCTCTGGCCGGTCTTGTGCTTGCCGAGGCGCGCGAGCTTTTCATCGAGGCCGGCATACCCGGCCAGAACATACACTACCATGTTCGCCTTGCGCGGGCTGAACCCCACCATGCAGGATTCGCCAGAATGTCCGCTCTCGTAGGTGTAGGCATAACGCCCGAAGCCGATGATGCTGGGCCCCCACATTTTCGGCTTGAGGCCGGTGACCTTCGTCATCCACTTGAGCAGGACTTCCGCGTCAGCCTTGCGCGGGCCGTCTTCCATGGCTGCGATGAAGTCCTTCGGCGAGACTGCCGTCGCTTTGGTTTTCGGTTCATATTTTGCCAAGGGCGCCTCCTCAGTTGCCGATATCCACCGTCTGGCCCAGATCCAACAACACAATAAGCGCAACAGCGATCAGAAGGAAGACGGCGGAGAGCCCCGCATTGATCCAGACCGCGCGCGTGGCATGCTGCTGCTCCATCCATGTCCGTGGGCGGATCTTGCGCAGGCGGAAGACGATCAGAGCCGAGAGGATCAGCGCGGCGATGTTGAGGCTGAGAAGGAGCGCGGCGCGCAGGGCGAACTCCCACTCGCCATAGCCGAGGAACAGGCCGAAGGCCGCGCCGGGCGGGAGCAGCGCGGCCGCAACCATGACGCCGACAAGGGCGGAAGACGTTCCGCGCGTCACTGACAAGGCCGCCGCGCCGCCCGCCGCCATCGCAAGCGCCAGGCCGTCCAGGCGCACCTCGGCGCGGGACATCAGTTCGCGGCTCTCCCAGTTTGGCGGCAAGATCAGCGCCAGTACAAACGACACCCCGAGCGCGATGCCGACGCCCGCCAGCAGGGTGAGTATTCCTCGCCGCAAGAGAGCGAGGTCGCCGAGCGCGGCCCCCATCGCAAAGCCCAGGATTGGCCCGAGCAGCGGCGCGATGACCATGGCGCCGATGACGGCGGCCACGCCGTCAGATACGAGGCCGATGGCGGCCACGATGGTCGACAGGATAACCATGATGATGAAGTAGCCATTGAGATTGGCGTCGCTGGAGACCTGGACGAAAAGCTCCTCGCGGGTGTGCTGGGAGCTGGCCTTTTTCTTCTCGTTCTTCGGCTCCGGAAGTTTCGGGAGGGTGACATCGAGATCCGCTACGGTCACTCGCCAGCCGGAACGGTCTTCGAGAAGGGATTGGAGATTATCGAGCAGCGCCTGGACGGGGCCATCGCGCATGATGACCTGGATGAGGCGGCGGTCTTTCTGTTCCAACGCAACGACCAGATAGTCGATCGGGTCCGCCGCTTTGACGATCCGGACCGCGGTGTCGAAGGCCTCTTCATCGGAGGGGAGGTGAATGTCGACGCGGCAGATACCCATCAATCTGGCTTCCCACTGAGGCGGGCAATCAGGCTGGACGTGTCCCAGCGGTTTCCGCCCATCGCCTGCACCTCAGCGTAATAGGCATCGACGATGTCCGTAACCGGGAGGGCGGCGCCAATTTCTTCTGCGGCGTCCAGTGTGATGCGCAGGTCCTTGCGCATCCAGTCGACCGCAAAGCCGAAATCGAACTTGCCTTCGGTCATCGTCTTCCAGCGGTTCTCCATCTGCCAGCTCTGTGCGGCGCCGCCGGAGATCGCCTCGATGACCTTGGCGGGATCGAGACCCGCCTTCTCGGCGAAGTGCAGCCCTTCGGCGAGGCCCTGCACGATGCCGGCGATGCAGATCTGGTTGACCGACTTGGCCAGCTGACCGGAGCCGGTTTCGCCAATCAAAGTGATCTTGCGGGCGAAGGCGTTCATCACGGGTTCGGCGGCGGCGAAGGCGGCGGGCTCGCCGCCGCACATGATGGTGAGCTTGCCATTGATGGCGCCGGCCTCGCCGCCGGAAACCGGCGCATCGATAAAGTGAGCGCCTTTGGTCTTGCAGCGCGCCGCGAGTTCGCGGGCGAGGCCGGCTGAGGCGGTGGTGTGGTCGATCACGGTCATGCCTGCGCCGAGGCTCGGCTCGAAGGCTTCGAACACAGCGCGCACATCCGGGTCATCGCCAAGGCACATCAGAACGAATTCGGCGCCGAACACGGCGGAGGCGGGATCCTTGGCGGCTTCGCCGCGGTGCGCGCCCGTCCAGGCGGCAGCCTTGGCCGCAGTGCGGTTCCAGACGCTGACCTGATGGCCCGCGCGGGCGAGGTGTCCCGCCATGTGGAAACCCATGACCCCGAGGCCAAGAAAAGCGGTGCGCGCCATGACTGTCTCCTTTTGGGACGCAGATAGATGGAATTTCATCGAAATCCCACCCCTCGCCGAAGCGTGGGTTTCACCATGACCTGATAAACGATGATCTCCGTCAGAAGGACAGGAACCAGGACGATGGCTTACGCCACGACCCACCGGCAAATCGCAGGCAGAATGCCTGCACCACCGGCCCGCAAGATGGGCACGTGGAAGATGGCCTATGCCGACTTCCTGACCGCCCTGATGGCCTTCTTCCTGCTCATGTGGCTGGTCAGCGGCGTCTCGCCGGATGCCCGCGCGGCGATCGCCGCCGAATTCAAGACGAAGGAGCTGGCGCTCGCCAGCGCCGAAGTCCCGGTCGCCGCCGAGGCCGCAGACCTGTTCAGCCTTCTGCAGCTTTCCGAGACCCTTAAGGGCGCGGGTGAAAGTGTTATCCTTTCCGTGGAGCCGGACGGGGTCCGGCTCGATCTGGTGGATACGGCCGGCCGTCCCCTGTTCGAGAGCGCGAGCGGCGCGCTGACGCCGGATGGCCGGGCGCTGGTCGCCGCAGCAGCCGATACGCTGGCCCCACTCGGCAATCCACTCTCGATCGAGGGGCACACGGATGCCTTCAGCCTGGCCACCACCGGCTATTCCAACTGGGATCTCTCTTCTGACCGCGCAAATGATGCCCGTCGGCTGCTCGAGGCCGGCGGCGTGGCGTCAGCTCGTTTCGCAGCGGTAACAGGACTGTCCGACACCCAGCCACTCGACGCGGGCCAGCCGCATCTCGCCCAAAACCGCCGGATCAGCCTGAAAGTTCATCTGGCCGCCCAACCGTGAGGCTTTCCGGTCACGCCGGTGTGTCTTTTTTGCCGCTGCAGTGCGCCTGTTCGGTTTTGGCCCCTTGGCGCTGGCCGGGCGGCGTGTATCGTCCCAAAACATGAAGTTCACGGATTCCCATCTATTGCCGGCCGGCCTGGAACGGTCGCTGAGGTTCTACGTCACGAACCCCAGCCCCTGTCCCTATCTGCCTGATCGCAAGGAACGGAAGGCCTTCACGAACCTCGCCATTCCGGAAGCCGACGCCGTGCACAATGTGCTCAGCCAGTCCGGTTTCCGCCGCAGCCAGTCCATCGCCTACCGGCCCGCCTGCCTGCGCTGCAACGCGTGCCGCAGCGTGCGCGTGCCGACGCGGGAGTTTGAGGCGAGCCGCAATGACCGCAAGGTGATCGCGAAAAACAGCGCGTTGGTTCGACGCCCGGTTGTCTCCCAGGCCACGCGCGAGCAGTTCCGGCTGCTGAAATCCTACGTGAAAACGCGCCACGACAATGGCGGCATGTCCGAGATGACCTACCGGGACTATGTCGCGATGGTTGGGGGCAGCCCGGTGCAGAGCCTGATCTTCGAATACCGGGACGGGCCGGACGAGACGGCGCCGCTGGTGGCCTGTTCGATCACCGACGTTCTGCGAGACGGGTTTTCGATGGTCTACACCTTCTTTGATCCCGAACTGGAATCACGCAGCCTCGGCCACCATGTGATCCTCGACCACTTCCGTCATGCGCAGGACCTTGCGCTGCCGCACGTGTATCTCGGCTATTGGGTCAAGGGCAGCCCGAAGATGGCCTACAAGCGGCGCTACAAACCTCTCGAAGTACTTGACGGCGACCGCTGGCGGCCTTTGAGAGACGACGAGTAGGCGCGAAGCGTTACCGGTCCCGCAGAGGACGGACGCGCGCACATGGGGAGGCCAGTCGATGATCAACCGGCGTAATCTCGTCGGCGCGGGAGCCCTTGGGCTCGCAGGCGCTGTCGCAACCTTCGCCAATCCGAAATCCGGCGCAGCCCTTTCCGGCCCGGCCATCAGCCGCAGCCGGCGCCGCTTCAACATGGTGACCACCTGGCCGAAGGGCTTGCCGGGCCTCGGCCGCGCAGCAGAACGGGTTGCCGAGCGCGTGTTCGAAATGTCGGACGGGTTGATGGAGATAAAGGTATTCGCCGCCGGTGAACTTGTGCCGCCGTTCGAGAGCTTTGACGCGGTCGCCAATGGCTCGGCCGACATGTACCACGGCGCGGAATATTACTGGACGGCCAAGTCCACGGCGTTCCCCTTTTTCACGGCTGTGCCTTTCGGGATGACCGCGCAGGAGATCATGGGCTGGATCGACCATGGCGGCGGGCAGGCGCTGTGGGATGAGCTCTCCGGCCAGTTCGGCATCAAGTCGATCCAGGGGGCCAATACCGGCCACCAGATGGGCGGCTGGTTCCGGCGCGAGATGACCTCGCTCAATGATTTCGTCGGCCTCAAGATGCGCATTCCCGGACAGGGCGGCGAAGTGCTGCGCGCGCTCGGCGGCGCCTCTATCTCCCTGGCGGGCGGCGAAATCTACCAGGCCCTGCAGACCGGCGCGATCGATGCGACTGAGTGGGTTGGTCCGTGGAATGACTATTCTCTCGGCTTCCACCGCGAGGCGCCGTATTATTACGGCCCCGGCTTCCATGAGCCGGGCGCCAGCCTTGCCGTCGGCATCAACCGCGGTGTCTGGGACAGCCTGATCCCCAGCGAGCAGGCCATCCTGAAAGCCGCCTGCGAAGCCGTGAACCACCTCTCGCTCGGCGAATTCACCTACCAGAACTCCGTGCACCTCGACCTGCTGGTGCGCGAACACGGCACGCA
>JBBSAZ010000086.1:0-8094 GCA_038251755.1 Caulobacterales bacterium
CCTCGCCTGAAACCCCATCGATCCCCATCGGAGCACGACCATGAACCTCGACCGCGCTGTCCTCGCCTTTGCTGGAACTGTCGTTCTTGCCAGCCTGGCGCTGGGCTATTTCGTTTCACCCTACTGGTTGCTGCTCACCGCTTTTGCCGGACTGAACATGCTGCAAGCCTCATTTACCGGCTTTTGCCCGGCGGCGATGATCTTCAAGGCATTCGGCGTCAAGTCCGGCAATGCGTTCCGCTGAGCTGCGCGGACGCGGCGCCGTCAATTTCCAGGTCACGCCAGCCCCGATGGGGCACCGCATCACGGACCTGTGACATCCGTGTCACACGCTTTACGTCGTGCCCGCGAAGTCGTAACTCCGGGGCGGGGATATGATTGCGACGCCCGGCCATCGTCCACAGGGTGCCAGAGACAGCTCTGGCGCCTGGCCAATCAGGGCAACAGGGGCCCTGACCGGCCGAGCATGAATGTCGAGCCTTTCCGGCGCAGAAGACGAGGGTGGCCCCGATGAAGCGGTCATTGAGAAGGCCGCGGCTGACGCGCCCGAAAACGACAACCCGGCCGCGCGCGGCATTGATGCGCTCCACGGATCGGCGTCCGATATCCTGCGGCAGATTTCCGAACTCGCCGATGAAACTGAGATTTCCTTCGGTGCCATCGTCGATGCGCTCGAAGAGCGCGCATTCGGCATGCTCATCTTCCTGTTTGCGATCCCCACACTGATCCCGTTCCTCGTCGGCATCCACTCGGCCGTCGCGCTGCCGATCGCGCTGCTGTCTCTGCAGATGCTGGCCGGGCACCGCCGGCCCTGGCTGCCGAAACGTGTCCGCACGCAGACAATCAGCATGGCCACCTTCCGCAAGATGACCAACGCCGTGAACCCGTGGCTGCGGCGGATCGAGAAACTGACAAAGCCACGCCTGAAATTCCTTGCGGGCCGCGGCGCCGAGCCCGTGCTGGCCATCGTGATCCTGATTTTCGCCGCCATCATTGCCATACCCGGTCCGGGCACCAACGGTGTGCCAGGCCTTTGCGTCGCCCTGATCGCCCTCGCGATGATCGAGCGCGACGGCGTTCTCGCCATCATCGGCAGCGTGCTCGGCGCGCTCTACGCAGTGCTGCTGTTTACGCTGGGATACGCCGCGTTCGATTTCGTCGCGCAGCAATTCATGCGCCTGTTTCAGGGCATCTGATTCCTTTCGCAGGTTTGCCTGCGCCTTGATCCCGCAAGATAATGGCGTCATGACTGTCAATTGATTGGTCCCGGGCACAGCAGAAAAACTGCGGCCGGGACGTTCTTGCAAAAGCAGAACGGGAGTCTGTGGTGCGGACAGTGGTAGCAGCCGGCGTTGCGTTTTTCCTGGCGTGCGGTGACGGCGCGGCTCAGGCAGACGTCTCGCCGCCGCGCCCCAACATCGTCATCATGATCATCGATGACGCCGCCTTCATGGACCTGGGCGCGTATGGCGGCGAAGCCCGCACGCCCAATATCGACGCCCTTGCAGCGCGTGGGTCGCTTTTCACCCGCTACTATTCCTCACCGCTCTGCTCGCCGTCCCGCGCCATGCTTCTCACCGGCATGGACAATCATCTCACGGGCGTCTCCACCATCCCCGAAGTCCTGCCAAAGGAACACGAGGGTCAGCCCGGCTACACCATGCGCCTTGAGCCCGGCGTTGCCACGCTCGCCGAACGCCTCAAGCCCCTCGGTTACCGCACGCTGATGACCGGAAAGTGGCACCTCGGCAGCGGCGAAGGCGATCTGCCGAAAGCGCACGGCTTTGACCGCTCCTTCGCGCTGGACGCGTCCGGTGCAGACAACTGGGAAGACAAGTCCTACATGCCGTACTACGCGGATGCGCCCTGGTATGAGGACGGTGTACCCGCCAGCTTGCCGGACGACTTCTATTCCTCCGAGTTCATCGTCGACCAGATGATGACTTACATGGACGAAAGCGATGCTGAGGCGCCGTTCTTCGCTTACCTCGCCTTCATGGCCGTCCACATCCCGGTTCAGGCCCCGCCGGAATTCACCGCCAACTATGCAGGCGTCTATGATGCCGGCTGGGACGCCACCCGCGCCGCCCGTTGGGAGCGTGCAATAGAGCGCGGCTATGTGCCCAAGGATGCCGCCCTTGCGCCGATGCCCGGGAACTTCCGTCCCTGGGACACGCTGCCGGCGCAAGAGCAGCAACTCTACGCCGCGCGCATGCAGGTCAATGCCGGCATGCTCGAAGCGATGGACCACCATATCGGCCGCTTCGTCGAGCACCTGAAATCCACCGGCCAGTATGACAACACCGTGTTTGTCGTCACCTCGGACAATGGCCCGGAACCATCACGCGGCGACACCGACCCGCGCCTGAAATTCTGGATGGGCCTGAACGGCTACCACCTGGATCTCGAAGGCATGGGCGAGAAGGGCAGCTGGGCCTTCATCGGTCCCGAATGGGCCATGGCCGCCGCCTCACCGCATGACAAGTTCAAGTTCCTCGGCTCGGAAGGCGGCATCCGCGTGCCCTTCATCATGGCCGGCGCTGGCCTCGGTGAAGGCGAGCGCGTCGATGCGCGCGCCTTCGTGACCGATGTCGCGCCGACTCTCCTTGCCCTCGCAGGCGGCGCGCCGGACCCGGAAGGCGCAAAGCCCATGACCGGCCGCAGCCTCGTGCCGCTGCTGCGCGGCGAGACCGACACCGTCTATGGACCGGACGATGCGATCGTCATCGAAGTTTCCGGCAATGCCGCCGTCATCAAGGGCGACTACAAAATCACCCGCAACCAGCTGCCGCATGGCGACGGCCGTTGGCGTCTCTATGACCTGTCACAGGATCCGGGCGAAACGACAGACCTCAGCGCGTCGTTCCCTGAAATCTACGATGATCTGTCCACGGAATATGCGGTCTACAGCAAACGCGTCGGCGTGCTGGAAGTCCCGGAAGGCTACAATTCTCTCGATGAGGTCACCCGCCATTCGCTCGCTCGCCAGCAGGAACGCTACCGGCCCTACTTGATCGGCGGCGGCATCGCACTTTTCGCCTTGATTGCGGGCGGCTTGCTCCTCTGGCGCCGCCGCAAGCAAAAGACTTGAGCAATCTTCATAGTTATGGCACTTCAAGTGCCATAATACCCGTTTCATAAGTAAGGCTCGGGGAGCCCGATGGTTCGCATTGCATTGCTGCTCGCACACGGCGCCCCCCGGCACCTGGCAGGGGGCTCCCCCTCATGTCCCTGAAAACCTTTCTGGTTTCGCGGATTGCCGCGATATTTACCGGCGAAAAGAGACTGAAACGGAACCGAGCCATGCAGGAATCCCGGCGCCTTGCGGCTGCAGCGCCTCACACGGTCGAGTACTTCCACGAAGCGGCGGATCCCTATTCGCACTTGGCCGCGCAGGTGCTGGCAAACCTCCTCGCGCGCTACGACATTGCGCTGAAAGTCCACCTCGTTGGCCCACCGGCCGATTGGGCGGCGCCGGAGCGAGAGCGGCTGGAAGCCTACGCCCGCGCAGACGCCCAGCGCCTGGCCCGCAAAGCGGGACTCACGTTTGCGGATCCGGGCGCGCAGCTCGGCGCAGCCCAGATCCAGCGCGCCAATGCCCGGCTCAAGGCCGCGATTGAAGCAGGCAGTTTCGTCGCCGAAGTGACTGCGATCGGCGACGCCCTCTGGAACGGCACCCTCGACGGCGAAGCGCCGGCAATTGACCTCGCCGCCGGAAATGCCCGCCGTGAGGAGCTCGGCCACTATCTTGGCGGCACATTCCATTATGGCGGCGAATGGTATTGGGGCGTCGACCGGCTTCACTATCTCGAAGCCCGCCTGATCGAACTCGGTGCGCGCAAGCCGGACCCCGGCGGAGCCCTGATCTTTTCGCCGCCTGCGTCGCCCTCCGGCGGCGCACGCCCCGCCGCGCCGCTGGAGCTGCACTACTATCTATCCTTCAGAAGTCCGTACACATACATCGCGGCGTCCCGCGCCAAGGCGCTCGCCGATGCCTATGGCGCCGAGCTGAAGCTGCGCTACGTCCTGCCGATGGTCATGCGCGGTCTGCCGGTGCCGCGTATGAAAAGCCGCTACATCACATTCGATACGGCCCGCGAAGCCCGCCGCCGCGGCATACCCTTCGGCAAGATAGCTGACCCCGTCGGCAAGCCCGTGGAGCGAGGGTATTCGATATTGCCTTGGGCGAAGGCGCAGGGGCGTGGATTCGAGTATTGCCACGCGTTTCTCTCAGGCGTCTGGTCTAAGGGCATCGATGCCGGCAGTGATGCGGGCCTTCGCCAGATCGTTGAGGCCGCCGGTCTCGACTGGGGCACCGCCCGCCAGCAGCTGGATTCGGAGGCTTGGCGCGCCGAAGCGGAAGCCAACCGCGCCGAAATGATGGCGCTCGGGGTCTGGGGTGTGCCCAGCTTCCGTGTGGGCGACGTCATTACCTGGGGACAGGACCGCCTCTGGGTGATCGAGGAAGAATTGAAACGACAGGCCGGACAGTCCGCCTAAGGAGGAATAGACATGCAAGTCCAGAACGAAGTTTTCCCAACCGATCCCGCGCGCTTTTCGGAGATGATGGAGAAGGGGCCGGATGGCCCGATCTTCATGGTCAATTTGTTGAAGTTCAAGGACAAGGCCCAATACGATGATGGCCGGCCCTGTGATCTTTCCGGCCGTGACGCCTACCTCATTTATGGCCGCGCGGTTGCGGAACTTTTGCCAAAGTTCGGCGGGCGCGGCATCTTCGCCGGCGACGTCACCTTCCTCGCTCTCGGACAGGTGGAGGAACTCTGGGACGAAGTTGCCATTGCGACGTATCCCGACCGCGCCTCGATGGTGCGGATGTCTCTTTCCGAGGAGTGGCGCGAAATCGCCGTGCATCGCTCGGCCGGACTCAAGGGTCAGCTGAACATTGAAACGGTGCTGCCGCAAACCGCTGTCGCGTCGCCCTTCCTGGAAATGATCAAGGCGCAAAGTTGATGCATATGGGCCCCGTTCGCTGGACTCTTCTCATCGCCGGTGCCGCTGCCGCCATCCTTTTTGCGGGCGCTCAGGTCTTCCGTGTGCCGATATCGGAGTTCCTGTTCGAACGCGCCGTGAAGCAGAACATCGGCCGCAACACGGCCGCCGGTCTGGTCGATGGTCTTCACGTCTATGTCTGCGGCGCGGGCTCTCCGTTCCCTGACCCCCGGCGCGGCGGCCCGTGTCTCGCCATCATCGCAGGCGACCAGCACATCATCATCGATGCAGGCTCCGGAGGTGTGCGCACCCTGACGCGTATGGGCTATCCCGTCGCCGAGATCGATGCGGTCTTCCTGACCCATCTTCACTCGGATCATCTGGACGGCCTCGGTGAACTCCTGATGCAGGCCTGGATCAATGGCGGCCGGGATGTGCCCATGCCCGTCCACGGACCCACCGGCGTTGAAGAAGTCGTCAACGGCTTCAACGCTGCCTACCGCATCGACAGCACCTACCGCACCGGTCATCACGGCGCCGAAATCGCCAACCCCGAAGGCCGCGGCGGCGCGCCGGTTCCCATCACGATGCCTGCCGGCCCGGGCGGCCAGTCAGTCGTCTTCGACGCCGGCGGCCTGACGATCACCGCCTTCAAGGTCAGCCATGCCCCGGTCGAGCCCGCCTATGGCTACCGCGCCGACTACAAGGGCCGCTCCGTCTCGTTCAGTGGCGACTCGATCTACGACGCCAACCTGGTAGCCGCTTCCACCGGAGCAGACCTGCTGTTCCACGATGCGCTGAACCCCGAAATGGTGATCCGCATGCGCGAAGCCATGGCAGAGGCGGGCAGGGACGACCTCGCCAAGGTGCTGAACGACATCCTCGATTACCATGCCACGCCCGCAGACGCCGCCCGCGCAGCCCAGGATGCCGGCGCCGCGCGTCTCGTTTTTTACCATACCGTGCCGCCGCTGCCCTCACGTGCGCTCAACGCCTTGTTCATGAAGGACGCTCAGGCTTTATTTGACGGCCCGATGGAGGTCGCGGAAGATGGTCTCATCTATTCCCTGCCTGCGGCCAACACATCGATTGAAGTCTCGAAAGCGTTCTGAATGCCTGACCTGAAAATTATCCCGCTCGACCCGGCCGCCAAGTCCGACACATCCGACGGCCGCCGCCAGCGCAGCGAACGCAGCCGTGCGCAGATCATCGAAGCGATGTTCAGCCTGATCCGCGAGGGCGAAATGAGCCCGAGCGCCGCCCGCGTCGCTGAGCGCGCCGAGGTGGGGCTGCGTACGGTGTTCCGCCACTTCGAGGACATGGACAGCCTGTATGTCGAGATGGCCGAGCGCATCTCCTCGGAAGTGATGCCGAAAATCCTCGCGCCGTTTGAGGCGCGCGACTGGCGCGAGCGGTTCTTCGAACATATCGCCCGGCGCGTCGAGATTTACGAATACATCATGCCCGTTCGCGTCTCGGCAAACCTGCGCCGTTTCCAGTCCCGCTTTCTGATGGAAGAATACCGGCGCAACCTGCTGATCGAGCGCTCGACCCTCAAGGCGCTTCTTCCGGACGAGATCAACAATGATCCCGTTCTCTTCGCCGCCATTGAGACCTCCGCGAGCTTCCAGACATGGCGGCGTCTACGCCAGGATTCTGACCTCTCGCCGGATGAGGCTGGCGCCGTGTTCCGGCTGGTGCTGGACCGTCTTCTGGCCCCATGAGGCGGCTTGCCGCGCTGCTCGCCGCTGCAGGCCTTGCCGCGTGCAGCGCCGCCGCGCCGACGGTTGCTCCGCAGGCTGATGTATCGCTGCCGGCGTGCGGCCTGCCGGACAGCGGCATCGGGCAGTTCGTGACAGTTCCGGCGGGCCAGTTCCGCAAGGGCGCCCATGCCGTCTATCCCGAAGAGGCGCCCGAGCTGATCCTGCATGTCGATGGTTTCGAGATGCTAGCCCATGAAGTCACCAATGCCGAGTTCGCCCGCTTTGCGGACGCGGCCGGTTTCGTCACCGCCGCAGAGCGCAGAGCAGCCGCCGGCGGCGCCGTTGCAGGCTCCGCAGTATTCCGAATGCCCGGCGAGCGTGCGGCGCCCACTGACACCTGGCAGCTTGTTCCCGGTGCCACGTGGCGTTCGCCTGAAGGTCCGGGCTCGGACATTTCCGGGCGCGAGCGTCATCCCGTAGTGCATGTCACGCTGGCTGATGCGGAAGCGTACGCCGCATGGGCGGGCGGGCGCCTGCCGACGGAAGAGGAGTGGGAATACGCGGCCGCCATCGGACTGCCAGACCCCGCTAACGCCCAGTCCGGCGCCTACGATGCGTCCGGCGCGCCCCTTGCCAATACCTGGCAAGGCTTTTTCCCGGTCGCGGATCAGGCCATTGACGGTTTCGCCGGCCGCGCCCAGGCAGGCTGTTTCGCCCCGAGCGAAATCGGCCTCTACGACATGATCGGCAATGTGTGGGAATGGACGGCTACGCCCTACCAGACTGGAACGAACACGATAAAAGGCGGATCCTATCTGTGTGCGGACAATTTCTGCCGGCGATACCGACCCGCCGCACGCCAGCCGCAGGAGGCAGAGTTCTCGTCAAGCCATATCGGCTTTCGAATCGTCCGCAATTCGCCCGCGCCGGCCTAGTTTGGCCACCAGACAATCTCGTCGCCAGCCGTCAGTTCCTCGGCGCCCGTCTTGTCGATCGCCACCGGAATGTCCGATGTCGAGGCATACAGCGGCGCGCGGGCCCCGGCGTGATGCCGGTCGAGCAGCGCTTGCAACTCAGCCAGTTTCTCCGGCTCGCTGGCGGCAAGGTTGTTCGCCTCCGTGGGATCGATCGATAGGTCAAACAACCAGGATTTTCCCTGCTTGCCGTCCACCTGCAGCTTCCAGCTACCGGCCCGCACGACGCGGTAATAGCCGCTCTGCCAGAAAAGCGCGTCGTCCGGGCGCTCAAACCCGCTTTCACCTTCCGCCAACGGAAGAAAACTCCGCCCTTCGATATCTACACCTGCCGGCAGGTCGGCTCCTGCCGCGTCCACCAGTGTGGGCATCACGTCAATATGGGCTACCGGCGTATCGATCACGGTGCCTGCTGCAATCCGTGCGGGCCAGCTCACGAACATCGGCACACGGATGCCGCCTTCAAA
>JBBSAZ010000087.1:0-7966 GCA_038251755.1 Caulobacterales bacterium
TCGGCGCTGTCGAGCGGCTTGAACATCGATCCCGGCTCGAACAGGTTGCCGCCCTGCACGGTGATCAGCATCTCGCCGCCATCGAACGCCGCCTTCAGCTTACCCCCCCGGAAAACCTCTTCGAGATCGACCAGCTTCTGCATGAGGTCCGGTGTCAGCAGGTAACGGCCTTCCACCTGGTCGGTCGTATAGACTTCAAAGATCTTCTCGAATCTCGGGTCCTCGAGCAGGGCGCGCTGCATACCCTTGCCGCCGCCAAACCGGTTGAAGAAGCCCATGTCGCGCGTCACCAGCGTGCGGCCATAGAACGTCTTGTGAAAGTTCAGCCGCAGGCACTGGCCCTGGAACACCGTCACCCAGGTCGTCTGCGTGCGGCCTTTCGAGTCGGTCGTCGTGCGCTTCTCTTCGAGATGGGCCTCGAACAGTTCGAAATCCACCGCGCCGCGTTTGCCGATCACCAGATCTTCGTACTTCGACCGGTCCCAGCTCGGAACCACACCGACCTCCTTGTGCCGGTAGATCGACTCGCACGTGCCCGGCGACGCAGTGAAGGCAAGGTTCAACTGGCGCGCGATGGGCTCCACGATCAGCGTCTTCGCTTCGCCGGCAAGGCGTGAAATACCCTGGTTGCCCCAGATCACGATCCCAAATGCGGCGAATGCCGCCAGAAAGGCGACAAGCGGAAGTTTGAACACGGCCAGCCCGAGCCCGATCCCCGCAACCGCCACGCCTCCAGCGATCCACCTGGATTGCACCGCCTTGCGGGCCGCCGCAATGCGGTCGGCTTCACGGGCGATCAGCGTCGGCCGGATTTCCTGCTCGTAGATGCGGTCGAAGCCGGCAAACTCCTGCGGCAGGTCGCCGAGCGAAAGCGGCGCCCCTGGCACCGAGGCCTGATCCTTGTCACTCATGCCCGAATCCCGCTCCTGCCCTGATCATCGAGCATAAGGTGTGCGCAGGCATCCCGAAAGAGCCAGCTCAGATATCCGCGTAGACGTGCCGCTCGCCCGCAAAGCCCGGATGCGTCACCGCGCCTTCATGCGCGGGGCCGACCAGCTTGGCGAACTTCTGCAACGCGCCGGAGCCATACTTCGTGATCCGAGGTTTCCAGTCCCGCTTGCGGTCGGCGATCTCGGCCGGCGTCAGGCGCACGTCGATGGTGCCCTTGAGGGCGTCCAGAATGATGATGTCGCCGTCCCGGATCAGGCCAATCGGTCCGCCCTCGGCCGCTTCCGGGCCGACATGCCCCACGCAGAACCCGCGCGTCGCGCCGGAGAAGCGGCCATCGGTGATCAACGCCACCTTGTCGCCCATGCCCTGGCCGTAGATCGCCGCCGTCGTCGACAGCATCTCGCGCATGCCAGGGCCGCCCTTCGGTCCCTCATAACGGATCACCAGCACTTCGCCTTCCTTGTAGTTCCGGTCGCGCACCGCCGCGAAGCAGGCCTCCTCGCCATCGAACACGCGCGCGGGGCCGGAGAAGGTCAGATCCTTCAGGCCTGCCACTTTCACGATCGCACCGTCCGGCGCCAGTGATCCCCAGAGGCCCACCACACCGCCATTCGGCGAGATCGGATCGGTCGCCTCGCGGATCACTTTCTGATCCTTGTTGAACACCACGTCCTTCAGGTTCTCGGCCACCGTCTTGCCGGTCACCGTCATGCAGTGCCCGTGGATCAGCCCGGCCTCATACAGCGTCTTCATCAACATCGGCACGCCGCCCGCCTCGCCGAAATCCTTGGCGACATAATTGCCGCCCGGCTTCAGGTCCGCGATGTACGGCGTCTTGGCGAAAATCTCCGCCACGTCCTTCAGATCGAACTGCACGCCGCATTCATGCGCCATCGCGGGCAGGTGCAGCGCCGCATTGGTCGAGCCGCCCGAGGCCGCCACAACCACCGCCGCATTCTCGAACGCTTCGCGCGTGCAGATATCCCGTGGACGGATGTTCTGCTCGATCAGCCGCATCACGGCCCGGCCGCTCTCGACGCAATACGCGTCGCGCTCCAGATACGGCGCCGGCAGCGCCGACGACAGCGGCAGCGCAAGGCCAATCGCCTCCGACACGCACGCCATCGTATTCGCCGTGAACTGACCGCCGCACGCCCCATCACCCGGACAGGCCAGCTTCTCGAGCGCTTCAAGTTTCGCCGTCGTCATCTCGTTCGAACCGGCCGCATGCGCGCCAACGGCCTCGAACACGTCGAGCACCGTCACGTCCTTGCCTTCGAACCGGCCCGGCAAGATCGAGCCGCCATAGATAAACACGCTCGGCACGTTGAGCCGGAGCATCGCCATCATCATCCCCGGCAGGGACTTGTCGCAGCCCGCCACGCCGACCAGCGCGTCATACGAATGCCCCCGTATCGTCAGCTCGACCGAGTCCGCGATCACTTCGCGGCTGACCAGCGACGAGCGCATGCCCTCATGGCCCATCGCGATCCCATCGGTGACGGTGATCGTGCAGAACTCGCGCGGCGTGCCGTCCGCTTCCTTCACGCCCACCGAGGCCGCATGCGCCTGGCGCATCAGCGCCGTGTTGCAGGGCGCCGCTTCATTCCAGCAGGACGCCACGCCGACGAACGGCTTCTTGATGTCCTTCGTGGAGAGACCCATCGCGTAGTAATAGCTGCGGTGCGGCGCCCGCTCGGGGCCTTCCGTGACGTGGCGGGAGGGCAGGCGGGATTTGTCCCAGGTCTTGGTCATGTAGCGCGTTCCCATTCGGAGTTCCGGAAAAGGGCCTAGCGCGCAATTTCCTTCCGGAAAAGCGCTTTATCGCCGCAAGAAGCGGCGATCCATGCCTCAAACGTTACCGCGGCGCGACTTTGGAAGCTCAGGCAATTCCGGCCAGCGCAGCCCTGGCCGATTTGAGCTTCTCCCGGCGCAGCGCCCAGTCCTTGAGCCGGTCCCGGTTCTCCTCGACAATCTCTTCTGGCGCCCGCGCGACAAAGTCCGCGTTGCCGAGTTTCTTCTCGGTCGCTGCTATGTCCTTGTCGAGCGTCGCGATTTCCTTGTCGAGACGCTTCTGCGCCTCCACCTTGTCGATCAGGTCGGCGATGTGCAGCGCCGCCACGGAAGATCCAACCAGCGTCGAAACCGAGCCTGCCGGCTGCGATGGCGCGGTCGCCGTCTCGTCCAGCCGCGCCATCCGGCGCAGCACTTCGTCATTCCGCTCCAGCCGCTGCGTATCAACTGAGGAAGGATTCACCAGCGTCATCGGCACCTTCGCGCCCGCCGGCACGCCGAGATCATTCCGCAGCGAGCGGATCTCGGTGATCATCTCGATCAGCCATTCGATTTCGGCGCTCGCTTCGGCTTGGCCGAACTCCGTGATGGCCGGCCACTGCTGCAGCATCAGGAAGCCCTGATCGTGCGCGCGTCCCGGCGCGCGCCGCTCCCAGAGTTCTTCCGTCACGAACGGCATGAACGGATGCAGCAGCTTCAGGGACTCGTCGAGCACATAGCCGCACACCGCCCGCGTCTCCGCCTTCGCCGCATCATCCATGCCCATCAGCAACGGCTTGATCAGCTCGAGATACCAGTCGCACACCGTGTTCCAGACGAACTTGTAGAGCGCGCCGGCGGCGTCGTTGAACCGGTATTCCTCGATCCCCCTGGTCACTTCGGCCACACAGTCCGCCAGCTCGCTGAGGATCCACTGGTTCACCGGCCGCTCCGCCGAGCACGGATCAAACTCGCCCGGCGCGCCGCATTCGTTCATCTCGGCAAAGCGCGTCGCGTTCCACAGTTTCGTCGTGAAGTTCCGGTTGCTCTCGACCGCCTGCTTCGACAGGCGGATGTTGCGGCCCTGTCCCGCCATCCGGCTCATCGCAAAGCGCAGCGCATCGGCGCCAAACTCGTCGACGAGCTCTAGCGGGTCCATGGCATTGCCCTTGGACTTCGACATCTTCTGCCCCTTCTCGTCGAGAACGAGGGCATGGATATAAACATCCTTGAACGGAGCTTCACCGGTGAACTCGAGCCCCATCATCATCATCCGGGCGACCCAGAAGAAGATGATGTCGAACGCCGTCACGAGCGTCGCTGTCGGATAGAAGGTCTTCAGCGCCTCGGTCTTCTCCGGCCAGCCCTGCGTCGAGAAGGGCCACAGCGCCGAGGAGAACCAGGTGTCGAGAACGTCTTCGTCCTGATACAGATAAATCGCTGTCTCATGATCGCCCGCCAGCATCGCGCTGCGCGCCGCATCGCGGTCGGCTGCGGTTTTCACCGGACGGCGATAGAACGCTGCCGCTTGCGCAATTGCGTCGGTTTCGGTCGCAGCAACGAAGAACTTGCCCGGCGAGTTTCCCGAATGATCGACTGCAACCTGATGCCCGCCATTGCCGTCCGGCTCGGTCGTCATCGCGGGGCCATACCAGGCCGGAATCCGGTGTCCCCACCAGAGCTGCCGGCTCACGCACCACGGCTGGATATTGTCCATCCAGTTGTAATACGTCTTCGTCCAGTTCTCCGGCACGAAGCGCGTGCGCCCGTCCCCGACCGCCGCGCGTGCCGGCTTCGCCAGCGTCGCCGCATCGACATACCACTGGTCCGTCATCCACGGCTCGATCACGACGCCCGACCGGTCGCCAAATGGCTGTTCGATCTTCAGGTCCTCAATCCGCTCCAGCAGGCCCGCCGCGTCAAACGCAGCAACCACCGCCTCGCGTGCCTTGAACCTGTCCAGCCCGCGCAGCTCAGCGGGAATACCCGCCGCATCGGCTTCCGCGCCGTCCACGATGGCCGCGACCGCCGTCAGGATGTTCAGCGGCGCATGCCCCGCGCGCTTGCCAACTTCAAAGTCATTGAAGTCATGCGCCGGCGTGATCTTCACCGCGCCCGAACCCTTCTCGGGGTTCGCATATTCATCCGCCACGATCGGAATCCGCCGCCCGACAATCGGCAGCACAACCTCCTTGCCGACGAGCCCCGCATACCGCGCATCCTCCGGATGCACCGCCACGCCCGTGTCGCCCAGCATCGTCTCAGGCCGCGAGGTCGCCACAACGATATAGTCGCGCTTCTCGAACGTGACGTTGCCGTCTTCATCCTTGAGCGGATGATCATAGGTCACCCCGTCCGCCAGCGGATAGCGCAGGTGCCAATAGTGCCCCGCGACTTCGCGCGTCTCGACTTCCAGATCGGAAATTGCCGTCTGGAAATGCGGGTCCCAGTTCACCAGCCGCTTGTCGCGGTAGATCAGGCCCTTCTTGTGCAGGTCGACGAACACTTTCGTAACGGCCTTCGACAGGCCTTCGTCCATCGTGAACCGCTCGACCGACCAGTCGCACGAGGCGCCCAGCCGCTTCAGCTGCTCCTTGATCGAGCCGCCCGATTCTTCCTTCCACGCCCAGACGCGCTTCAGGAACGCCTCGCGTCCCATGGTGCGGCGGTCCTGGTTGTTACCTTCCTTCGCCAGCTGGCGCTCGACAACCATCTGCGTCGCGATGCCCGCATGATCGGTGCCCGGCTGCCACAGCACATTCTTGCCGCGCATCCGCTCGAACCGGATCAGCACATCCTGCAGCGTATTGTTGAGCGCATGGCCCATGTGCAGCACGCCGGTCACGTTCGGCGGCGGAATCACGATCGAATAGGCCTGCGCGCTGGTATCCCCGGACGGGCGGAAGCAGCCGGCGTCCTCCCAGGTCTGGTAGATCCGGGCTTCGGCTTCGGCGGGGTCAAATCTCTGGTCAAGCATCGTCTGGCTGGGGTCCGGTAAAGGCACAAAAGAAAAGCGCGCCGGTGAAGGCGCGCCGCTCCCTATATCAAGTTTGGGAAATGAGGCTAGCGCGCCATGCGGGCGATACGCTGGACTTCGGCCTCTACCTTCTCTTCGACGATGTTGGCGAGGTTGGCATCGAGCCAATCCTTGATCATCGGCTTCAGCATCTCCTTGACGAGACCTTCGATCGTGTTGTCGCCGGCAATCTCCATTTTCGAGATCAGCTTGCCGAGCGCGCCGGCGGCAACGTCCGCCGTGTGCTCGTCGGTGAGGGCGGTCTGGGCGTAGCGGGCGCTGGTTTGCATGGGGGTCGTCTCCGGGGTGGGGAAAGAGGGGCGGGCAGGCGCGGTGCGGGTGATCGGCGTCACGGGCGGCGGAGCCGGTTCGGCCGCGGCTTGCCGGGCCGAGCCCAGCATTTCTTCAAACGTGAACTCCGGGCCGGTCAGCTTGGTCGAGACCGGGGCAGGGGCAGGCCGCGGCGCCAGATCCTCTTCCGCCTCGAACATCGCCTGGTCGCCGTCGTCCAGAATGTCGCCGACGGTAGCGTCCTCGACGTCTTCGTAATCGTTGACCGGCTCGGGCGCGACTTCCCGGAGGGTCGCTGCCGCCGCCGCGCCCGGCGTGCGAACCGGCACGGGTTCGTCATCCGAGATGATCTTGCGGATCGATGCGAGGATTTCCTCCATCGTTGGCTCTTTGTGCGCTTCGTTGGCCATCTTAGCCCCTCGTTGCTGGAATCGTTTCCCGGATCTGGACTCAGGCGTAGGCCGAATCCGGTTAACAACCCTTTGACAAAGTTAACGCGTTAGCGCCCGGAAGGCCAGAGACTCAGCCGATAGTGTCCAGGCCGCCGATGGCCCGCAACAGCTGGTGGGCCGCCACATAGGCATCCCGCTCCGCGCCGACCAGCGCCAGCCGGGCCTCGAACAACTGCTGTTCCTGGTCCAGCACGTCCAGCGTCGTACGCACGCCCACGGCCAGTTCTTCCTTGGCGCCCTCATAGGCAATCTCGGCCGCCTCGACCTGCCGGCGCGAGGCCTCAATGGCCCGCGTCGAGGCATCATAGCCATACCAGGACTGCGCCACCTGTGCCCGCACCTGAGTCTCGAACGCATCGATACGCCGCCGCGCCTGTTCGCGCTGCAGCTTCGCCGAATTGACCTGCGCCTTTATGGCCCCGCCCGAAAACAGCGGAATCCGGCCCTGCGCCACCGCCGACACGCTGGTATCGCGCTGGCCTGTGTCGCCATAGGTTTCCTGCACGCCGGCCGTGCCGACGAGGCTGATCTGCGCGCGCCCGGCCGCTCTGGCCTCGTCCACGCCGGCCGAGGCCGCGCGAAGGTCTTCCCGCGCCGCCAGGATCGACGGATTGTTTGCTACCGCGTCTGAAAACGCTTCCTCGACATTCGCCGGAAGGGGCGGGAACGGCGGCGGCTCGGCCAGATCGCCCGGCGGCTGCCCCGTCAGGAACTGGTAGAATGCCGAGCTGCCTTCCAGCGCCGCTTCCGCGCCGGCGAGGGCGGCGCGCGCGCCTTCCAGCCGGGCCTGCGCCTGCGCCACGTCGGTCCGCGTCACGACGCCAACCTCGAACCGGTCTTCCGCCGCGCGCACCTGCTCGCCGGTCACGTCCACATTGTTCTTGCGAATCGCCACCGTCTCGCGGTCTCGCCGCACGTCGACATACGCCGTCACCACATCGAGGATCAGGTCCTGGCGCGCGGCGTCAAATGTCCGGTCCGCCGAATCGATTCCCGCCTCGGCGCGCCGGATGCCGGCGCTGATGCGCCCGCCGGTATAGATCGGCTGCACGGTCTGCAGCTGCGTGCTGGCGAGGGGCTGGTCGCCCAGGCCGAAGGCGAAAGCGGCGTTGGTGTCGATGGATTGGTACCCGCCGCTTGCCGACAGGTTCACCTGCGGCCGGCCGGACGAGCGCGCCAGATCGAGGTTGGCGCGGGCGATATCCGTCCGGTAGCGCTCGATTTCCAGCTGGGGATTGGTCGCGAAGGCCGCCGCCACCGCTTCCGGAAGGGTCTCGCCCTGGGCCGGTGCGCTGAACATCAGGCTCGACAGGCTCACCCCGATCAGGAGTGTCAGTGTGTTGGCGCGCATTGCGATTTTCCCTCGTCTGCCCCGGCAATATAGGATCTGCCCGGCGAAAGGAGAACACTGTTCACCTTGCGGCAGAGTAGCCTCGGGAACAGTACTTAAGGATCAGAAGCTAAAACTAGGTTTCCGGTCGAA
>JBBSAZ010000088.1:0-7949 GCA_038251755.1 Caulobacterales bacterium
CATGCACACCATTGCCGAGCACATCGGCGGTGGTGAGGTTCCCGGCGAGCAGGATCAGAAGCAGCAGCGTCGAGATTTCAGTGTCGATGAGCTTGGATTCGCTCTCGGTTTCCGCATGCACGATGGCCGACAGAAAATCTTCAGTGGGCCGCACGCGCCGCTGCGCAATCGCATCGGCGAAGTAAGTGTCCAGCCCGGCAAAAGCCTCCAATTGCCGGAGGTCCTCATCCGGCGAGCGCAGTGGATTGAACACAAAGATCAGATCTTCGGACCATTGCCGGAATTGCGGCATATCGGATCGCGGCAGGCCCAGCATGTCGCCGATGACATAGATGGGGAAGGGAGCGGCATATTCCGAGATGAAATCAAAGTCAGGCTTCTGTGCCGCCTCCGCCAGCAGCCGTGTGGCAATCGCCTCGATTTCCGCCCGCTTCGCCAGGATCGACTTGGGCGTGAAGGCCCGCGAGACGAGGCTGCGCACGCGCCGGTGCTGCGCCCCGTCAAGGTAAAGCAGGTTCCCGTGCGGCCCATCCTGCATCACGGCGGCGGGCGCAAATGCGCGGGCGAGAGAGCCGGGCGGCGTCGCGCGCGGATCGCGCTTGTAGCTGCCATCAGCGAAGATCGCGCGGACATCCTCGATCTGTGTGAGATACAGCCCTTTGAGCGCGTCCGGGAAATGCGCATGCGCGTGAATGTGGCGCGGCGCTTCCTGCCTCAGCCGGTCGAGGATCGGATGCGGATTTTGTAGGAATTCCGGATTGAGTTCCGTCAGCTCAAACCCGTTGGGCAGGGGTTGGATTTCTGCATCCGATTTCAATCTGTGCATATCTATACCTTTAAATACAAACAGAAGTTGTATTTCAGGTTCACGGTCATTTCGCAACCGGCGTCCCGCTTGACACGCAGCAACGTATCAAATACTTTGAAATTCAAAGCACTTTATAGGAGATACAGAATGGCCGCCCCCGGAACCCTCTCGAGTGACCTCGCCTACGTCCGTGACCTTGCTGAAGCCGGCCAGAACGCGCCGCTGCTCGGCGGGCGGTTCCTCGTTATGTGGGGCGGGCTCGTCACCCTCGCTTATGTTGGACATTACCTGATCGCCACCGGCGCCTTCGGCCTCGCGCCGTCGGCTTACTGGATCATGTGGCTCGGCATCGGCCTTGCCGGCGGCATCGGTCAGTTCCTGCTGGTCTCGGCCATGCGCGGCAAGCCGGGCGGGGCCTCCACCGGAAACCGCGTCCAGGGCGTCCTCTGGACGACGTCAGGGTTCTTCCTGTTTGTCTATTTCGCCGGCCTTATGGCCCGCGTCTTCTTCACCGGTGAGGGCATTGAGGGCTTCTACTGGTCCGTGCCCATGGTGCTCGGCCTCTATGGCATCGGCCAATTCGTCACTGGCGCAATGACCGGCAGTTCGGCCCTGAAATTTGCCGGTGTGGCGGCCTTTGCAGGCGTCCTCGCCGCGACCTTCCTGACGGGTACGGAATACATTTGGCTTGTCGGCGCCGCCTCCGCGTTCGCGGCCGTCTTCATCCCCGGGGTGTTGATGATGCGGGCCGAACCCTCTGAAACCGTCTGACCCGAGGGCCCATCCATGAGCGAGGACAACCCTTTCGACCATAACGACATCGACGATGTCATCCACGGCCGCCTGCGTCTCGGCGTCATGGCCTACCTTTCCGCCGCCAGCCCCGCTATCTTCGGCGAACTGCGCGACAAGGTCGGCGCCACCGATGGCAACCTTTCGACCCATCTGAAGAAACTGGAGGAGGCGGGTTACGTCACGCAGGAAAAGCGCTTCGTCGGCAAGAAGCCCCAGACCCGCGTCTTCCTCACGGACAAGGGCCGCAAGGCCTGGATCGTGTGGATCCAGCGGATGGAATCGATCATGCGAGCGGCGGAGTAGGCGCTTCTGAAACCGGATCACAGCGAGTTGAGTTGAACCACCGGGCCTGCCCGTGCGTATTGCGGCCATGACCCAGTCCATCTTCTCCCGCCGTCTCTTCCTCGCTTCCGGCGCTACTGCCGTTCTTGCCGCCTGTTCGGGCGGCACGCCAAAGGCCAGCGCCGCCACGCCGTCTCAATATTCGGATGACGAGTGGCGCGCGCTCAGTGAAGAAGACTGGAAGACCCGGCTCGCGCCCGCCGCGTTCTCCGTTCTGCGCAAGCACGACACGGAGCGCCCTTTCACCTCGGCGCTCAACGACGAAAAACGTGCCGGCATCTTTCACTGCGCCGGTTGCGATCTCGCCCTCTTCTCCTCCGATGCCAAATACGACAGCGGCACCGGTTGGCCCAGCTTCTGGGACTTCATTCCGGGCACGCTCGCCACGAGCATAGACCGCAAGCTCTTCATTGCGCGCACCGAGTATCACTGCGCCCGCTGCCTCGGCCACCAGGGCCATGTCTTCGAAGACGGCCCGGCGCCGACTGGCCTGCGCTATTGCAATAACGGCGTGGCTCTGACCTTCAAACCCGCCTGATGGCTCGCCCCTTCGCCTGAAGGGCGAGGGGGCGAAGACCGTCAGTAGAAGATCGACGCGGCCAGGAAGGCGAAGAAAAAGCCGATGGCGTAAAGTGCGACGCTCAGTCCCCAGACGATCCAGCTGACTTGCCGTGCCCGCGCGCAGGCGGCGGCCTGCGCCTTGTCGGCCGGGCAGGGCAGGCTGCGCGCATGCCATTGCCAGGCCCCCGAGACGAGCAGCAACACGCCCGCTACGCCGAACACCAGCGCCTTGTTCTTGCCGAGCCATACCAGCTGCGGCACCGCCTCGATCAACCCCGCCATCACGGCCCCGGCCCCGAGGCTGACCAGCAGTGCCGGAAGGGCGCAGCAGATCAGCGTGCCGGTAGACGTGAACAGCGAGAGAAACGCGGGCAGCGTGCTCGGCGGGCGGATTTCATCCGTGTCCGTCATTTCGCGATGTTCCGGTCAACCGACACCAGAGAATATCCGGCCTTGCGGATCAGTTTCTCAAGCGCGGCATCGTCCAATGACTTGCCGGGCTTCAGGTCCACGCGAACCTGCCCCTTCGAAAGGTCCACATGGACTTTCTGCACGGCGTCATCCTTGCCGACGATCTTGCGAATCGACTGGGCGCAGAAATCGCAGACGAGGCCGTTCACATTGGCCATCAGGATTTCGCCGGGAGCGGGTTCGGCCATGGTGGAAGTCTCCGGCGAGGCAAGGGCGGCTAACGGCGCCATCGAAAGCGCCGCGGCGAGAACAAGAGTTTTCAGGAGTTTCATCAGTTTGGTCCTTTGAGAATGAGTGTATCAGAAGCGCCAGGTCCAGTTGAGCAGGAATTCTTCCGCCTCAAGCGTGTACCCGGCCTCGACAAGCAGGGGGCCTTTGAAAAAGCGCAGGAGAGGTGTCACGGTGACGGGCTCGTCCGCATCCGGATGGTTTTCCACCTGCACCATGGCCCAGGTGTGGAGATCGCCAAACTCCGCCACATAAGGTGCAACGCCCAGCCGGGCGGCATGGGAGACGCCTTCGTCCGGACCATAATCGCGGGCGCGCGCGTCATAGGAGACGAACACGCGCCGGGTTTCCCAATCTGCGGCGATCCCGGCAAAACTGCCGAGTTCCGTTTCCCCGCCATCGAAGGGGTCTACGGCGCCGGCGCCCAGTTTGAAGTAAAGATTGCCCTGACTTTCAGGTGCATTCCAGCGCCGGACGAGCCGGTTATACTGGAGGCCGGTAAAGCGCGTATCCATGTCCCAGTTCTGTTCGACATAGAGGCCGATCGAGTCGGTTGCCGTCGGTGAGTAGTGGGCGTGCAGGGATGAATACATCCCATTATTCTCCTGCATCAGCGTCCAGCCGCCCGCATAGGAAACGGGCCGGGCGCTGGCAGGCGCGGCAAGCGCTGCGAGGGCAAGCCCTGCAACAAGGTATCGAGGAGGCATGATGCCGGTCCTTTGTCCGAAGTTGATCCAACGTCTACGGAGGATCAGGCTTTCGGCGGACGGGGCTCCGGTGTTTGAGTGCGCGAGGCGGCGCGCGCCTCCAGCGGGAAGTCCGGCGTCATGGCAAACGCAAGGGTTGTAGCCTCGGGCAAGGCTGGCGCAGGCAAGGCAGTCAGCACTGCCGGGCAGCAGCAATTGGCGTCCGTATCCGGATGGTCAGGCGCTGCAGGCTCAGGCGCCGCCATCATGTCGCAATGGGCGTGGGTCTCGGTGGTCGCCGAAGCCTCGATCAGTTGGCTTTCCATGCCGCAAGGCCCGGCATGCGCCGACAGGCCGCTGGCCGCGATCAGCCAGAGGCCAAGACAGAGGAGGAGGGCGCGTTTCAGCATGTAGCGTCAAAATGGCCCTTCGGCCGCCTGCGGTCAATGCGGCGCTTACTGCGCCGTCCAGCCGCCATCGATGGACAGCTCGGCGCCGTTGATCGAATCCGCCGCCGGTGAGCAGAGGAACGCGGCAATCGCGGCGATCTGCTCGACCGTCACGAACTCCTTCGTCGGCTGCGCGGCCAGCAGCACGTCATTCTTCACCTGATCCTCGGTCATACCGCGCGCCTTCGCCGTATCGGCGATCTGGCCTTCGACCAGCGGGGTGAATACGTATCCGGGGCAGATCAGGTTCGCCCGGACGCCGGACGTCGCCCCTTCCAGCGCCGTCGTCTTGGTCAGACCGGAGAGGCCATGTTTGGCGGCCACATAGGCCGACTTGAAGGGTGAAGCGACCTTGGCATGGGCTGAGCCCATGTTGAGAATGCGCCCCCATTTCTTCGATTTCATGTGAGGCAAGGCGAGGCGCGTCGTATGGAACGCCGACGAGAGATTGAGGGCGATGATCAGGTCCCATTTGGGGACCGGGAAGTCTTCGATGGGGGAAACAAACTGCGTGCCCGCATTGTTGACCAGGATATCGACGCCGCCGAAGTCTTTGGCCGCCTGCGCCATCATGGCCTCGATGGCCTCCGCCTTGGTCAGGTCGGCGCCCGAAAACCCGGCTTTTACTTTATGATCCCTTTCGAGACCGGCGCGAAGCGCTTCGATTTCTTTGGCGTCACCGAAACCGTTCAGGATCACATTGGCGCCTTCGGCGGCAAGACGGGTGGCAATCGCCTTGCCGATCCCGCTGGTCGAGCCGGTTACGAGGGCGGTTTTTCCCTTGAGCATGCGATGTGTCTCCTTGAGGCGCGGTTGGCCAGTGAGTAGGCCATGGGGTAGGGACGGCGGGGCGCTCTGGCAACCCTGATCAGAATATCCTGCAGTAATATAGAGAGGACGGGCGATAGATGCTGTTTGGTGGAGAAATCAGCGCCTTCGATGCGGCGTTTCCCCGCTTCTTGTTGTCGACAGGCGCGGCTGGCTTGATGCTTCTCATGGCGTCGACGGTCTATGTGCTGCTGACGCCCTGGAAGGAGCTCTCCCTTGTGCGCTCCGGCAACACGGCAGCCGGGGTCGCGCTTGGCGGTGCCATCATCGGCCTCGCCATTCCGATTTCCTCAACCCTCGCCTCCTCGATGACGCTGCCGGGTCTTCTGATCTGGGGCGCGATTGCCCTCCTCATGCAGCTGATCGCCTACCGCGTGGTGGACCTCATCCTGCGCGACATTCCGGCCCGCATCGCGAATGACGAGATCGGCGCCGCCACCGTACTGGCCGCTGCCAAGCTGTCCGCCGCGCTGATCCTTGCAGCTGGCCTCTGGGACCCTGTGCTGCAGAGGTTATAAAGACCCGATGCGATCCTTCGACTGGCTCATCTATGTTGGCGCGCTCGGGCTGATGCTCGCGGTGATCTTCGCCCTGTCGCCGGACGCGGATGCGCCAGCGCCGGCGCCGCAGTCGGAATTTGCCGAAGAGTTTGCCGAGCAGATGGGCCCGCTGCTGCCGGATGCCTCACCCCTGGATGAGATGGTCCTCGTGCAGGTGGGCGAGCCGCAGAACGGGGTCGGCACAGCTTTCGCCGTCAACGAACAGGGCGACTGGCTCACCGCGCGCCATGTCGTCGAAGGCTGCGCCAAGGTCACGCTCGAAGTCGCTCCCGGGAACTATGTGCCGGTCGCGGCGATCGCAGTGGATGACGGCCACGACCTCGCGCTGCTCTCCACAGGCCGCAGCCCCTTCCCGGTGACCCTTGAGCTCGCCTCGCCGCTCAACATCGGCACAAAGGGCTTCGCGGTCGGCTTCCCGCAAGGCCTGCCGGGCGAGCTGGCGACGGAGCTCGCCGGGCGTTCGCGCCTCGTGACGCGCGGCCGCCGGGAAGGTGACGCGCCGATCCTCGCCTGGAACGAGATCGGCCGCACGGAAGGCCTGAATGGGACGCTCGGCGGCATCTCCGGCGGGCCGATGTTCGATGCCAGCGGCGCTGTGCGGGGCGTGGTCGTCGCCGAAAGTCCCCGCCGCGGCCGAATCTACACCACCGCGCCGCAATCGATCCAGGATTTCCTGACGAAACTCGGGGTCGAGCTGCAGCCGGGACCTGCCGATTCTTTCGAACTCTCCGGCTATGGCACACCTTCCGACAATGCGCGGCGCAGGTTACAGGTCGTCAAAGTCACCTGCGAGGTAGTCCCATGAGCGATTTCGCCTCCCGGCTGACTGACGGTGTGCGCCGCTTTGGTCCCCTCTGTGTCGGCATTGACCCGCATCCCGGAATGGTCCCTGCCTTGTTCGGGGGCGATACCGCCCGCGGGCTCGAATACTGGGGCCGCGCACTGGTCGAGGCCGCCGCCGGCAAGGTCGCCGTCATCAAGCCGCAGGCCGGGTTCTTCGAACGCCTGGGTCCCGGCGGCATGGCCGCCCTGGCAGCCGTCGCCCGCGCCGCCCGGGATGCCGGCCTGCTGGTGCTGATGGACGCCAAGCGCGGCGATATCGGCTCTACCGCCGAAGGCTATGCGGAAGCGTATCTGTCGCAAGGCGGCTTTTTCGAATCTGACGCTCTCACCCTGAACCCCTACATGGGGCTCGACACGCTGGAGCCTTTTGCCAAACGCGCCGAGGCAAATGGCAAAGGCATCGTCGTGCTGGTGCGTACGTCGAACCCCGGCGCGGCGGATTTCCAGATGCTCGATACCGGGGGTGAACCGCTCTACATGCGCGTCGCCGAAGCCCTGCGTCCGCTGACAGAGCGTCTGATGAGCCCCTGCGGCTGGTCCAACCTGATGATGGTCGTCGGCGCCACGGCTCCGGAAGAAGCGCGCCGGGTCCGCGCGGTCGCCCCGAAAGCGATGTTCCTGGTTCCCGGTTATGGCGCACAGGGAGCGGCGGCAGCCGAAGCGTGCGCCGGCCTGACCGGCGGCGAGGGCGGTGTCGTCAGCGCCTCTCGCCTCGTAAATTTCCCCAAGGCCGCCGAGGGCGCGCAGACCATCGACGCCTGGCAGGCCGCCGTCGAAGCCGCCATCCTGACCGCCCGGGACGAGCTTCGCGTCGCTGCCCACGCCTGAACCCTGCTCCCGCCGCGTCACACCTCGACATTGCCCCATGAATAGCTAGTCTGCGCGACGACAGACCCCGCCGCCAATCCGGACGGGGCGCCGCTTGGGAGGCATTCATGAACATCAGGAACTTGCGCAGCTGGGCAGGCCCGGCGCTTCTGGCCGGAACGGCGCTTCTGCTCGCCGCCTGCGGCGATCGGCAGGCCCGGGTCGCAGAGCCCGAAGGCTTCGCCGCCGTCGATACGGCGCGGATCTCCACCGCCAGCGCGGCCGATGAATGGCTCACCTATGGCGGCACCTATGACGAGCAGCGCCACTCGAAACTGAACCAGATCAACAAGGAAAACGTCAGCCAGCTTGGCGTGGTCTGGACTTATGACCTCGCCACCAATCGCGGCGTCGAATCGACCCCCATCGTGGTCGATGGCGTCATGTACGTCACCTCCGCCTGGTCGGTCGTCTACGCACTCGACGCAAAAACCGGCGCCGAGAAATGGGTCTATGACCCCGCCGTGGACCGCGCCGTTGGCGTCAAGGCCTGCTGCGATGTCGTGAACCG
>JBBSAZ010000089.1:0-7927 GCA_038251755.1 Caulobacterales bacterium
GAAGAAGGACGCGATCCGCCTGCTCGGCGCCGAACTGATCGAGGTTGACGCGGTCCCCTACGCCAACCCCAACAACTATGTCCGCTATTCCGGACGCCTTGCCGAGGAACTCGCCGCCAGCGAGCCGAACGGTGCGATCTGGGCCAACCAGTTCGACAACCAGGCGAACCGCCGCGCCCACTACGCCACTACCGCGCAGGAAATCTGGCAGCAGACCGAAGGGAAGTTGGACGGCTTCATTTGCGCCGTTGGCTCCGGCGGGACGCTCGGCGGGGTCTCTCTTGCCCTCAAGGAAAAGAACAAGAAGGTCCAGATCGGCATCGCCGATCCCGGCGGCGCGGCGCTCTATTCCTTCTACACGACCGGCGAACTGAAAGCCGAAGGCACCTCCATCACCGAGGGGATCGGCCAGGGCCGCATCACGGCGAACCTCGAAGGCATCGAAGTCGACAAGGCTTACCGCATCAATGACGACGAGGCGTTGACCGTTCTGTTCCGGCTGGTCGAAGAAGAAGGCCTCTGCCTCGGCGGCTCGGCCGGCGTTAACATCGCCGGCGCCATCCGCCTCGCGAAGGACCTCGGCCCCGGCCACACCATCGTGACGATTTTGTGCGACTACGGTAACCGGTACCAATCCAAGCTCTATAATCCTGAGTTCCTGCGCGGAAAAGGATTGCCCGTGCCGGCCTGGATGGAGAAATAGACAAATGGAAACTGGTGACCCCCTCGTCAGCGCCGAATGGCTGCTCAAGAATATCGAAGCCCCCGATGTGCGCATCGTGGACGCGACCTGGTTTGCCCCTTTCACAAACCCGCCAGAAACCGGTCGTCAGGCCTGGATGCGCGGGCACATCCCCAAGGCTGTCCACTTTGATATCGATGATATCGCCGACACCTCCACGCACCTGCCGCACATGCTGCCGGACGCCGTGAAATTCTCCTCGCGCGTGCGCCGGCTCGGGCTTGGGGATGGCAACCGCATCATCCTCTACGACCAGAACAATTTCTTCGCCGCCGCCCGCGCCTGGTGGATGTTCCGCGTCATGGGCCACCAGGATGTGCACGTGCTGGATGGCGGCCTGAATGCCTGGGTGGAAGAAGGCGGGCCGCTGGACGACATGCCGCCGATCACCGGCGAACGCCACTTCACGCCGCGCGTCCGCAGCGATCTGGTGATGGATGGCAAGGCACTGGAAAACCTGATCGCCGCAGCCCGCACAGTCATCATCGATGCGCGCCCGGACGGCCGGTTCTTTGGCCGCGATCCGGAACCGCGCGCCGGTCTGCCGTCCGGCCACATCCCCGGCAGCGTCAACGTGCCCGGCAGCCACCTGATCACCGAAGACGGCCACATGAAGCGGGCAGCGGACCTGAAGCGCCTCTTCAAAGACCCGCTCGCCCCGACGGTCACGACCTGCGGTTCAGGCGTCACGGCCGCGATCACCGCGCTCGCCCTTGCCCGCCTCGGCAACTGGGACGTCGCCGTCTATGACGGTTCCTGGGCGGAATGGGCGTCGGATCCGTCGCGGCCCATCGCGAAGGCGCCCGCGTGAAAAAGGACGAGGCGGCCCCCGAAACGCGCCTGATCCACACGCGCGCGGACCGTCTCGGCCGTGTCACCGTCAACCCGCCGCTGGAGCGCGCCTCCACCGTCCTGTTCCGCGACGAAGCCGGCCTCTACGGCGCCAAGCCCACCTATGGCCGCATGGGCCTGACCGTGCACCGCGAACTTGAAGCGGCGCTGTGCGACCTTGAAGGCGCAAAGCACGCCCGCCTCGCCAGCAATGGCCTGCAGGCCTGCGCCCTGGCGATCGCCAGCCTGGTCAGTTCCGGCGACCATCTTCTCTTCACCGACAGCGCCTATGGCCCTACGGCCCGCTTCTGCGAGCGCCGCCTGAAGGCGATGGGCGTCGAGGCGGAACGGTTTGATCCGCGCATCGGCGGCGAAATCGCTTCACTGTTTCGCCCGAACACCAAGGCGATCTTTCTCGAAGCGCCGGGCTCTCTGACGTTCGAAATCTGTGACACCCCCGCGATTGCCGCGGCTGCCAAGCAACAGGGTGTTCGGACGATCCTGGACAATACCTGGGGAGCGGGCTTGCTGCACCAGCCGCTGGCGCTCGGCGTCGACATTTCCGTTCAGGCACTGACAAAATACGCCGTCGGCCATGCCGATGCCTTTGGCGGCGCGGTGATGACACGCGACAACGGTCTCGGCGCCCGCATCGCCGCCGCGTCGGAAGACTGGGGAATCGCTCTGGGTCCGGATGACGCCTACCTGGCCTTGCGCGGCCTGCGCAGCCTGCACACGCGCCTCAGGGCACATGAAGCATCCGGCCTCGAAATGGCGCACTGGCTTGCGAGCCGCCCGGAAGTCGCCGATGTGCTCCACCCCGCCCTCCCCGGCAGCCCGGACCATGTACTTTGGCAGCGCGACTTTACAGGCTCCAACGGCCTCTTCGGCCTCATCCTCAACCCGCCGCCGGAAGGCGGCATGGAGCGCTTCTTCAGCGCGCTTTCCCTGTTCTCCCTTGGCTTCTCCTGGGGCGGGTTCGAAAGCCTGATCATTCCCTGCGACCAGCAGCTTGAGCGCATGAAGGGAAGCTGGACAGAGACCCGCGCAGGCCCATTGCTGCGCCTTCACATCGGCCTTGAAGCGACCAGCGACCTGAAGCGCGACCTGGAGGGCGCCTTCAAGGCATTGTCCGGGAACTGACGTTCCTGAGCGTCAGGGCGCTGGATGCTCGAAGTTCAGGAACACGAACAGGTCTTCCACATCCGCGCCCATGTGGATCAGCGGCTCGGACGGCGGCACGAGGTTCTCCGCCCGCTCGCGAAAGGCCACACACCGGCGCGTGAGGCTCGCAAGATGCACGAAGTCATCCGCCGCCGGCAGAGACTTGATCACGCAGGCATCGAAATAGGGATAGTCCGCGTCCGCGCTACAGCCGAACGAGGACCGGTCCGGCCGCGCCGCCGTCATCACCATCCGGTTGGGCGCCGCCAGCGCCGAGATGAAGACGCCGGAATAACAGGCCGAGACCACAACGACCGTGGGCCGCTCGCCGCACCAGTCGTCGATCAAAGCATCCAGGCGCACCGGGCTGAGCAGGCCCTCGCTGCCGAGCACAATGCCTTCCGGCGATCCATGCGAGGTGAAATAGAGCAGGCACCCGGCTTTCGCGGATTGCGCCCGGGATTCGATGGCCGCGAAGGCCAGCTCCGAAACGAGAGATGTGCCGCCGAGCCAGCGCGGCCGCAAGGAAAGGTCTGCGATGTTGACAGGGTCAAACCCGGCGGCGCCGAAGGCCTTGGTCAGATCGCGGCGCGCATTCTCGAAGGCTTCGATCGGCGTGCCGTCACTCGCCCGCCAGTCGGCCGCCAGGATACCGACCGCCCATTCCTCAAGCGGCACATCCTCGGCTTTCACCTGCGCCTGTGCGGCGCCCATGCTCCAGGCGGCGAGAAGAAGCGCCAGTGCACACAAAGGCCGCCAAAACATCCCGCTCTCCCAGTTCAACGTTACAGGATTGTATAAGATCAGGGCGAAACCCCGAGCGCAAGCCGGATGCGGCAGGCCAGCAGCCGGGCCTTATCGGGGATACGTGTCCAGCGACGGCTGCCGCCGCCAGCAATCGCAACCGCCGTCATACTGATAGGCCTCACCATAATCGTTCACGCGCGTGGCGACGCCATAGTTCCAACCGTGAACGAATTCGTAGTCGGGGTCGCCGTAACGGTCAGCAAAGCCGTCGCCGGTATCGTCGCAAACGGCGTAGTCTTGCGCATTCAGCCCGCACTGCCAGGCCGGAACCTGTGTCAGCGTTACGGCCATGTCGTCGGCCACCATGTTCAGGCCCATGGCCACGCCTTCCCAATCCGAGTGTGAACACCCTGCAAGTGCCACCGCGCATGCACTTGCCAACCCAAAGCGCACCTGCGCCCCGATCCCCGTCAACATCCCGTCCCATCCCCCGATTCCCAATGGGTTTCATACTGCCAAGGGAAACCGTGAACGCAAGCTGAACCGGATTTCAGGCCGGCTCGTCGCTCACTTTCACTACAAGCTTGCCGAGGTTCTTGCCTTCGAACAGCCGGGACAGGCTCGCCGGCGCCTTCTCGAAACCGTCGACGATATCGGTCTCGAACTTCAGCTTGCCTTCCATCAGCCACATCGCCATCTGCTGGATGCCTTCCGGGAAGCGCGGGAAATAGTCGATGACGATGAAGCCCTTCACCAGGGTGCGCCGCATCAGGAGGTTCGCAAAGTTGAACGGTCCCGGCGTGGGCGCAGTATCATTGTACGTCGAGATCAAGCCGCAGAGTGGCATGCGCGAGAAGTCATTCAGGCGAGCCATCACCTCATCCATGATCCGTCCACCGACATTCTCGAAATTGATGTCGATGCCTTTCGGGCAGTGCTTGTCGAGCATGGCGCCGACATCTTCGGACTTGTAATCGATGGCCGCATCGAAACCCGCAACTTCAGTCAGCCAGCGGCACTTTTCCTTGCCACCCGCGATGCCGACCACGCGGCAGCCTTGTATCTTCGCGATCTGCCCCACCATCGAGCCGACGGCCCCGGCGGCGGCCGAGACGACCACCGTCTCGCCTGCCTTGGGCTTGGCAATATCCATCAGCCCGAAATAGGCCGTCATCCCGGTCGCGCCCAGCGGACCCATATAGGCCGTGAGCGGAACACCTGGAAGCTTCGGCAGTTTCGCCAGCGCCGCGCCCGGCAGCGTGTTGTAGACCGCCCAGCCTGCAAGGCCCGTATTGACGATATCGCCCGGCGCGAGGCCTTCGAACCGGCTCTCGGTCACCACGCTCAGCCCGCCGCCGCGCATCGCATCGCCGATCTGCACGGGCGGCAGATAGGCATCCATGTCGCTCATCCAGATACGGTTCGTCGGATCGAGCGACAGGTAGATCGTCTTGGCGCGCACCTGCCCGTCTTCGAGCGGCGTCAGCGCGCTCTCGACGAGTTCCAGATCGCCCTCGCGCAAATCCCCCACCGGCCGCTTGCGCAGCACCCAGGTCAGGTTCTTTTCATTGATCATGCCGTCCTCCCGATATCTTTGGCCGGAAGGCTAGACCGAATCCGCCTCAGCGCAAGACGCCCCGGGTCGATTGCCAATAGGCATAGGCCGTCAAGGTGGAACCGATGATCAGGATCACGACGGGCATGAATTCCATGCCCTCTACAGGTGGCGCCACGATTTCCTGCCAGCGGACATAGAAGCTGACAGCCGAGGCGATGAACGCAGCGGCGAACAGGGTGACCGCCGTCTTGCTCCGCATCAGCAGCGCAAGGCTTGCGATCAGCGCGCCGAACACGCCGACAGCCCAGAGGCCGAACATCCACCAGGGCATGCTGTACCAGTAGGTCTGAATGTCCTGCGGAAACTGCGCGGTATAGGCGGGATTGCGCGTCGTCTTCATGATGAAGTCGAAACAACCATACCCGTTCCACACTATAGCGAGGATCCCGACCGGCCAGATATGCCAGCCCGCCTTCGCACCGATCCGCGTCGCGTCTTCGGTCATGGCGTTCATCCTCTCCGGAGGACGCCAACTTACGCCGGTTTGCACCTATCTCCAATGCCGCTCAATACGGCGGCGGCGTCAGCGCAAGATACCGCGCTTGGCCAGGTCGAAGGCGTAGTTGAGGATCAGCAGCGAGACGACGATGATGCACACGGCAAACACGCGTTCGGAATCGTAATTGATGCCGGGCCGGGAATAGGTCAGCGCCATGGTGAAGATCGTCGAAGTGGTGGAGACTGCCAGTACGCGCAGCGCCACCTGCTGGCGCTTGAGCAGCAGCACCGACCCGATCACCGCAGAGAAAACCGACAAGGCCCAGATGCCAAACACCAGCGGCGGTAGGCTCGCCCAATGCGCGCGGGCGCCTTCCGGCAGGCTGTCGATATAGGGCGGAAAGCGGGTCAGGGTCGCGAGGAAATCGAACACACCCAGCGCATTCCACAGCACCGCGGCAGCGCCGATCAGGAAAAGATGCCAAGGCGCCTTGAGCGCGGGCTTCTGCGCCGGCGGGGCAAGGTTCACGGCTTCGGGGAAGACGAGATCTTGTTGCATGCCACATTTCTAACACAGTTCCTTTCTCCGCAAAGGGGAATCCGACTCGGCTAACTGTGGTTTAATCCAGCGCTCTCTTTCCGGCTCAGGGTGACGCGCCCGCACGCAGCGGCTAAACCCTCCCCAGCACAGAGGAATCGCCCATGGCCACGGCCGCCGTCACCGAAAAAAGCCACCTCTATCTGATCGATGCGAGCGCTTATATTTTTCGCGCGTTCCACGCCCTCCCCCCACTGACGCGTCAGTCGGACGGCCTGCCCATCGGGGCGGTCGCGGGTTTCTGCAACATGCTGTTCAAACTGCTGGAGGAGCTGAAAGGGCCGGAGCGGCCGACGCACTTTGCCTGCATCTTCGATGCCTCGGGCAAGACGTTCCGCAGCGACTTTTTCCCCGAGTACAAGATGAACCGGTCCGAGACGCCGGAGGAACTGATACCGCAATTCCCGCTGGTACGCCGGGCCTCGATTGCCTTTGCGGCGCATGCCATCGAGCTGACGGGGTTCGAGGCCGACGACATCATTGCGACCTATGCCCGTGAGGCCGAGGCCAAAGGCGCGCGCGTGACGATCGTGTCCTCGGACAAGGACCTGATGCAGCTGATCACCGGCAAGGTGCTGATGCTCGACCCGATGAAGAACAAGCTGATGGGCCGCGAAGACGTGATCGAGAAATTCGGCGTCGGCCCGGAGCACGTTGTCGATGTGCAATCCCTCGCCGGCGACCCCGTGGACAACGTACCCGGCGCCCCCGGCATCGGCGTGAAGACCGGCGCGCAGCTGATCACCGAGTTCGGCAGCGTCGAGGCTTTGCTGGAGCGTGCCGGCGAGATCAAGCAGCCGAAGCGGCGCGAGACGCTGATCGAATTTGCCGATCAGGTCCGCATCTCGAAACGCCTCGTGACGCTGAAGGATGACGTGCCCCTGCCCGTCACGCTCGAAGACCTGGCCGTGCAGGACCCCGATCCCGCGACACTGATCGCCTTCCTCGAGGAAATGGAATTCCGCACCATCACACGCCGTGTGCGCGAGCAGATGGAGAAGGACGGCACAATCGAAGTCCCCGCGCCGGAAGCTGCCGCGATTGACCGGACGAAATATGTCTGCATTCGCGATCTGGCAACACTCGAAGCCTGGGTCGCCCGCGCGATCACGCAGGGCTGGGTCGCCGTGGATACCGAAACCGACGCGCTGGATTCCGTGGGCGGAGGATTGGTGGGCGTCTCCCTCGCGCTCGCGCCGGGGGAAGCCTGCTACATCCCGCTCGCCCATGTGGACCCGGATGTGGCGGCGGGCGGGGGCGACATGTTCGGCGCCTATCCGCCGCGCCAGATCAAGATGAGCGAAGCGATCAAGGTGCTGAAGCCGATGCTCGAGGACGCCGCCGTTCTCAAGATCGGCCAGAACATCAAGTACGATCTCAGCGTGTTCAAGCGTCATGGAATCCGGGTCGCGCCGATTGACGACACGATGCTGATCTCGTTTGCGCTGAACGCCGGCATCCACAATCACGGCATGGACGAACTCTCGGAGCGGTATCTCGGCCACAAGCCGATCTCGTTCAAGGAAGTCGCCGGCAGCGGCAAGACGCAGAAGACGTTTGCGCAAGTTGCGCTTGACAAGGCGACCGAGTACGCCGCCGAGGACGCCGACGTGACGCTTCGCCTGTGGCAAACGCTGAAGCCCCGTCTGCGTACGGAAGAAGTGACCACCGTTTATGAGACGCTGGAACGACCTCTGGTGCCGGTGCTGGCCGCGATGGAACAGGCGGGCATCAAGGTGGTCCGGCAGATGCTGTCGCGCCTCTCCGCTGATTTTTCGCAGCGCATGGC
>JBBSAZ010000090.1:0-7780 GCA_038251755.1 Caulobacterales bacterium
AAAATCAACCGAGCCCGCAAAGCACTCGACAAAGCTCAAACCGCATGAGTTATCAGGCCCTATTTGAGAGTCAGGACACTAGCTGTCGCCCGTGCCGGTGCCTTCGGTGATCACAACTCGCCGCTCGAGGCTACGCGCGGTTTGCGCCTGCACCGCGCGGGTAAGCGGATAGGTCCGCGCGATCAGGCCCGCCGCAATATAGAGGAAAGCGGGCAACAGACCGAAGATCAGCACCAGGCCGAAAATGGCGCTATCGGTATTCTCCTGTCCGGGGCGGAAGCGCGCGAGTTGCCCGACCATCAGGTAACCTACACCAAAGGCGAGGCTGGAGCCGACCTTGTTGAGGCTGGTCAGCAAAGCATAGTGCGCCCCGGCGCGGTTCTCGCCGGTTGCAGCGGCCTGCTGTTCGACGATGTCGGCTGTCATTGCGCGCGACAGGAAGATCGGCGCACTGAACGGGATGCCGGCGATCAGCGACGCAACCAGGAAGGCCGAATAATTGCCCGACGGCGCCAGCGGAATGAACAGCATGAAGCAGACGCCGGACATCGTCACGGCGACGAAGTACGCGTTGCGCTTCTCGGTCTTGTTCGCGAGCCACAGCCAGAAGGGCAGCGCCACCATGGCCATCACAAAGAACAGCATCAGGGCGATGCTGGTCTGCACATCGTTCGCCCCGAAGGCATACTCGGCCACGAACAGATAGTTCGCCGCCGTCACGGAAATCGCGAGCGCGCCGAGCAGTTCCATCGTCAGCAGCTTGCTGAACATCGGATTGCGCATCGCCGCGATGAAGGGCTTCAACTCGAACTTCTCGACATTGCGCGCCTCGCCTTTCAGGGGCGGGTCCGGCACGAAGACGCAGGCCAGCGCGGCGACCAGCGGCAGCGCGATAATCAGTATCCATCCCATCACGGCCACCTGCCCGAACCTGTCCGTCTCGATGCCGAACAAGGGCAGGATCGCGGGCACGGCGAGCAGGAACAGCATCGCCAGAACGGAGATCACTTCGGGCCAGAGGAAGAGGCGCGAGCGTTCATCATAGTCCGCGGCCAGCGCCGGCACCCAGGACGCACGAGAGGTCTGCAGGATGGTGAAGCCAACATAGAAGATCAGCATCCACCATATGAAATATCCTGACCCGGCGCCCGGAGGGGGCATGTAGACGAAGAACGTGGAGATACCGAGCACCGGCACCGAAAGGATGATCCAGTGGCGCACCCGGCCAAGCGGTGTGCGCACGCGGTCAACGAGGTAACCCATTATGGGATCGGTGAAGATGTCCCAGAAGCGAAGCAACATGAACAACAGTCCGGTCATCTCCAGACCAAGACCGACTTCATTGGCATATAGCGGCGCTAGGTAGACGCCGACCGGCAATCCAACGCCGGCGATCGGGATGCTCAGCCCGGCGAAGGCAAGCACACGGGGGAGCGACAAGCGCTTCAATTCTGGTTCGCTCATGAGACCCACACTGCCGTGCGATAAGGTGACGGCCAAGTCATTTTTTTGTGGCCGCGAGCTTGACGGCGGGAGGCGCGGGCGCAATCGCTCGGGGACAGAAAACCGGAGGGCCGCCGCACATGATCCGCAACATCCTGATCGGGCTTTTGCTCGCAGTCGCAGCATTCGTGGGCGTGCTGGTCTTCAATGCGATGAACTATGGCGCCGAACCGGTGGGCGGGCGGGTCACCCTGCCGGCGGCGCCGGAAATTTCCGCCGAGCGCGGGGCGCAGAATCTGTCGCGCGCGATCCAGTTCAAGACGATCACGCTGGCCAGCGGCGATCCGCGACCCGGTCAGGAAGGCGAGTGGCTGGCGCTGCATGCCTGGCTGGAGGAGACCTATCCGGCGGCGCATGCGGCGATGACGAAGGAGCTCGTGCCGGGCACCCTGACACTGCTTTACACATGGGCCGGATCGGACCCGTCGCTGAAGCCTCTGCTGCTGATGGCGCACCAGGATGTCGTGCCGGTGAACATTGGCACCGAGGGCGACTGGGAAGGCGCGCCCTTCGAAGGGGCCATCATCGACGGCTATATCTACGGGCGCGGGGCGATCGACAACAAGGGCTCGCTGGTGGCGCTGATGGAAGCGGCGGAAGCGCTGGCCGCCTCGGGGTTCAAACCTCAGCGTACGGTGCTTTTCATGTTCGGCCATGATGAGGAGGTCTCCGGGTCCGGCGCCGAGGCGGGCGTGGCGCTGCTGAAATCTCGAGGGGTCGAACCGGAATTTGCGCTGGATGAGGGCTTCATGGTGATCAACCCCTCGCCGCTGAGCGGCAAGCCGATGGGCTTCATCGGGATTGCCGAGAAGGGCTATGTGACCGTGGATGTGGTCGCTGTCGGCACGGGCGGGCATTCCTCCACACCGCCGCGCGATTCCGCCGCCGTGCGGCTGGCGCGGGCGGTTGTGGCCCTCGACGAGAACCAGATGCCGTCCGACCTGTCGAAACCGCCGGTGTCCGAGATATTCGAAGCGGCCGGCAAGGACATGCCGTTTGCGCAGCGGCTGGCTTTTGCCAATCTCTGGCTCTTCAAGGGCATGATCGATAATCAGCTGGCGGACGTTCCGGCTGGCAACGCGATGATCCGCACGACGACGGCGCCGACCATGCTGAGCGGCTCCGCCAAGGAAAACGTGCTGGCACAACGCGCCACCGCGACCGTGAACTTCCGAATCCATCCGAACGATACCGAGGAAGAGATCATCGCGCATGTGAAGAAGGTCACCTCCGGTATTGAAGGCATCGAAGTGGAAGTCGGCCAGAATGGCATTCGCGGGGCCGGTGCCTCGAATGTGTCGCCTACGGACAATCGGCCCTACGCCGTTCTGGCCAGCGTGGCGGAGGCGACTCTGCCGGGCTCGCCGGTCGCGCCCGGGCTCGTGCTGGGCGCCACCGACGGGCGCTATGCCGAGGCGATCACACCGAACGTCTACCGGTTTGCGCCGGCGGTGATGACGCCGGACGAACTGACGGGCTTCCACGGCACCAATGAGCGCACGAGCGTAGAGAACATGGGTCGGCTGGCGCGCGGGTATGCGCAGGTGATCCTGGCGATGGACGGGGCGGAGTAGGTCGGCTTTGCTGGGCTAGGACCCTCACCTCCCACCGCCTAGGGCGGCGGGCCCCTCCTCTCCCGCGAGCGGGAGAGGGGTCAAGTGGCGGCCTCTTACCCCTCTCCCATGAAATGGGAGGCGAGGGTCTTAAGGTCAGTGTTTCTTTGAAATTCATGCGCAGATAATAACACCGTGCACGGAGGTGTAGCGTAGGGAAACGCGAAGTATTTTGTAAGGGCTTGATGAGATTGAGAATTATCTTTCAGGCGGGGTGGCTCTTATAGGCGCAATGGCCTGCCCTACTCGCCTTCAGGCTGCCTCAGCATGTTGCACGCAGTGCACTTTCAATGTCGAACTTCTCTCAATGATTCTCATTTTTTATCGCTCAGTATCGTTCCGTTATCGCCCGGTATCGCTCCTTCAGTTCACCGGGCCGGTGACGCGGGAGATGTCCACGTTGTAATGGCGGGCGCAGAACTGGCAGTCGATGGAGAGGTTGCCGTCCTCTTCCACGAGCTCGCGCAGGGATTCGTCGGGCATCTGGCTGAGCGTCGTGACGAGGCGTTCCTCGCTGCAGGTGCACTGGTCGAGCACGGCCATGCCGGCCTCCAGCGTGACGCCCTGTTCGTGGAACAGGCGGTAGAGGAGTTCGGTCATCAGCAGGGTCGAATCGATCAGTTCGGCGGGCGTGAGCGTATTGAACAGGGCTTCGGCTTCGCGCCAGCCTTCGTCGGTTTCGCCGCGCGTGTCGTCGGCGGCGATGCGTTGCACCATCATGCCGCCGGCTGTCCACTTGCCATCTTCCGCGCGGTCCACGGCGATGCGGATGCTGGAGGGCACCTGTTCCGACATGTCGAAATAATCTTCCGCACACTGAGCGAGAGTCGCCTTGTTGAGCGGTACGATGCCCTGATAGGGCTGGATGTCCGGATTGTCCTGCACGAGGATCAGGCCGAGACGGCCGGTGCGGCCGAACAGTTGCGGCATGTGCGGCTCGCCGCCCTTGTTGACGCGCTCCAGATTGGCCCAGCCATCGGCGTCATAGCGGGCATAGCCGCGTACGTTGCCGTTGGTGTTGTACTCGCCGACGAGCAGCGTGACCGGGCCGTCGCCTTCCGCCTGGACGAGGATCTTGCCTTCGAATTTCAACGAGGCGCCGACGAGGGCGGCCAGCGTCACCGCTTCGCCGAGGATCCGGGCGAGGTGGTGGGGATAGTCGTGGCGGTCGAGTATCGGCGAGATGCTGCCCGAACCCATGCGGACGGCGCGCCCGCGGATGGGGCGGCCTTCGATCTGGAAGGTGGCGGCGAAATCGCCGGTCTCGTGGGGGATCTGGATCATGGGAGGGGCGCCTAGAGGGGGGCTTTCAAGGTGCCCCATGTGGCAGCGAGGGGGCCCGAGAACAAGGGGGCCCCGGCCAGCAAGGCCTCAGGCCGAACAGCTGGCGCCGCCGAGGACGCAGAAGCTGGCACACCAGGGGTGGTTCAGCTTGACCGGGGCGGATGTGGCCTCGGCCAGCGTGGCGCCAAGATCGAAGGCGGGGTCATCTACCAACAGGGTGCAGGCGAGGACGCGGGGGCTGGCGGCGCCCTTGCGGCGCACGACCATGCGCTGGCTGGCGCACATGATGGAGTCCGGAGTCTTGTTCAGGATGCCCCAGCAGGCGGTGGTGATTTCCGGCGGATCATCGCGGGCGATCATTTCCGGGAAGAGGACGAGTTGTTTGGGATCGGCGGCATCAAGCGCGAGGCCGAGCGAGGCGATCAGCGCGCGGTAGCCCTCGCGGGCGGCGGGCTCGTCCTCGTGCAGCGCCTTGCGGCCGGCGAGTGCGAGGGGGATGTTGTTGCCGGCGAGCCAGCTGAGGCCAGCGCAGGCTTCGGCGAAGGCGCCCTTCCCGCGCTCGGCGTCGTGGGTGGCGGCGTCATGGGAGTCGAGGGAGACGCGCAGGGTCATCTGGCCGGGAAAGCGGGCAGCGAGGTCTGCGAGGCCAGCCTGTACGCGGGGACGCATCATCGGGCGCATGGCATTCGTCAGCACAAGGAGCGTGTGGCCGCGCGCGAGGGCCGCGTCCATGATCGCGATGATCTCCGGCGCGAGGAAAGGCTCGCCGCCGGTGATGCCGATTTCGGCGGGCTGGGTGAGTTCGTCGAGATAAGGCTCCACGTCGACGCGGGTCAGATAGACGAGCCGGACATTTGTGGGGCTGCTCTCGATATAGCAGTTGGCGCAGGTGATGTTGCAGAGCGTGCCGGTATTGAACCAGAGCGTCTTGAGACCGGACCAGGCGACACTGGCGCGGGTCTCGCCCTTCGCGGTGAAGTGGGGGTCGAGGAATTTCGCGTTCGGGATCAGGGTATCGGCCATGGGACAAGCTTAGAGGGGCAGCGGAGGCGCGCCAAGGGGCCGCGCGGGAACGTGATCTACTTGTCGAGGCACCAGCGCAGGATCGCCTTCTGGGCGTGCAGTCGGTTTTCCGCTTCGTCCCAGACGAGGCTGGCCGGGCCGTCGATCACTTCGGCGTCGACTTCCTCGCCCCGGTGGGCCGGCAGGCAGTGCAGGAATTTCGCGCCGCCATTGGCGAGTTCCATCAGCTCGTCGGTGACGGCGAAGGGCTCGAGGATTTCGAGGCGGCGTTCGGCGTCGAGGTCGCCCATCGAAACGAAGGTGTCAGCGATCACCACATCCGCGCCGGCGACGGCTTCCTCGGCGGTTTCGAACAGTTCGACCCGGCCCTGCAGTTCGGTGGCGATGTCGAGATCGTCCTCGTCCGGCGCGTAGCGGTGGGGCGTGCCGATGGCGAGGGTGAAGCCGAACTTGGCGGCGGCGTGGATGAAGCTGGCGCAGACATTGTTGCCATCCCCGACCCAGGCGAGGCGGGCGCCCCGGAGGGTCAGGCCGTGCTCTTCGAGCGTCATCAGGTCGGCCATGATCTGGCAGGGGTGCGAGCGGTCCGACAGGCCGTTGATGACTGGCACGCCGGCGGCTTCGGCGAAGGTTTCGATGTCGGTATGGTCGTTGGCGCGGATCATCACGGCGTCGACATAGCGCGAGAGAACGCGGGCGGTGTCCTCGATGGACTCGCCGCGGCCGAGCTGCATGTCGGTGGATGCGGTGGTGATCGAGCTGCCGCCGAGCTGGCGCATCGCCATGTCGAAGGAGAAGCGGGTGCGGGTGGAGGCTTTCTCGAAGATCATCGCGAGGGTGTGACCCTCCAGCGGGGCGCCGGCGTCGATGCGGCCCTTCGGCCAGCCGGCGCGGGCCCTCTTCGCTCGGTGCGCCTCGTCGAGGATCGCCCGCAGGTCCGCCTGCTCCAGCGGCCAGATATCGAGAAAGTGGCGGATCGTCATGGGCGCGGCCCCGGCAAAAATAAGCGCGCCGAATAGCGTGTTATCGGGGGGATGTCATTGAAGATTTAATTGAAAAACCCCTCTCCCCCGAGGGGAGAGGGGTTCCAAGGTGGGTTTCGCGGTTAAGCGCGCTTCAGGACGCGGATGATGATCAGCAGGATCACCGCGCCGATGGTGGCGTGAAGGATGGACGCCAGGATGCCGCCGCCGAGGCCGAAGCCGATGGCGGGGAAGATCAGGCCGGCGACGAATGCGCCGACGATGCCGACGACGATGTTACCGACGAGGCCAAAGCCGAAGCCCTTGACGATCACGCCGGCCAGCCAGCCGGCGATGGCGCCGATGAGGAGGAAAATCAGTAGGCTTTCAATTGTCATGTCATAATTCCCTAATGTGAGGGTTCAGTCCCTGCGCACTAACGCGCCGGGTCCGGAAAGGATGCATCCGGCGGAAAAATTGATCAGAAACCGTAGGCCCGCTCGACCTTGACGATGCGGATGGAATAGCCGGAATACCACACATCCCGGCCCATCCGCTGGGCTTCCAGGTGTTCGGAATGCTGTTTCCAGGCCCGCAGGTTCGCCTCGGTGTCCCAGTAACAGATGGTGATTTCGGCGTTGCCTTCGCCCTGCGCGGTCTCGTAGCCGAGGAAGCCGGGCTGCTGGTGGGCGAGTTCGACCATCCGGCCGCCCATCGTTTCGTAGTTCGCACCGTCCTTGCCGCTGAACACGGCGGTAAAGATGACGGCCCAGTAGGGCGGCGGCGGTGTCTTGGCGATCATGGCGGCTCTCCCCTCCGGAACCCTGTCATTGTGCCACGGCCGGGCCCGCCCTATCTAGCCCCTGCTTCTAGCCGACCCGGCCGAACTATCCTAAGGGAGGCCATCCTTTTCACCCCCTCCCGGGAGCAATGCCAGACATGGACAATGTACTCATCATCGGCGCCGGCGCGGCCGGCTCGGTCGTCGCCAAGAAATGCGCGATGGACCGCAAGACGTTCAAGCATATCACGCTGGCCTCGCGCCGGATCGAAAGCTGCCAGAAGGTAGCGAAGGATTGCGTGACGCCGATCGAGATTGCGCAGGTCGATGCCGATGACGTGGCCGCGACGGTCGCGCTCATCAGGAAGGTGAAGCCGGACCTCGTGATCAACATGGCGCTGCCCTATCAGGACCTGCCGATCATGGACGCCTGCCTCGAGGCAGGGGTGAACTATCTGGACACCGCCAACTATGAGCCGCGGGAAGTGGCGAAGTTCGAATATTCCTGGCAGTGGGCCTATCAGGAGCGGTTCAAGGCCGCCGGCCTGATGGCCCTGCTGGGCTGCGGCTTCGACCCCGGGGTGACCTCGGTGTTCACCACCTACGTCGCCAAG
>JBBSAZ010000091.1:0-7760 GCA_038251755.1 Caulobacterales bacterium
GCTACATCTCCGCGACGCAGGAATGGGCCGAGGCGACCGGCAAGGACTGGGAGAAGCTCTGGAAGCGCGACAGGGGCGCCGATGAGACCGAATATGTCCAGTTCATGGGCAAGGACAATGTGGCGTTCCACACGGTCAGTTTTCCGGTCACCCTCCTCGGATCGGGCGAGGCGTGGAAGACCGTCGACAAGCTGAAGGCGTTCAATTGGGTCACCTGGTATGGCGGCAAGTTCTCGACCAGCCAGAAGCGCGGCGTCTTCATGGACACGGCGCTGAGCCTTCTGCCTGCGGACTATTGGCGCTGGTATCTGATCGCGAATGCGCCGGAAGGATCGGACGCCGCGTTTACCTGGGAGGGATTCCAGGCGTCGGTGAACTCGGACCTTGCGAACGTGCTCGGGAACTTCGTCAACCGGATCACCAAGTACTGCGCCTCGAAGTTTGACGGCAAGGTTCCGGAAGCGGGCGTGCCCGGCGAACCAGAAGCCTGGATGACAAACGAGCTTTCGACGCGTCTCAAGGCGATCGACGAGTATTATGAGGCGATGGAGTTCCGGAAGGCCGCTGCGGAAACACGCGCGCTCTGGGCTGCCGGGAACGAGTATCTCACCAAGGCCGAGCCCTGGGTGAAGTACAAGTCGGATGTGGACGGCGCCGCTGTGGGCGTGCGCGCGGGCATCAACCTTGCGGCCATCTTCGCGATCATCGCGCAGCCGATCATCCCGGATGCCTCGAAGAAGGTTCTGGACGCGCTCGGCGTTCCGGAGGGGAACCGGCGCTGGCCGGACTGGAACGATGCCGTCCTGCTGGATGCCATTCCGCGCGGGGCACCGATCACGCCGCCGGAGGTGCTGTTCCAGAAGATCGAGGACACGCAGGTGGCCGAGTGGACGGAGCGTTTCGGCGGCGGGAAGGAATAGTTGGATGGACGAGGTGCGGAGCGGAGGCTGTCAATGCGGGCGCATCCGGTTTCGCGCCGCCAGCTTGCTCGACAATCCGCATATCTGCCATTGCCGCATGTGCCAGAAGTCGACGGGCGGTTTCTTTGCGGCGCTTGTGGGTGTTCCGCTTACGGATTTTCAGGTGACGCGCGGCATCCCGGCCGAGTTCCACAGTTCGGAGAAGGTCTGCCGTGGCTATTGCCGCGATTGTGGCACACCGCTTTACTATCGCCACCAGGATAACCAGCACATCTCGATGAGCATCGGCGCTTTCGATGATCCAGCCTCCATTCCACTGAACTTCCAGTTGGGGATGGAAGGCCGCCTGCCGCAGATGGACCAGCTTTCAGGGCTCAAGCATTTTGGCACAACGGAGGAGGAAATGCCGGAAGACGCGATCCTCATTCGCCGCACCAACAATCAGCATCCGGATCACGATACGGAGGACTGGGAGCCGAAGGCTTAGCGGCGCCGGAAGACCACCGTCAGATTGTTCGCAGGCATTTCGGTAACCGCCGTGAGTTCAAGGCCCGCGGCACGCGCCAGCGGCGCGATCTCCACGTCAAGATCGCGCACGCCCCAATCCGGGTTGCGGGACTTCAGGCTTTCATCGAACGCGGCGTTTGACGGGGCGATGCCCCCTGAGCGGGCGAACGGTCCATAGAGGATCAGCAGGCCGCCCGGCCTCAGCAATCGCCCTGCCCCGCGGATCAAGCCTTCGGCCGCCGGCCATGGCGCAATGTGCACCATGTTGGCAGAGAAGATCGCGTGCCATGGCGCGAGGCCTTCCGCGTCGCCCCATTCATCCGTTGACGCATCAATGCGAAATGGCCCTGTCAGGCGCCCTGTCGTGTCGGCCTGCTGCCAGGCGCGCTGGCTGGCGAGACTGTCAGGGTCGATATCCGAATAGGTCCAACTGAGGTTTGGCAGTTCCGAAGTCAGGAAGGCGCCGTGCTCGCCGGTGCCGGAGGCGATCTCGAGTACGCGGGCGGGCTCCGTGATCAGCGGCGCCAGAACATCGCGGATCGGGTCGCGGTTGCGCGCGGCGGAGGGCGAATAGCGCCGCCCGTCTTCGCCCTCGCCCCTGTTCTCGAGCGCGACCGGTGGCTTATCCGCCATGAGTCTGGTTTTCGAAGTCGTACATTTCGGTGGTCACGCTTGCCTGCCCCGGCGGGCTGTAACGCGGCCCTGCAGCGCGCTCCGGCGCAAAGTGGGCGTCGAGGCGAGCGACCTGCGCGGCGGTCAGCGAGACGCTTGCGGCGGTGTGGTTTTCTTCGAGGTGCGCGCAGCGGGTCGTGCCGGGTATCGGGATGATGTGGCTGCCCTTGGCAAGCGTCCAGGCGAGCGCCAGTTGCGCCACGGAGCAGCCCACCTCGCGCGCGATGGCTTTCGCTTCGTTCAGCAGCGCCAGGTTCGCCGGATAGAATTCCGGCTTGAACCGGGGGAACATGCTCAGGCGCATGTCGCTGGCATGGAACGCCGCCGGGTCCGCAGGCGGATCGGCAAGGAAGCCGCGCCCGACGGGGGAGAAGGCCACCAGAACGGTGCCCAGCTCCCGGCAGGCATCCAGTACGGCTATCTCGGGATTGCGGACCCAGAGGGAATACTCGGACTGGAGCGCCGCGACGGGATGTACCGCATGGGCGCGGCGCAGTTGATCTTCGCCCATTTCGGACAGGCCAATGAAGCGGATCTTGCCCGCCAGCACCAGATCGGCCAGGGCGCCGGCGGAGTCTTCGACCGGGACTTTGGGATCGGGGCGATGCAGGTAGTAGAGATCGATCACGTCTGTACGCAGACGTTTCAGGCTCGCCTCGCAAGCCGCCTTGATGGCTTCCGGCCGGCCATCCAGCACGCGCTGGCCATCGCGAAAGGCCAGCACGCACTTGCTGGCGAGGAAGTAATCCTTGCGTCTGTGACCAAGCGCTTCGCCGATCAGTTCTTCGCTGCGGCCGAGACCATAGATCGTGGCCGTGTCGAGAAAATCGCATCCGAGGTCGAGCGCGCGCACGAGAAGTGCTTTCGCGTCTTCCTCCGGCAAGGGCGGGCCGTAGGCGTGCGTGATGTTCATGCAGCCGAGGCCGATGGGATGAACATCCCGGTCGCCGATGCGCCTTCTGGTAACGGTCATTCGATCAGGCTCTCGCTTTGAAGCGCTGACGCAGTTCCGACTTCACGATCTTGCCGTTCGCGTTGCGCGGCAGAGGCTCGTTCAGGAACTGGATTTCGACCGGTACCTTGAACCCCGCCAATTGCCCGGCGACATGCGCGCGCAATTCGGCTTCGGTGGCTGTCTTCCCCGGTTTCAGCTGCACGATCGCGCCGACTTCCTCGCCGAGGATCTTGTGCTGGATGCCGACGACCGCTGCGTCCATCACGGCGGGGTGGTCATAGAGGGCGTTCTCGACTTCGATACAGTAGATGTTCTCGCCGCCGCGGATCAGCATGTCCTTGGCGCGGTCAACCAGGTAGAGAAAGCCTTCCTCGTCGATACGCGCGAGGTCGCCGGTGACAACCCAGCCATTGCGGAAGGTTTCGGCGGTGGCGTCCGGACGGTTCCAGTACAGCCGGCAATTCGATGGGCTCTTGCACCAGAGTTCGCCTACTGCGCCGGGCGGGACTTCCCTGCCCTCGGGATCACAGATCTTGATTTCGACCGCGCCCGGAGGAGCCCCCGCGCTCGATGGACGGTTTACATAGTCTTCGCCGATGTTCAGCGTGGCCGTTGCGCAGGTCTCCGTCATGCCCCAGCCGTTGCCGGGAGCCGCTTCGGGAAAGCGCTTCTTGATGGTCGAGACGAGTTCGGGCGCCGAAGGCGCACCGCCATAGGAAATGACCTGGATGCTCGAGAGATCGTACTTGTCGCGGTCTGGATGTTCCAGCAGCTGCCAGGCGATCGCAGGTACACCGCCTACGGACGTTATCTTCTCCGCTTCGATGATCGGCAGCGCCTGCCCGGCGTCCCACTTGTACATCGACACGATCTTGTCGCCGCGCAGGGCGGAGGGGATCAGGATCGCGAAGGATCCGGTTGCGTGGAAGAAGGGCACGGCAAGCAGCGTGCCGCGCATGGCTTCCGGGTCCGGCGCGGGGATGGCCTCCCCTTTGCGCAGGTACATGCGGGCTTGGCAGGTGGTCGAATTGAACATGTTGGAGATCACGGCGCGGTGCGTGGCGAGTGCGCCTTTCGGCTTTCCTGTGGTGCCGGACGTGTACATGATCGTCGCATCGTCATCGGGACCAAGCTCGACGCCGGAAGGACCAACGTCTGGCAAGTCGGCCCAGGAATTCGGATGGCCCACGATGTCATTCAGGGAGGCGACGCGCGGATCGGCTATTTCTTCTAGAGACTCGCGGGCAATCAGGATGTGCTTCAAGTCGGGCAGACGTTCCAGCATGCCCCGGATGCGCTCGTAAATCTGGGCGTCCACGATCGCGGCTTTGACGCCCACGAACGACAGTCCGTACTCCAGCTCCTCGGCGGTCCACCAGGAGTTCATCGGTGTTGTGATCGCGCCGGCGCTCAGCGCAGCATAGAAGCCAAGCGGCCATTCGGGATAGTTGCGCATGATGACCGCCACGCGGTCGCCCTTCACGATGCCGAAATCCGACACGAGCGCCTTGGCCAGCTTGCGTGAGGCCAGATGCAAGGCGCGGAAGGTAACGCGCTCGTTTTCGTAGACGATGTAGGTCCGGTCGGCGAACTGGGCGGCCGCCGCTTCAAGGATGAAGGGGATGGTGGGCGGCGCGTTCTTGTAGACCTTCATTGGAACGCCGCGGATCACGGCATCCTCCAGCTCGACCGGAGAGCCCGGCCCGGCGAGCGCTGCATTGGCCGCCGCAATCGACATCACGGGCCAGTTCGAACTCGCGCCTTCGGCCATGGTCATTTTCCTCCAGATTGTTTGGTTCTCGTCAGCAAACCATGTCTGGAGGGCCCTTTGAAGGGGCCGCGGGCCAAATTTGGCAGGGATCGCCGCTCTTGCACCAAGCAAATCGGCCGCAGACCTCCGCTTGCCGGGCAAGTGATGGTCTGCGGCCGCAGGGGGCCGGTCTGGATTACGCGGCGCTCGCCGCGCAGGTCGGAGCCTTACTTGCCGAAGTCGCAGAAGCGCAGGCTGCGTACGGTGCCGTCGCGGTCGGAGACCGAATAGGCGCGGCCGGTGAGGTTGGAGTCGTCGCAGAGATAGCCGATCTGGTACATCGCCAGCAGCTCCTCGTTGCCCGGCAGGATGTCATTGGCGACCATCACGTCGATGGCGTCCTGATGACGGCCAAGGTTGAGCAGCGCGAGGAACTCGTCGGACCGGGTGGAGTCAACCGATTCCAGAGTGGCGAGGTGGACGGCAACCGCGGCTTCGGCGGCCGGCAAGGCGGCGGCGGACTGTTTCGCTGCGGCGGTCGTTGCGAAGTCTCTCAATACTTCGTTGAAATAGTCGACGGCGCCTTCTGCGTCATATCCCGTCGGCGAGATGCTGAGCTGGCCGAGTTTGTGGAGCACTTCGGAGCGCTGCTGGGGCGACAGGCTGGTGTCACCAACAAGCTGCATCAGGCGCTGGATGGCGGTCGGCGTGTTGCCGGCGGCGACAAGTTCTTCGGCTGTCTGGAGACCGAGGTTGAACGGCGAGACGACGACCGAAGATTCGGCAGGGTCGGGCTTGGTTGTGCCTGAGGACGTCGTTGAGGAGGCACACGCGCCGAGCACAAGGGCGGAAGCCATGGCAAACAGGAGGGGACGAAGCATCGGTAATCTCCGGTGAAAAGCATTGAGTCGCGCTGAAAAAAGGCGGCGCGACACTTTGCTTACCGTGGCAAGCCAAGCGGCGACAGGGCCGAACTGAGGTCAATTTGTGGCGGCTGGCTCTCAGGCGCGGGCGGCGCGTTCGATGGCCGAAATGTCACCCCGACCGAGCGCCTCGATGGCGCGGGCGGCGATATGGCGGGCGTTCAGGCCCGCCGTTTCGTACATGGCGAACGGCGAATCGTGATCCTGGAAAACATCCGGCAGGGTCATGATGCGAATCTTGAGGCCGGTATCCAGCGCGCCGGCATTGGCGAGGTGTTCCAGCACGAAACTGCCAAAGCCGCCTCTGGCGCCTTCTTCAATGGTGATCAGGACTTCGTGTTCCTTTGCCAGTCGCTCAACCAGACCAGCGTCCAGCGGGCGCGCGAAGCGGGCATCCGCCACCGTGGTGCTGAGCCCCTGCGCTGACAGCATTTCAGCGGCCTTCAGGGATTCCTGCAGGCGCGCGCCGAAGGACAGGATCGCGACTGTCGTTCCCTCACGGACGATCCGGCCCTTGCCGATCTCGAGCGCTTTCAGATCCGACGGAATTTCGATGCCGATGCCTTCGCCGCGCGGATAGCGGATGGAGCTTGGGCCATCGTCAATCTCGAGGGCGGTCTTCACCATGCGCGCAAGATCAGCTTCATCACCGGGCGCCATGCAAACAAAGCCCGGCAGCGCGCCGAGATAGCCGATGTCGAAACTGCCGGCGTGGGTTGCGCCGTCGGCGCCGACAAGGCCGGCGCGGTCCAGCGCAAAGCGTACGGGCAGTTTCTGGATCGCGACGTCGTGGACGACCTGGTCATAGCCGCGTTGCAGGAAGGTCGAGTAGATCGCGCAGAAGGGCTTCATGCCATCGGCGGCAAGGCCGGCCGCGAAGGTCACGGCATGTTGCTCGGCAATGCCGACATCGAAATGGCGTTCCGGGAATTTTGCCCCGAAAATATCGGTCGACGTGCCGGACGGCATCGCGGCGGTGATTGCGCAGATCCGGTCGTCGGTCTCGCCGAGTTTGGCGAGCGTCTGACCGAAAACTTTCTGGTAGGATGGCGGACCGGCCGCGCCTTTGGCCTGCTCACCGGTGACGACCGAGAATTTCGAGACGCCGTGATACTTGTCGGCAGAGTTCTCGGCAGGCGCGTAGCCCTTCCCTTTCTGCGTCACGACATGGAGCAGGATCGGGCCGTCTTCGATGTCGCGCACATTTTCAAGGATCGGCAGCAGGGTATCGAGATCGTGACCATCGACGGGGCCGATGTAATAGAAGCCCATTTCCTCGAACATCGTGCCGCCCATCGCGAAGCCGCGCAGGTATTCCTCGGCGCGGCGGGCCGGCGACTCGAGGCCCATCGGTGCGACGACTTTCTTCGCGAAGCGGCGCAGTCCGCGATACGGGCGTGAGGAGACGAGGCGCGAGAAATAGTGGCTCATGGCGCCGACCGGCGGCGCAATCGACATGTCGTTGTCGTTCAGGATGACGATGAGACGCGACTTGTCAGCTCCTGCGTTGTTCATCGCTTCATAGGCCATGCCGGCGGACATCGAGCCGTCGCCGATGACGCAGACCACATTGTTCTTGCGGCCCTGCAGGTCACGCGCCTTCGCGAAGCCGAGGCCTGCGGAAATGGAGGTCGAGGCATGGGCGGCGCCGAATGGGTCGTATTCGCTTTCGGATCGCTTGGTGAAGCCGGAAAGCCCCCCGCCCTGCCGCAGCGTGCGCATGCGGTCGCGCCGGCCCGTGAGGATCTTGTGCGGATAGCACTGGTGGCCGACATCCCAGACGAGCTTGTCGTCCGGCGTATTGAACACCGAATGAATCGCCACCGTCAGTTCGACAACGCCCAGTCCGGAGCCAAGGTGGCCACCCGTGACAGCGACCACATCAATAACTTCCTCGCGAACTTCTTCAGCGATCTGCTTGATCTCGGCGCGCGAACGTCCCTTGAGGTCCGCAGGGGAATTGATGGCATCGAGCAGCCGGTTGGGGCGAATTTCTGTCATCTCGCGTTGTCTTTTCTTGATGTCAGCGCAGC
>JBBSAZ010000092.1:0-7757 GCA_038251755.1 Caulobacterales bacterium
GGTCTGGCGAAGTTTTTCCCGGGTGGTTTCGTCGATCTTGGTGATCTCGGCATTGTCGGCCATGGCGGGTCCTTTCCGGGGTTTTCAGGCGAAGGCGAGGCTCTTAGCGGGTCTCTGCCGGAAGCGCCAGACGCCGGATGGTCCAACGCGCAGCCAGGCGCTACCTTGTCGTCGGGTTGTGACGAGGAAGAGAATGCGGGACGAGATTGTCAGTTACTGGTGCCTGACCTGCGCTGCAGATTCGGTCCGGCTTTCTGCTGTGATCAGGCAACTGGCCGCAGCGCAGGGTGCGCCGCCTTTCGAGCCTCACCTGACGCTCGGCAGTCTTGCGGCGGCCGCAGACATGTCCGGTATCGCCGAAAGCCTTTCCGGGCTTTCGTTGGACCCCGCAGGGCTAGACGGCACCGAAGCGTTCATGACGAGCCTGTTTGTACGGTTTAATGCGACACAAGGCTTGCTGGCCGCCCGCGAGAAGATGGCGCAGATGCCGGCCAGCCATGCCGGGCGGACCTTCGATCCGCATGTCAGCTTGTGCTACGGGCGGCCTCCGCCAGGCAGTCGCAGCCGAGAGGACGTGCAGGCCCTTCTCGCCAGCCCGGTGCGGTTTGACCGGCTTGCCGCGGTCCTTGTGACACTACCTGTTTCTGCGCATGCGCAGGTCGCCCAGTGGCGGATCGGCCAGGTTTGGCCATTCTGAGCTATTCGTCCAAGCCGGCCAGACGCCGGATGGCGTCTGCGACTGCGTCCCCTTCGCCGTGATGCGGCATGTGGCCTTCGTCCGGCAGGGCCACCAATTCCACCGCCACCTGTTTCTTCAGCTCGCCGACGTGCAGCTTCGGCGAGAGCACGGTGTCCTGACTGCCGGAGAACACGATGATCGGCATCTTGAGTTCAGGATAGCGCGCCGACTGGGCGCCCAGTTCTTCCTGTAGGGATTTCACATCGCGCGCATTGGCGCGGAAGTTCGGCGGCCGGAACAGCAGCCCGAGGGCTGAGTTTTCGTAATAGCCATCCGGGGCAGGGGCGGGCTTGAACACGCTGCCGATGCCGCTGCGAACCTGTGTCGGCCCGACGAGCGGCAGCAGCTGGCTGAACGCCGTGCCGAGCAGAGGCGGCGCGGCCAGATTGTTGTACCAGGCGGTGCCGCCATCGCCCCAGTCATGCGTCACCGGCGCCAGCAGCACGAGGCCGGAGACGAGGTCCGGCCGGTCGAGGGCCAGGCGCAGCGCCACCGCGCCGCCGAAGGAATGGCCGACGATCACCGCCTTCTCGCCGGGGGCCAGCGCGTCCAGCACGCCGGCCATCTGGCGCGCCTGCAGACCCAGCTGCTCGGCGCCGTCGAAGCGCTGCGAATAGCCATGACCCGGGCGGTCCGCCATCAGGATGCGCATGTCCGCCGAGAGGCGCGGCGCGAGTGTCCAGGTGAACTCGCGCGCATTGGCGCTGGCACCGTGGATCATCAGCACGATCGGACCGGCGGTGCCCTGTTGCAGGACGTGCACATCGCTGCCGTCGACCGGGATCAACGTGCCGTTGGCGGGGTAGGCCTGCTCGACACGCGAGGTATAGGCGATGCTCGTGACGCACGCGCCAAGCCCAAGCGCGGAAACCGTCGCCGCAATCACTGTCAGCATGCGTTTCAAAGCTCCTGGCCCTCGGCCCGTTTGGAAAGCCGGTCAGCCGCAAAGCGGGCCTGCGGCAGGAGGGGATAGATGGCGAGCGCCTCGCGGTAGCTGCTCAGCGCTTCGGTCTCGCCGCCCAGCGATTCAAGGATCACGCCCATGCCGAGCCAGGCGCCGAAATGGCGGGGCTCCAGCTTCAGCGCCTCGTTGAGGTCGCGGAAGGCTTCCGGGTAGTTCTCTTCCATCAGGAAAAGGCCGGCGCGGCGATGATAGGCCTCGGGATATGCCGGCTTCAGCAGGATGACGCGGTCGAGCAGTTCGTGCGCGGTATCGGTATCCTCCGCCTCCAGCGCTTCCAGGGTCCGCTGCATCAGCAGATCGACCGTCGCCGAACCGGATTCCATCCAGGTCGCCCAGATATCGGCGGCCACATCGGCGGCCTCGGCTTCTTCGGTCGCGGCTTTCAGTTTGGCGAACATCTCTTCGGTCGGCGCCGCGTGGGCGGCCGGCGCGAGCCAGATGAGGGCGGCAAGGAGGAGACGCTTGAACATCCGGGCAATATGGCGCGGCGGCACCCCTGCGGCAACGCCTGCCCTCAGACGCTAGAGCAGGCCCTCAAGGATCAGCGCCCGCTCGAGGCCGGAGGCGCCCCGGAACAGGTGGGTGCGGAAGCCCAACGCATCGGCGGTCGCGATATTCTTCGCCGAGTCGTCGATGAACAGCACCTCATCGGGAGATGGCCCGCCCATCCGCGCCAATGTGTAGTGGAAGATTTTCGGATCCGGCTTGATCAGCTTGATCTCGCCGGAGACCACGACACGCCTGAAGCGCGAGAGCACCGGAAAGGCATCGCGCACCTCGGGCCAGACTTCGGCGGGCATGTTCGACAGGGCGTAGAGCGAGCGCCCGCTTCCCGCGAGATTTTCGACGAGGCGCTCGCTGCCCGCAATGCAGCCGTCGAACATCTCCATCCAGCGCGTGCGCCACGCGCGGATCTGGCGTTCATATTGCGGAAATTTAAGGGTCAGCGCGGCGGCATTGTCCGCGAAACTCACACCGGCATCGTGCCGCGTGTGCCAGTCCATGGTGCACACGGTCGCCAAGAAGCGCTCGCATTCGGCGCTATCGGTGAAAATCTGGCTGTAGAGGCGCGCCGGTGACCAGTCTAGGATCACACCACCAAGATCGAACAGGGCGATTTGAGCTGCCATTCTGGCGCCTCATTGCCTGTTCATCAGAGGCTCAGCCTTGCTTTGCTTTGAAGCGGGGGTCAGTCTTGTTGATGACATACACCCGGCCTTTACGGCGCACGATCTTGCAGTCGCGGTGGCGCGACTTCAGCGATTTGAGAGACGAACGGACTTTCATGGGTCTGGCCTGGTGCGTTTAGGAATTGGGAAAGCGGAGCGCGTAATGAATCCGGATAGACGAGTCAAGGACGTGAGCTGCACCCCGCAGCCCGAAACAGGGATCGCCGCCATGGTTTTTGCAGGTTGGGCCCGTTCCAAATGGATGCTGACCGCCGCCGTCTGCGGCCTCCTGGCCTCCTGCGCCAATGGCCCGCCGACGACGCCTTCGCCCAAGCCTGGCGTGGAACAGCCGCCCGCGCCCGAAACCGGGCCGATCCAGTTTACAACCTCCGGCCACGCCGCGATGGACGCCTGGCGCGACGATTTCGCCGCCCGTGCCATGGGCGCCGGGCATGACCGGGCCTTGGTGAAATCTTTGTTGGAAGGCATCCGGCCCCTGCCGCTCTGGCTCGGAACTGAAGTCCAGGCGGCCACCGCCCCCAGCGCGCAGGCCGAGTTTGCCAAGCCGATCTGGGATTATCTCAAGGTGCCGATGGGCGCGACGCGGATTTCTTCGGGGCAGGCGAAACTCACCGCCCTCAGCCCTACTTTGAGTGCCATCGAGACGAAGTATGGCGTCGACCGGCAGGCGCTGCTGGCGATCTGGGGCATGGAGACCAGTTATGGCAGTTTCACCGGCAATGATGACGCCGCCAACGCGCTCGCCAACATGGCCGTCGAGGGCCGCCGGCAGAAATTTGCCGAGGACGAGATCTATGCCCTGATGACCATCGTCGAGCGCGGCTATGCGCGGCGCGACCAGCTCGGTTCCGGCTGGGCGGGCGCGATGGGCCACACCCAGTTCATGCCGTCCACCTATATCGCCCACGCCGTGGATTTTGACGGTGACGGCAAGCGCGATGTCTGGAATTCCGAAGCCGACGCGCTGGCCTCGGCGGCCAATTACCTCGCCCGTTCCGGCTATGTGAAGGGCCAGCCCTGGGGCCTCGAAGTGCGCCTTCCCGCGGACTTCGACTATGGCCTCGCCGACGGCAATGAGCGCCGGATGGAAACCTGGCTCGCCGCCGGTCTGAACCCGATCACCGGCGGGCCGTTCGAGACCGCAGGCGCCGAGTTCGGTGAACTCTGGGTGCCGGCCGGGCACGAGGGCCCGAAATACCTGCTGTTCAAGAACTTCAACGTCTACAAGACCTACAACCGCGCCGACTCATACGCCTTTGCCATCGGCCTCTCGGGCGATGCGATCATGGGCAAGGTGGGGCCATTGACACCCTGGCCGACCCACCTGATGCCGCTGACCGTGATCGAGCTGCGCGACATGCAGCAGGCGCTGAATGACCGGGGCTTCGATGCCGGCGTGGTCGATGGCATCGCCGGGCGGCGCACCAAGCTGGCCGTGCAGGCCTTCCAGAAGACGCAAGGCCAGATCGCCGACGGCTATCCGACCAAGGCGCTGCTGGTGATGCTGCAGGCGTCGGCGGTGGGGACTGCAGGGGCGGGGACGGTGGGCGCGAACTAGAGGGGCTCCGCCCTTCTCCAGCCACACAATACAGCTCATCCTGAGCGAAGTCGAAGGATGAGTTGTTCGAGTCGTGGGTATTGAAAGCAGCCGCGCGCTCGTAGCGCAGGCACGCATTACGCGCAGTCGGACAGGCGCCGGCTCTCGATAACGGTCTTGATCTTTTCGATGCGCCGCAACGCCTTTTCCATTTGTGCGTCGCTGGCTTCCGTACCTCCGGCGCCTTTTGGCAGGTCGACGTCAATCACCATGTTGCCTTCCAGTGCAAGACGGTCAGGTTTGATGTCTCCGCGATAAACGAACCGGATGGCGCCTTCCGCGACTTTCCGGTCCGCTGCGCAAATCACCTCGCCCGAGACCGTGTTGCCTTCGCGCGGTGTACGGACGGTCCTGCAACCCCTCTGTGCCACGAAGTATTCCTCGGCCAGCTTGTAAGGAAAGGTATCGATCTCGTGGGCGCGCACGCAGATGGGCTTCGGGGCCGTCTCCCGGCCGGAAGCTTGGTTGAAAGATTGCGATACTGAAATTTCGTATAGGCCGGGCGTCAGGCTGGCCGATTCATTCGAGGGAGGCGCGGATGCGCCGGAGCAGGCCGTGACCGTCCACATCAGTGCGCCGATACAAGCGAGGCGGGAGGGGCGAAGGGACAGGCGCATTCTAATAGTTTCCTGTCAGGTCGCGGTAGAGATTCACGAAGCGCTTCGGAAGTTGGAGGATCGCCCCCGCTCCCAGAAGCAAAGGAACGATCGCTTCCGGCCGGCCACCGATCGCCAGCGCCACGCCGACGCCGGTAAACACGACACTGAGCAGCACAAGGGCCGCCAGACGGATCACCTCCGAGATGCCGCCGAGTGATTTGGATGCCTGTTCAAGCATGTGTCGCGCCTCGTGCCGGTGGGTCAGTGGCAGTCAGGCTGAGACGCTAATGCAATTGCGTTAAGGGCGGATTTCGTGGTCCTGGTGAATCCGGCCGCCGACCGTAACTCGGCGCTCAGCGGCGGGCGCCCGTCTCAGGCCGTTACAAGTTCAAAGCTGAGCCCGGCATGGGCCTCGAGGCGCGCGATCAGCTTGTCGCCCATCAGGGTCGCCGGCGTCCAGAATCCGCCCGGGGTGCTGCCTGGCAGGTCCTGGGCAAGACAGGCCGCCGCCTGGGCCAGCATCTTCGCCGTGGACCCATACCCCGGGTCGCGGTCGCCCGTTACCCGGCAGCGTATCTTGTCGCCCTGCGGTGTCGTGCCGAGGAACACCAGATCGTATTCGCCTTCGAGCTGCTGCTTTTCGCTCGGCCCTTCGCCCGGCTTGGGCAGGACGAGGTTTTCGAGCAGCCACCGCGTCGGCGGCAGGGCCAGCCCGATCATCGCCCCCGTCATGCCCCAGCTGATGGCGCGTGCTGCGCGTTTTCCGCTCGCGTCCTTACCGGCCACCATCGCCTCTTCGTACAGGAAACCCGCGCCATAGCTGTTATGGCTCAGCGCGTTGGAGCGATGCACCACCCGCGCGTTGATGGCCGCCATGATGAACGGCGCGATCCAGCTCCCATACTCTTCGTCATACGCCATCTGCACATCGGGCTGGCGCGCCGTGAAGCCATGGCCGGGCGGGCAAATGCTGTAGGGGTCTTTCAATTCCTGGCGCAGCCCGGCATCGCCCGACGCCTCCTTGACCATGTTGATCATGCTGGCGATCGTCCCGCCGGAGGCGCCGCCCTTGATCTTCGCGACCCGCATGTTGATCCGGTTGCACGTCTGGCCGAATTTTTTGGTTGCCTGCTGCTGCAGAAAATGAACCCCCAGATCGGAAGGGATGGAGTCAAACCCGCAGCAATGCACGATCCACGCGCCGCTCGCCCGCGCGGCGTCTTCGTGGCGCGCCTGCATCCTGCGGATCCATTGCGGCTCGCCGGTGAGGTCGCAATAATGCGTTCCGGACGCGGCGCAGACCTTGACCAGCGTGTCGCCGTAGAGTGCATACGGCCCCACGGTGGACACAACGACCTTGGTGCGGGCGCACATGGCCTGCAGGGCCGTTTCGTCACCGGCATCGGCGACCAGCATCTCGATGCCTGACAGACCGATGTCGGCGCTGAGCTGTTTCAGTTTGCTTTGTGAGCGCCCGGCGATGGCCCATTTGATGGACCCGTCACCAAACTGTTCATGCATGTAGCGGGTCATGATCTGACCCACGAAGCTGGTCGCGCCGTAAACGATGATATCGAAGGTCTGATCTGTCATTTGGGTCTCTGAACGGCGTTGGGTTGGATTCCAGTCACTGATCAAGCAGGGGCCGGGCTTCAGCGGCGAGCCTAATCCTCGCCCTCACGGATCTCCCCCAGCCCGTCCTTCATGCCGAAGCGGGCATAGAAGAACATGCCGAGCAACATCAGCGCGCAGAGCACGAAGGGCAGGTGCGGGTTGACATATTCGTACACGAACAATCCGAAGAAGGGCGTCACGATATAGCCCATCCCGTTGGCGGAGATCACGAGGCCCGCGACATTGCCCTGCAGCTGCGGCGGCACGGCGAGCGAGGCCCCGCTGGAGAATCCGGGGCGCGCAAGTCCCTGGCCGAGGCCGATCAGGAATTGCGAGAGGATCAGCGAGGCATAATTGTTGGCAAAGATCATCAGCACGGCGCCGATCAGCAACGGGATGCACCCGACCCACATCAGCGTCTTGTTCTTCACATGGAGGCGCGGGATCAGCACCAGCTGCGCCAGCAGCACGGCCACCGCGCCGACCGTGAAAGCCGGCCCGGTATAGGCGGCGGCCTCACGTCCCGAGACGTCCAGCTTGTCCATCACCGCGAACACGAACACCTGCGTCAGCACGCCGGTCACCAGCGACAGCGCGACGGCGTAGATCAGGAAGGGCAGCACCTTTTCGGTGCGCCAGAGGTGCTTGCCGGCGGCTTCCGCTTCGATACGCACCGCGTCGGCCACCGGCGCGCGCGTCTCCGGCAGGCGGAACCAGATCAGCGCCGCCATCAGCGCGGCCAGCGCCGCCGTGAACAGGGCAGGGGAGAGGATGCCGGCAGAGGCCGCCAGCGCCGCCGCGAACGCGGGGCCGATCACCGTGCCGACGCTGAAACCGGACGACAGGAACGCGATCTCGCTCTGGCGCTCCGCCTTGCTGGTCCGGTCGGCAACATAGGCCTGCGCCGCAGGGTTCGCCGCCGAGCCGAGCAGGCCGAACAGGCTGCGCGCGAGGCAGAGGCAGATGAACACCGAAACGAGGTTGGTCATGATGCCCGCCAGCGCCAGCGTCCCGGTCAGCCAGAGCAGGAACATCGACAGCGCATACCCGCCGA
>JBBSAZ010000093.1:0-7743 GCA_038251755.1 Caulobacterales bacterium
CAGCAGGATCGGCGCATTGCGCAGGATGGCGCGGGCGAGCGCGATGCGCTGGCGCTGGCCGCCTGAGAGATTGCGGCCCATCTCGCCGGCGGGGGCATCGTAACCGCCGGGCAATGCCAGAATGAAATCATGCGCGTTGGCGGCGCGGGCCGCTGCCTCGACCGCCGCCCGCGGCGCGCCCAGGCGGCCGAGCGCGATATTGTTGGCGATGGTATCGTCAAACAGCGCAGCATCCTGCGAGACAAGCGCCACGTTGCTGCGCAAGCTGCCTCCGACGACATCGCGCACGTCCAGCCGGTCGATCAGCACCGCGCCGGAGGTCACGTCATACAGGCGCATGAGCAGGTTGAAGACCGTCGACTTGCCCGCGCCGGACGCGCCGACGAAGGCGACCGACTCGCCGGGCTGGGTGGTGAAAGTGAGACCTTTCAGCGCCTGCGTGCCGTCCGGATAGGCAAAGTGCACATCCCTGAATTCCACCGCGCCCGCGACGCCGTTCATTTTCAGCGCGCCCGGCTTGTCCGCCACTTGCGGCGCGGCATCGACGATCTCGAACACGCGGTCCGCCGCGGCCGCGCCTTCCTGCGCGACGGCGCTGATCGAGCCGAGGGCGCGCACTTCCGGGGCGGCCACAGCCACGGCGCCGATCACGCCGAGCAGATCGCCCAGCGTGTTCTCACCCTGCGAGATGCGCCAGGCGACGAAACCGAGCAACGCCGCGAGCGCCAGGCCGCCGAACACTTCGAGCACGGGGTCCACGCCCGCGCGCTTCGACAGCACTTTCAAGAAGAGGCGCGAACGCTGAACGAAGCCCTGTTTCGCGCGCTCCTTCTGCCAAGTCTCGAGGCCGTAGGCCTTCAGGATGCGCGCGGACTGGAAACCCTCCGAGAGCAGCGACGTGATCTCGCCCGTCTGCTCCGCCGCTTTCTTCGCGCGCTTGCGCACGGCGTTGCCGAGCGAGACGACCGGCCCGAGCGCCAACGGATAGACAACCGCAATGATCAGCGCGAGTTGCCAGTCCTTCCAGAATAGCCAGGCGAGCACGCCGAGCACGGTCGCGAGGCTTTTCGTAAAATTGTTGGCAAAGCGAAGCGCCGCTTCGCGGATCGAGATAATGTCACTGATGAAGCGAGAAACGAAACTGCCGGAAGCGTCCGCCGAGACACGCGCGAAATCACCGTCGGTCAGCGCGTCATACTGGACCGTCTGCACACTGACGAGCCCGCGCTGAACACCGGTATTGTTGAGCAGCGTCATGCCGTACATCGACAATGACCGGGCAAGCGTCAGCAGGATGATCGCGATGATGCCGGTCCATATCCAGCCCTCGCGCGGCCCGCCGCCTTCGCCGGTCATCTGGAACTGCAGCGAATTGCCGACGAAATCGAGCACCGCGACATAGCCGATGCCCCAGAGCGCCGTCAGCAGGGCGAGCGCCGTGCCGCCGATGAACCACGCCTTCTGCGGCCAGAAATGCGCCTTGAACAGCCGCCAGAGGGACCGCTGCGGCCCGACCGTTTGTGGCGCCGGGGCGGGCTCAGACGTTATGGGTATCTCCCGTCGCGGGGTCGAGCAGCCGGTGGGCGTGGAGGATGAAATAGCGCGTCTCGGCATGGTCCACGGTGCGGTGGGCCGCCGCTTTCCACGCATCGTAGGCTTCCTGATAGTTCGGGAAGGCGCCGACAAAATCGAGTTGCGACAAGTCCTCGAACTCGACGCCGGTCACGTCCTTCAACTCGCCGCCAAAGACGATGTGGAGGAGTTGTTTGCCGGAGTTCTCTTTGATGGCCATCTTGCGGGGCTCCGTATTCTCTGGCGCGCTCTTCGTCACGGCCCGGGCCTGCGGGTCCGGAATTCTGACATATCCTGCGCGGCGGACTAACAAAGGATGAAGCGCGTTTCCAGAGGCAACGAAACTACGCTGCGCGGGGACGGCGCGGTTGAAGACGAGCGTTTCGCCGGCATGTGTCGTCGCCTGCCCGCCTGCCTCGGTGACGAGAACAGTCCCAGCCGCAAGGTCCCAATCCGACTTTTCTGTCAGCACGAGGACCGCGTCCCAGTCCCCCGACGCCACGAAGGCCAGACGCAGCAGTGTAGAGTTCGGTTTCGGCCGCGCGAGGTGCACCTCCGGCCAGGGCTCACGCCAGCTCGGATGCGAGACGACGCCTTCGTTGGTTATAAGGCGCATTCCTGGCTCATGCGCCCGCGTGGATGCCCGGATTGCCTTGCCATTTCGCCGGGCACCGGCGCCGCGGCGGGCGTCGTAGAACTGCCCGAGCGCCGGAGCATAGACGACCCCGGCCACCGCTTCGCCGTCTTCGACGATCGCAAGGCCGATGCACCAGTTCGGATCATCGCGCATATAGGCTTTCGTGCCGTCGATCGGATCGACCACCCAGCAGCGGGATTTCTGGCGCGCCACCGGATCGTCGAGCGTTTCCTCGGACAGCCAGCCATACTCGGGCCGGGCAGTTTTCAGCGTCGTCGCGCAGAGCCGGTTGACGGCGAGATCGGCTTCGGTGACCGGGCTGCCGCCTGTCTTGTTCCAGGATTCCGCACCGCCCTTGTGCAGGTAAGACATTGCCAGATCGCCTGCCTCCTGCGCCAGCCGGCAGAGCAGCGCGGTATCTTCTTCCAGCGTGCGCTCAGCTGCCTGCAAGGTTCATGTCCTCGATCAGGATTGACGGGGCATCCCGGGTGCTGCGCAGTTCGAGGTCAGAGCCCGGGACCAGCCGGGCGAACATCGAGGGCAAGTCGCCCGCGACGGTGACTTCGGACACCGGATAGGCGATCTCGCCATTCTCGAACCAGAAGCCGGAGACGCCAACGGAATAATCGCCGGTATTCGGATTGATCGAGGGGCCAAACATGTCGGTGACCAGCAGGCCCTTGCCGGCCGATTTCGCCAGCGCGCCCGGAGACTGGGTGCCCGCGCGCAGATAGACGTTCGAGGACGAAACCCCCGGCGGATCACCGAAGCCGAGACCAGCAAACCCGTTCGGCGCCAGGCCCAGTTGGCGGGCCGTCGCCGTGTTCAGCAGCCAGCGCGTCAGGCGGCCGTCTTCGATCAGGTGCGCTTCTTCGACGGGCAGGCCCTCGCCGTCATGCGCCCGGCTGCCCATGCCGAGCGGGCGATGCGGATCGTCCGTCAGGTAGACACCCTTCGCGAAAACCTGCTGGCCCATCCGGTCTTTCAGGAAGCTCACGCCGCGCGCCACCGAAGGCCCAGAGATCGCGCCGAGGAAAGCGCCAATCAAACTGTCGGAGACACGCCGGTCAAAGATCACGGCGGCTTTCTGGGTATCCACCTTGCGGGCGCCGAGCCGCGCGATGGTACGCTCGCCGGCGGTCTTGCCAATCTCCTCCGCAGACGGACGATCCTTGGCGAACCGGACAGACCAGCTGTCATAGTCGCGCTCCATCTGGCCGTCTTTCTCGGCAACGGCCGAGAGGCCGAGGCTGGTGGACGTGCCGGTTTTCCAGGAACGGAATCCATTGGTCGCCGCCACCCAGCGCTCGGTCCTGTTCCACGACGCGCCGCAGCCCGCTACTGTCTTGATGCCGGGCACGGCCAGCGCCGCCGCCTCGGCGGCAATCGCCTCGCGCTCCAGCCTTTCGGCCGCGACTTCAGGCTCGCCGGAGAGGTCCATATCAACATTGCCAGGGGCCAGTTCACCGCGTTCCGGCAGGCCGCAATACTTGTCTTCCGGCACCGCGCGCGCCATCGCCACGCAGCGCTCGGTCAGGGCCTTCATGCCGTCCGGTGAAAGGTCCGCGCCCGAAACATGGGCCTGCCGCTTGCCGAAGAAACAGCGCAGCGCCACGCTGGCGCTCTCCTCGCGCTCGATACTCTCCAGCTTGCCGTCCCGCACGGAAACGCTGACGCCGTCTGCCACGCCGATCCGGGCATCCGCCGCGCTGGCACCTGCCTTCAGGCAATTTTCGAGAAGCCCGGCCAGAAGCTCTGCCGGAGGAACGTTGAAACCTGTCATGTGCGCTAAATGGACCGCGCTGCGGCGGTGCGCAACAGCGTAGCGTCAGACGAGCGCGGCGTAGACCACGAAGGCGCCGATGCCGAGCATGCCCAGCCAGCTGAGTATCATGCCGAACTGGCGTGCCCAGAGAACGGTTGCCGAAAGGCCCACCGCGTGGAGCAGGCGGCCGAGGGTGAATACCCCGCCAAGAATGTGGACGGCCCACACCGGGGCGGCGAGCAGCGCCAGGACAATCAGACCCAGCAGCGAGGCCGGAATATACTCGGCGGCGTTGCCATGGGCTCGGATCCGCAATTCGAGATCCGGGTCGCCGCCCGCCCCGAGCGACACCTTGGTCCGCATCCGGCTTCCGACGACGCGGAAGGAGAGCAGGAACAGGAGCAGGATGTTGATGCCGGTATAAAGCGCGGCGGCTGAAAGTACGGTCATCGGTGGTCCCCCCGAGAAAAGGCCGCCAGGTTTCCCGGGCGGCCTCGTGTTTTGATACTCGCCTGAAAGGCGAAACCTACATGTCCCGGCGCGCGTCCGGCAGGCGGTCGTTGATGTCGTCGCGGATGTCCATCAGCGTGACGATCAGGCCGCAGATGATGCTGGCCGCGACCCAGCCGCCGAAGCTGAACAAGGCAAAGTCCGCGACCTGGGCCAGCGGGCCTGCTAGGCCGATCAGTTCGCCGGTGAATTCACCCTTCTGGTAAATGCCGAGAGCGATTCCGGCCACGATGATGGCGATATAGGCCACATAGACCATGATCCGGAAACTGTTGATAATAATGAACTTCATGAGGATCCCCTTCCTGGTTCCGTCCTGTTCTAGGCCGTGCGCGGAGGCGCGTCACGTTAGGCTTTTGTGACTGCAGGCTTCGGGCCAGACCCGCGCCTCCAGTTCGCTTATCCTCCCTTTGCGGCAGCGTTGCCGCACATTTCAAGGTCATTGGTTACTGCCGAGAAGGCAAGCAGATCCTCCACCGGCAGGGTGCTCATGTATTCCACCATGTCCTGCTTTTCGCGTCCGGCGGCCTGCGCCACTTTCTTGAAGAGTTCAGGCGGCAGGTTTTTTTCGAGGGCGTCAGCCACGCACGTACAGGTTGCCTCCGCTTCGCCCTTCTCGATACAGGTTGCGACCAGGGCCTGATTGTCCGAAGGGCCAAGCGCGCTGCACCCGGCCAGTACGGACAGCGATGCTGCCAGAACGAAAACCCGCATGCCAATCCCTCCCGAAGGCTTCAGCCCGAGTGCTTGCATGATTTACGGCGGCTGAAAAGCGCTATTCCCGGCGCAGGAGAGCGTCCAGCTGGAGCCCGCTGCCAAGTTGGCGGGCAAAGGCTTCCTTGACGGCGGCGCGGTCATAATCCTCGGCCACCCAGTCCAGGAAGGGTTTCCACTGCCCGGCCGGCTGGCCCGCATTGAAGGCCGCATAGGTCTCGAAGAAGGCATCCAGGACGCCTGTCTTGCCATGCCTGATGTGCAGGTATTTGCCCGAAAGCTGGTCCACGGCCTCCGAAAAGGGGACGCGCTCGCGCAGCAGCTTGTATAGGACGGCCATGATTCCGGCCCGGTCAGCGCCCGATTTGCAGTGCATCAGGGCCGGGTATTCCATGCGCTCGAACAGGTCCCTGGCGGCAAAAATCGCCTCGCGGGTTGGTGGATCCCGGGAAAAGACCTGGAAATCAATGAGTTCGATGCCGGCTTTGGCGCAGGCTTCCTTCTCGAGGAGGTAGTAGCCCTGGGTGCTGGGTCCGCGCAGGTTCAGCACCGTCCGGATGCCCCGTTCTGCTGCGTGGGCCGCAATCTGGCGGGGTGAGGGCTGGTTGGACCGCCACATCTCGGGGGAAATCTGGTGCAGGTTGCGGAAGCCGGCGCGCAGGAATCCGTGGTCGCCCCAGGTCAACTCCCGCTGCGCGCGGGCGCGTCCCCCGGGCGTCGCGAGGTCGGCCGGGACGTGCGCCCGGCGCTTCTTTTTGGACCGCATCTTCACCATGGGCCCGCACCTAACGGCCAGATCGCCTCGGAGCAAGCACAGGCATGCAACAGGAATTCTCGCTGGATTATCATTCTTTATCGAAAATTTCTTATCCCGCCGCATCCAGCGGGGCCCCTGGCTGCATCTTACGGGCAAGACCACCAGCAACCCTGCTGGAAGAAATTTGAACCGGAGACCCCCATGGAAGAAGTTCTTGTCCCTGTTGTCCTTTTCCTTACACCCGCTGTGATTGTGCTGATCGTCAGCTACTTCAATGCGCGAAAACGCCTGACCATCCACGAGACGCTGCGCCACGCCATCGACAAGGGCCAGGCCTTGTCACCGGAACTGATGGACCGGATGTCGCTGGTCACCGACCCCGTCCGCGCCGACCTGCGCCGCGGTGTCCTGTTCCTGGCCTTCGGCGCGGCCTTTGCGGTCCTCGGAACGATCATCGGCCTTGAGCAATCCGAAGCCCTGACGCCGATGCTGGGTGTGGCCACCTTCCCCATCTTCCTCGGTATCGCGTATATCGGTCTGTGGGCATTCGGCCGTGGCAAGCCAGAGGCCTGACCTCTGGCTGGTCGCCTCGGGAGGGCGAGACATGCGCAGCGACCCTGATCTCGCCCACGCCGCCGCACAAGGTAGCGAGGCAGCCTTTGCCGAGCTTGTGCGGCGCCACCAGGCCAAGGTGCGCGGGATGGCCCGCCGCCTTGCAGCCTCCGAGGCCACCGGCGACGATATCGCCCAGACGACGTTCCTGACGGCCTGGCAGAAAATCTCGACCTATGCCGGCGGAACGTTCAGCTCCTGGATCTGCACCATCTGCTGGCGGGAATTCCTGCAATGGCGACGCCGGCAGAAAATGGAAATCGAGTTCGACGAGACAGCGGAAATCATCCCGTTCGATCGCTCGGCGGACCAGAACGAGATGCGTATGGACCTCACCCGCGCCCTCGAAACCCTCAGCGAAGCCCAGCGTGTCTGTGTGGTGCTGTGTGTCGCTACGGGACTGACCCATCAGGAAGCAGCTGACGTGACCGGCTGGCCCCTTGGAACTGTAAAGTCACACGTCCAGCGCGGGGTTGCCCTGCTCCGGACACGTCTTGAAAATGCCCATGTGGCGTGATGGAGTGATGATCATGCGTGAACAGGATACCTACAAGGATCTGTCGGACCTCTTCCGGGTCGAAGACAACGCTCTGCCTGCAGAGCCCTTCACCCGCCAGGTGATGCAGGCTGTGCGCAAGCAGAGGATGATACGCCGCTTGGTGGTCGGAAGCCTGGGTCTGGCCGGGGCGAGCATCGCCGCCCTCCAGCTGCCGGCCCTGCTCGGCGAATGGGTCGGCGTCGAAAAGACGGTGACGCAGGCCCTGACCACGGCGCCGACCGAACTCAGCGCCGCTGCCGTCAACCAGCTCAGCGCCGCCGCGATGAGCAACCCGATGTGGCTTGCCATCGCCGCCGGGGCCGCTCTCTGCATCTTCGCAGTGTCGGCCTTCGAAAGGGCCTGAGCGCAAAGCCCCCCAAACAACAAGGGCCGGCTCCTCGGAGCCGGCCCTTTTCATTTCAGCCGTGACCTGGATTAGTTTTCAGGGGTGAAAGCCGGCTGCGACGCCGCTTCCGGCAGGATCACCGCGTCAATCGCATAGACCACGCCGTTGCTCCCCGCCTCCAGCACCACCCAGGCTTCGGTCTTGCCGGTCTCGCCCGCGGGCAGATATTGCGTTTGCTGATTCGCTGGATGCACCTGCACCGACAGCGTGTCGCGCACATCGAGGAACTTCA
>JBBSAZ010000094.1:0-7637 GCA_038251755.1 Caulobacterales bacterium
CTCACCGGCTGAGCCATAAGCGGCGCCGACGATGTCTTTCACCGCCTGTTCCATATCGGCGTCCGGCAGGATGATGCCGTGGTTCTTGGCGCCGCCCATCGCCTGCACGCGTTTGCCGTGGGCGGTGCCGGTCGCATAGACGTATTGTGCGATGTCGGATGATCCGACGAAGCTGACGGCCTTGATGTCCGGATGGGTCAGGATGGCATCGACCGAAACCTTGTCACCGTTGACGACGTTCAGCACGCCCGCTGGCAGGCCCGCCTCAAGCATCAACTCGGCGAGGCGCATCGGCACCGAGGGGTCTTTCTCCGAAGGCTTCAGGATGAAGGTGTTGCCGCAGGCGATGGCCACCGCCGCCATCCAGCACGGGATCATCGCACGGAAATTGAACGGCGTGATACCGGCGCAGACGCCGAGCGCCTGGCGCATCGAATAGACGTCAATGCCGGGCCCGGCGCCTTCGGTGTATTCGCCCTTTAGAAGGTGCGGCACGCCGCAGGCAAACTCCACCACGTCGAGACCGCGCTGGATGTCGCCTTTCGAGTCGGCGATCACCTTGCCGTGTTCGGATGACAGGAGATGCGCGAGGTCATTCATGTTCGCCTCGACGAGCCGCTTGAACTCGAACATCACGCGGGCGCGGCGCTGCGGATTGGTGCTCGCCCAGCCCGGGAGCGCCGACTTGGCCGCGTCCACCGCCGCGCCAAGTTCCGCCGCCGTGGCCAGCGCCACACGGGCCTGAACTTCGCCGGTATTGGGGTTGTAGATGTCTGCAAACCGCCCGGACGAGCCGGATACGGCTTTGCCACCGATGAAATGATGCACTTCGCGCATGGCGTGTCTCCCTGTCCTCTGGCGGGCGTTATAGGCGCACCCTCGCCCGAGATACATGGCGAATTTCGCCCGCCAAAGTTCGCGGAAACAGTCCGGCGCAAAATGGTGCTTGCTTGCCTTTGCGGCAGGTTCGGGATCAATAAATAGAGGCGGCGAACGGAACGCGCGACGGCGCGCCCGCTGGCAGACCGTCAGGGAGGAACACACCGGCGTTTTCCCATGCCGGAACAAAGCGATGGACGGCGATACGCAACTCCTGACCGAACACACCCAGACAGCGCGGCAACGCGCCGCCGAATTCCTCAGAGCGCCCCGCAACCGGCAACGAATCGCAATGGCTGCCGGCTTGCTGTTCCTGCTGCTGGCCGCGCGCTTCGTGATGGACCGCGCCGCGTACGTCTCCACCTCCGATGCCCGGATTGCGGCCGACATGATCGCCGTCTCAACCGACATCTCCGGGCGCATCACAAGCGTGGCGGTCAGCGAAGGCGACCGGGTAGCCGCAGGCGACGTACTCTACACCATCGATGACCGCGAAGCCGTTTTCATGCTGGCCCAGTATGAGGCCGAGGCAAGCCGCCTGCGCGCCGAGATCGCGCGGGAGGAAGCGCGCGCCGGGCTCGCCACGTCAAAAGCGGGCAGTCAGGTGGCCGCGCGCCAGGCCGGCACGCGGTCAGCTTCCGCATCGGTCGAGGCGGCGCGGTCGAACCTTGAAAACGCGCAGCAGGAACATGACCGCACGAAGAACCTGTTCGAACAGGGACGAATTCCGAAGAGCACGTATGATCAGGCGAAGAATGCGCTCGACACCGCGGCGCAGGCCCTGCTGCGCGCGCAGGCGGAGCGCGAAACCGCTGCCGCCGACCAGCGCACCGCCAGCATCACCGGCCAGGAAGTGCGCCTGATCGACTATGACCTTTCCGTCCTTCTGGCCGAACTCGAACAGGCTCTGGCGCGGGTGGACGCGCAAAAGGTAGTGTTGGACCAGCATACCATCCGGGCGCCGGTGAATGGTGTGATCGATGAATTGTTCTATGACGCCGGGGAGCATTCCCTTCACGGTTTCCGGATGGCGCTGATGCATGATCCCGGCGCGGTGTGGGTGTCGGCCAACATCAAGGAAACCGATATCCGGAACGTGCACCCGGGCGCGGAGGTAAGGATCAAGGCGGACAGCAATCCGGCAGCCGGCATACAAGGCCGCGTGACCCGCGTACGCGAAGCGACCCTTTCCGAGGCAGCCATGATGCCCAATCCGAACGCGAATGGCGTGTTCACCAAGATCACGCAGCGCATCAAGGTGCGAATCGATCTCGAGCCGACGGACGTGCATTTGCGGACGGGCACGATGGTCAGTATACGGATACGCAAGTCCGATGAACCCGCAGCAGCGGCGCCGGCAGCGCCTTGACGGACGCAACCGGCCTCGCGGGCCCCACGGTCAGCGGCGCGCCGCGCCCCGTCTCGCTGGAAGACATTCCCCCAAATGCCGGCCGCGCAATCCGCGCGCGCTTTTCGCAATTCGGTTCGAACTACCGGTGGTTCCTTCTGCTCACCATGCTGATGGGCTCGATGTCGACCATGCTCGCGGCGACTACGGTCAATGTGGCCCTGCCCGCGATGATCGGGGCTTTTGGGCTGGGCCAGGACCAGGCGCAGTGGATGTCCACGGCGTTCCTGGCGTCGTCAACGCTGGCGATGCTGGCAAATGCCTGGGCCATGGCCACCTACGGCCCACGCGCAACCTACGTGTTCGGCATGGCAACGTTCATCATCGGCTCCTTGCTCGGCGCGGTGAGTGGAACACTGGAGCTGCTGATCGTCGCCCGCGCCTTGCAAGGCGTTTCGGCCGGGCTGCTGCAACCGATGTCGATGTTCCTGATCTTCCAGACCTTTCCGGACCGGTTACGCGGCACGGCCATGGGCCTGTTCTCCATCGGCGTCGTCCTGGCGCCCGCCTTCGGACCCGCCCTGGGCGGCATTGCAGTGGACCTCGCCAGCTGGCGGCTCGTGTTTGTCGCCACACTGCCGCTGGCCATCATCGCGCTCGCCATTGCGCCTTTCCTGATGCCGAAAGGCGAGCGGCAAAGCCATGAAAAGAAGCCGCCGCTGGATTGGCAGGGACTATGCCTGCTGGCGGTCGCCCTTGTTGGCCTTCTCTCGGCCTTTGCGGGCGGCAACCGCGATGGTTGGGATTCGGACACGACGTTCATCAAGATCGCCGTCGCCCTCGCGGCAGCGGTCATCTTCTTTTTCTGGGAACAGCGTCATCCGTTTCCGGCGCTCAATCCGGCCATCTTCAGATATCGCCAGTTCTGGTCGGCGGGCCTGATCATCGTCGCCACCGGCACAGCAATCTATGGCTCGACCTATCTCATCCCGCTATTCGTCCAGATCGTTCAGGGTTACTCGCCCACGGCCGCTGGTGTGATGATGATCCCGGCCGGTCTGGCAATGGTCGTCGGCTTCCCCATCGCCGGCCGGCTCACGGACCGGGTAGACCCGCGCTGGCTGCTGACCTTCGGCATCCTGTGTTTCGCGATTTCCGGCTTTCTGCTGTCAGGTGTCACGGCGCTGACACCCTACTGGCTGCTGGTCAGCTGGATCATGCTCAGCCGTGTCGGCATCGCCTTCTGCAATCCGCCCGCAAACACCACAGCTGTCCGCGCCGTGCCGCTTCACCTTCTGGCCTCTGCGACCGGCGGCGTATCCTTCCTGATGCAGGTAGGCGGCGCGTTTGGCGTGAACCTTCTCGCCGTGCTGCTGCAGCGGCGAACCATCTTTCACGGCGACCACCTTGCTGCCGAGATGAACGAGTCGAATCCTCAATTTCTCTACCAGCATGCCATGCAATCGCAGGCGCTCGAAGCGAGCGGCATGCCGCCCCTCACGGCCTTCACCAGTTCGTTCGAGGCCATCGGCAGCCAGATCGCCATGGAGGCGACCGTGCTGGCGTTCCGGGACTGTTTTTTCGTCATCGCGGTCTGGTTCGTCATCGTGCTCTCCGCCATCGCCTTCATGCCGAAGCCGCAACTTCAGATGGCCGCGAGCCGCTGATCGCAGCCGCCGCCTTGAAGTCACCCGCCGGATCGTTAGCTATGCGATTGGAACCGAGGCCGAAGCTGGGCGTTGTGGGTCGGCGCCTTTAGCCCAGCAATCCGGAGTTTTGATGACAAAGATCGTGGCCTTCGTGAACCTTCATTCCGGTTCGGTGCCCAAGGACGGGAATGAAGCGCTGGAGCGCGTCCTGTCAGATCTTGGTTACACCGCCGAGGTCATTGCGTTCGAGGAAGGCGACGTGAAAGCCACCCTCCAGCGCGCCATTGATCAGTCGCCGGATTACCTGATCGCCTGGGGCGGCGATGGCAGCATCAACTGCGCGCTGACGGCGGCTGGACCGGACGGCCCACCCGTTCTGGCCCTTCCCGGCGGCACGATGAACCTCCTGCACCAGCGCCTTCACAATGGCCGCACCGAATGGGAAGACATACTGCGCTCTGCTCTGGAAGAGCCTCAGGTTGCGCCCTGGCCGGCCGGTGAAATCGAAGGACAGCGTTTCTATGTGGCCGTCATGGTCGGAAGACTGACCACGCTGAGCGAGAGCCGCGAACTTGTGCGCAAGGGCGCATTCCTCGAAGCCTTCTCCGTAGCCACGAAGAATGAAGCTTTCAACATGGAAACGCGGCTGCAGTTACGCTCCCGCATCGGCGAGCGGATAGTCAGTATCGATGCAACCGCCGGCGCAATCGTACTGGCCGGAGAAAAACGTCCACGCTTCGATGTTGCTGCCATTGATCCCGCGTCTCAGCTGGATCTCGTCGGTGTCGGGTTCCAGTCCCTGCTGAATGGATGGCGCGACGCCGAGGATGTTACTGTCGAGGCAGCGACGGCGGTCACAGTTGAAGACATCCACGGCGACCCGATTCCTGCGACCATCGATGGCGAGCCTTGCGAGTTGCCCGCGCTCTGCGAGTTCCGCCTGATCCCTGTGGCCGCGCAAGTGCTGCGCGCCAAGCCGGCCTCATGAGGCTCATTCACGTCTCCGATATCCACATTGGCGCAACCAGCGAGGCCATCCTCGATGCCGCGCATCAAGCCATAAAGGCGCACCCCGGCGCGGCGCTCGTGGTCAGCGGAGACCTCACCCAGCGCGGTTCGCGTGAAGAGTTCCGCCGGGCGCGCGACTGGGTGGATGCAGTGAACCTTCCCACCATCGTCGTGCCCGGCAATCATGACACCCCGCTGCTTCATCCGGGACACAGGGTGTTCAAGCCGTTTGAGCGGTATGCGGATTATTTCGGAGACCTGACGCGTCCCTTGAAGGCGGGCGCGGCGCACCTGTTGCCCCTCAATACGGCGCGCGGCTGGCAGTCGCGTGCAAACTGGGCCGAAGGCTCGGTGGCGCTGGATCAGCTTGATGAGATGATCGCCAGGACTGAAGATGATGACACGGTCCACATCATGGTGTGCCACCATCCGTTCACCCCGTTCTCTGGCGCGGGTCTGAACACGCGCACGCGGCGGGGTGAAGTCGCCAGCGAGCGGCTGGCCGGCAGCGCGGTTCGCCTGCTGATGACAGGGCACGTCCACACGCCGCACATGGAGCGCATCCAGGCCGCGAGCGGCGAGTACATTGCCTTGTCTGCCGGAACACTCTCGCTTCGCCTTCGATCATCACCGCCTGGTTTCAACATTGTCGATATCGATGCTGCCGGGATGAACATTGCGCCTTACGTGTTCGGGCACGAAACCTTCGAGCCCCTTCCCGCCGCCCGCCTTGAATGGTCCGAACCTCAGCAGCCCGGCCCGGGCGCGGACTAGTCGCGCCGCTGCGGACACTTGTTCCGCAACCCCAAACCGGTAAATGCTACATCCGGGGAGGACGACCGGATGAAACTGACACGGCGTCACATGCTTTTCGCGGCGGCCGGCACAGGGCTTGCCGCCGGGGCCGTCGCGGTCCAGAAATTCGGCTGGGACAGCAAATCGTTCACCCGCAAGGGCTATGTCGAAGGCGCCCCCCAAGCCCCGCCCGGCGAAGCCAGCTGGATGAACTGGGCCGGCACTGAGCGCGCCACGCCGCAGGAAATCGCTTTCCCCGATAGCGTCGAAGCGCTCGCCAATACGATCAGGAACGCACGCGGCCGCGTTCGACCGGTCGGCAGCGGCCACTCCTTCACGGGACTTGCCACCACCGAAGACACGTTGGTCATGGTCAATGCGCTGTCCGGCCTGCTCAGCTTTGATGCCGCAAGTGGCGAAGCGCGCTTCGGCGCCGGCACGCCTTTATTCCAGGTCAGCGAAGAACTGGCCGTGCAAGGCCGCGCCTTCGACAACCAGCCCGACATCGACTCCCAGACCCTCGCCGGCGCCTTCGCCACCGCGACGCATGGCACGGGAAACGACCTGCCCGCCCTGCACGACAACATCACGGCTTTCCAGATGGTCACCGCCGATGGCAGCATCCGGGATGTCACGCGGGCTTCAGATCCCGGTCTGTTCGAAGCCGGGAAAGTTTCCCTCGGCGCGCTCGGCGTAATGACGGCATTCACGCTGCGCAGCGTGCCGGCCTACCGGCTGAAGCGGACCGTGACGGTCGAGGATTCAAAGGACTTCCTCAGCCGCCTGGAGCAGACCGCCGCCGCGCACCGTAATTTCGAGTTCTACTATTTCCCGCACACCGGCCTCGTTGCCAGTATCGTGCATGATCTGACAGATGAACCGCCCACGGAAGATACCGGGGGAGATGACGACGAATTCCTGCAAGGCCTGAAGACCCTGCGCGACGAACTCGGCTGGGCGCCGTGGCTGCGCCGGACGATTGCGCGCTCGGAGTTCCCGAGGGGCATCGTCGAGCAGCGCGTGAACGAGTCACGCGTCCTTCTGTCTACTGTCCGGCCGACCCGTTTCATCGAGATGGAATACCACCTGCCGCGCGAGCGCGGCCCGGAAATGGTCGAGCGTGTGATGCGCAAGCTGGATCAGCGCGGCGAGATATTCTTCCCGATGGAATACCGCCATATCGCCCCTGACACGGCATGGCTCAGTCCCTTCCACGCCAGCCCCCGCGCCTCCATAGCCATCCACGCCGCCGCCGATGAAGGCTACGACTATTTCTTCTCGGACTTCGAACCGATGTACCGCGAAGCCGGGGGCCGGCCGCATTGGGGCAAGCTTCACTCGCTTAGGCGCGCAGAGCTGACCGAACTCTATCCGGACTTTGAACGATTCCTGGCATTGCGCGCCGAACTGGACCCCGCCGGCAAGTTCCTGAACGCGCATCTGGCGAAGCTGTTCGGAGAGAGTTTCGATGATTGAAATTTCACGCCGTACCCTGATGATCGGCGGCGCAGGCCTTGCGGGAGCAGCAATTCTGATGACCAAACCCGGCGACGAGAGCGGACCACGCGATCCCTATTTCCTTGGCCTCCAGTCGGCACTGACCGAGGCCGGTATCGCCTCGCCGACGCTGGTGATCGACAAAGTGCGCCTGGACGCGAACATCGACACGCTGATGAGCCATCTGCCTGCGGGTATGGCCTACAGGATTGTCGCAAAATCCCTGCCTTCGCTCGATCTCATCGCGCACATCCGGCAACGCTCCGGATCTGACCGGCTGATGACCTTCAACCAGCCCATGCTCACCGCCCTCAGCAAGGCCATGCCGGACGCCGACCAGCTCCTCGGCAAGCCGCTCCCCGCTGCTGCGGCGCGCAACTATTTCGATTCGCTCGCGCCGGAAGACGCCCCGGCCGCAGCAAATATCCAATGGCTCATCGACACACCCGAGCGCCTTCGTC
>JBBSAZ010000095.1:0-7589 GCA_038251755.1 Caulobacterales bacterium
CTGTCAACAAACAACTTTGAAAAACAAAGTGAGAGCGTCTCGCCTTGCGCGAGGCAGGGTACGCGGCCAAATTCCTTTTAATTCAGGAGTCGCCCATGAAACTTTTCGCAGTCTTCGTCGGCGGCAATCATCCGCGCGCCAATATCGAGCTGCACGACCTGCGCTTCGTGACCGGCGAAACCATCCTGGATACGGTCCCCCAGCTGCGCGCCGCCTGGTGGGGCACACCGGCCTCGCTGCACATCGATGGTTACGCCGAACTGACCCATGCCGAAGGCCGCCGCATCGAGATTGCGCCGGGTCCTGCGCCGAAGAGCCCGGAGGCCTCTCTCTGGTTCATCAATGTCGGCGGCTACACGCCCGAACTCTTCGGCGAGCAGCACCACTATCTCTTCATGGTCGGCGCCGGCAAACCGGACATCTGGGCCCGCGCCCGCGCCCTCTCGCCGGACTGGACCAGCCGTCACAAGGACAATCTCGCCACCGTCGACGATGTCCTCGAAGTCAACACCCTTCTCGGTACGGACGGCTTCCACATCCGCGTCGGCCCGCCCGAACCTGGTGCGCCCGGACCGAAGATCGTCTCGGACTATATCAAGCTCTGATCCGTTGCGATTGCGTTGCGCAGGTTTTCACTTGCGCCTACACAACCCCGGAAACCAACCTCAGTTTGGCGTCATCCCGGAAGTTGCGCAGCAAATGTCCGGGATCCAGACTTCCTTGTTTCGTAACGCTTCCTGATCCTGCAGCCTTCGTCTGCGGCGAAACGGTGATGACGATCAGCTGATTATTGCCTGAAACGAATCCGGCAGCATCCCCTCCCGTATTACCCTCGCCGCCTCACCCGGTCACGCCATCTCATTCTGCCCCGCCTGCATCAAAGCCGGGACGCGAAACAAATCGATACGAAGTGATAAAAAATGAGAATCAATGAGAACGAACTGAGAGAGAAACGACACAAGACAAGCACCGGATGAGACAGGCTGAGGCCGCTTGAACGCGGTGGAGACAGCACTTGCGCCTACAAGAAACCGCCCATCCAAAACATAAAACCCAGCCCTTCCAGAGCCTTGCAAAATACGCCCCCGGTTCCTGTGCACGCCCGAACGGACCCTCCCGGCCGGAAAAATCGATACGCAACCCGAATCCCACTATTCCACAGGAAATCCCCACCTTAAGGTGCGTCCCATGCGGGGGCTCTTCACTCAACTCTTCACGGCCGCGTCACTGGCCGGCGCCGCCAGCGCGGCGCCTTGGGTGCGCGATGAGGGCGGCTGGTATGGCCGCGCGCTGTTGGCGCATGACACACTCGGCGACGCCGATGGATTGCGCGGCGATCTTTGTGCCGAATACGGCCTGGCATAAGCTTGGACGGTCACCGCAAAATCCGAATCCGTCACCTATCCGGACTATGAAGCCTTCGACCGCGATGCCTTCCGCCTGACCCTCCGCCGCAAGCTCTGCACCTACAGGAACTGGACCGCCGGCGCCGAAGCCGGTCCGATCTATGGCAGCACCGTGACCGGCCTGTCCGGCTGTGAAGGCTTCGGCTTCGAAACACGCGGCGGTCTCGGCTATTCTGGCGCGCGCAAGACCGGCCGCAAATTCTACGCCTTCGCCGATGCGGCCTATATCCGCCAGGAAGATGGCTGCGAACGCGTCCGCGCCGAATTCGGCTACGGCTCGGATATCACCGAACGTGTCTTTCTCACCCAGCAGCTCTGGATCGAAGAGGGCAACCAGAGTGCCAGTTCGATCAAGATCGAGAACCAGCTCGGCGTGCACTTCGACAAGGTCGATGTCTCGCTCGGCTACCGCGAGGAACTCGGCGGCCAGTTCGACGAGCACGCCGTGCTCATCGCCGTCGTCGCGCGGCGTTAGCGCGTTACTCGGCCGGCGTTTCCGGCGCGGTGTAGCCCGTCTGCACCATCAGATAGGCAATCACCGCCAGCCGGTCTTCCGGTTTGCGGACCCCTGAAAAGCTCATCCGGTTTCCGGGAACAAAAGTGCGCGGATTGGCCAGCCACTGGTCAAGCTGTTCCGGTGTCCAGGTAAACGTCTCCGCCTTCAGCGCGGGCGAATAATCAAAGCCCGGCTCGGAGGCGACCTGCCGGCCGAACAGTCCGTGCAGGTTCGGCCCGACAAGATTGCCGGCGCCTTCAGCCGTCAGGTGGCAAGACTGGCAAAGCTTCCAGGTCCGGTTCCCGGCGGCATAGCTGGCGGTGTTGTACGGCGCGGGAAGCGCTGCAAACTCCAGGCTCGGTTCGGCCGGTGCGGCAGCGGGTGTCTCAGTGACTGGCGCGATCACCGGCGCGGCGGCAGGCGCGGGCGAGGCCGGTTCATTGGCGCCGCCGCACGCGGCCAGAAATGAAAGCGACAGGGCGGCGGAAACAAGAAAGCGCATGTCTGCAAGGCCTTGAATGAGGAGTGATGACGCAGTGTCACCGGGAAGCGCGAAAAACTCAACCGCTCACATCGGCGCAGGACAGGCGCCGGCGGCCCCGCTACAATGGACGGCTGATGCCTGATTCTGTGCGCCCCCGTCCCGTGATCCTCCGGTTGCCGCCGGAGGTCGTCAACCGCATCGCCGCCGGCGAAGTGGTCGAGCGGCCTGCGGCGGCGGTGAAGGAGCTTGTGGAAAATGCGCTTGATGCGGGCGCGCGCAGCATTGCCATCGCCATCGAGGACGGCGGCCTGAAACGCATCACTATCGAGGATGATGGCTGCGGCCTGACGGCAGACGATCTTTCGGTGGCGCTGGAGCGGCATGCAACGTCCAAGCTCGTGCCCGACGCAGAAGGACGGGTCGATCTCCTGAACATTCAGACCATGGGTTTTCGCGGTGAGGCCTTGCCGTCGATTGCCTCGGTCAGCCGGATGCGGATCGTCAGCCGCGCTTCGGGTGAAGCAGCGGCGGAAATATATTCCGAGGCCGGACGGATCGAGGGGCCGAAGCCCGCAGCCTTCACCGGGCGCGGCGAGACCGGCACACGTGTCGATGTGGCCGATCTGTTCCATGCGACACCGGCGCGCCTGAAATTCATGCGCGGCGAGCGAGCGGAGGCCATGGCGGTGACCGATGTGGTCAAGCGCCTAGCGATGGCCAATCCGGCGGTCGGCTTCACGCTTGAAAACAATGGCCGGAATGTCCTGCGCTATGCGGCGGAGCAAGACACCGAAGCAGGACGTCTCGCGCGGCTTGGCGCGATCATGGGGCGGGAATTCAGCGACAACGCGATTGCGATCGAGGCGGAGCGGGACGGCGCGCGGCTGTCCGGATTCGCAGGCCTGCCGACGCTCAATCGCGGCAATGCGCAGATGCAATACCTATTCGTGAACGGACGGCCTGTGAAGGACCGGATGCTGACCGGTGTGGTCCGCGCCGCCTATCAAGACTTCCTCGCGCGGGACCGGCATCCGATGCTGGCGCTGTTTGTCGAACTCGAAGCAGAAGAGGTGGATGTCAACGTCCACCCGGCGAAAACCGAAGTGCGGTTCCGCGACGCGGCGAGCATTCGCGGGCTGATGATCGGGGCGCTGCGCCATTCGCTGGCGGGCGCCGGGCATCGCGCCTCGACGACGGTGGCAGGTTTTGCACTGGGCAAGGCACAGCCGGAGGCAGTGCAGGTTGGCCTCTTGTGGCAGGCGCCCTATTCGCCCAGCCATCGGCCCGTGAGCCTGCCGCGCGGCGTGTTCGGATCGCAGCGCGAACCTTTCGTGCCGGACAGCGCGCCGGCAGCCCGCGTCGAAACTGCGGCGGCGCCTGTGCATTGGGGCGAGTTCCCGCTCGGCGCGGCCAGGGCGCAGCTGCACGAGACCTACATCATTGCTCAGACGGCGGACGGTATTGTCATTGTCGACCAGCACGCCGCGCATGAGCGCCTTGTGTATGAGGCGATGAAGCGCCAGATGGCCGAAGGCGGTGTGCGGCGGCAGGCGCTGCTGATCCCGGACATCATCGAGCTCAGCGAAGATGAAGCGGGGCGCATTCTGGAGCGGGCGGACGATCTCGGCGCGCTGGGACTCGAAGTGGAAGCCTTCGGCCCCGGGGCGATCTGCGTGCGCGCCACACCGGCGCTCTTTGGAGAGATGGATACGGCCGGACTAATGCGCGATCTCGCGGATGACTTTGCGGAGTATGGCTCCGGCCTCGTGCTCAAGGAGCGTTTCGAGGACGTGATGGGCAACATGGCGTGCCGGTCTTCGGTGCGCGCAGGCCGCCGCCTGAATGGCGAGGAAATGAATGCGCTGCTGCGCCAGATGGAGGCGACGCCGCATTCGGGTCAATGCAATCACGGGCGGCCGACTTATGTCGAACTGAAGCTCGCCGATATCGAGAAGCTGTTCGGGCGCCGGTGATGAAGGCGGGCGTCACACGGCGCAGCCTCCTCGCAGGCGCGTGCGTTATTCCCGCGGCAGGCTGCGCGGGCTTTCCCGCCTCGGGCCATCCATCGGCGGCGCACGACCGCATCCTCTCACTGGTGAAGGCGGGCGAGGTTCCAGCGGCAGGACTGGTTGTGCGGCGCCAGGGGCGGATTGTCTTTTCCTTTGCCGCCGGCCTCGCGCAGGGAGCCAGCGGGGAAGCCGCGCCCGTCCTGTTCGGCGCCGATACGAAGATGCGGATCGCTTCGGTGTCCAAGATGGCGGTGGCGTTGGCCACGCACCGTCTCTCTGCAGCCGGAGTGCTGGACCTGGACGCGGATGTGTCGGCTGCGTTTGATCCGCCGCTGCGCCATCCGCTATTTCCCGAGGCGCCGGTGACGCTTCGCCAGCTTCTCAGCCACACCGCAGGCCTGCAGGATCCGGACGTTTACTGGATCGCGGCGACCGGCCGTACGGAAAGCCTGTTCACACCGGCCATGTGGCGGCCCGCCGACGCGGGACCGCCGGGAAGCGCGTTCAAATATGCGAATTTCGGCTACGGTCTCGCCGCGCATGTTCTGGAACGTGCCACGAATGTCCGCTTCGATCTGCTCGCCGCGCAGACTGTTTTCCGCGGGGCGGGCCTGCGTTCGGGTTTCAACTGGTCGGGCGTGCCCCGCGCCATGCGGAAAGCCGGGGCGACGTTGTATGCCTTCGAGAAGGGTGTCTGGCAGCCTCAGGCTGACGGTCCGGCCGTACTCGCCGGCGAGACGCCTTCGATTTTGAGCGACGCTGGATTCGACTTGGCAAGCTATGTTCCGGGTACGAATGGAACACTGTTCAGCCCGCAGGGTGGCTTGCGCGCCAGTTTGCAAGACATGATCACGCTGGCGCGGCTTGCGGCGTCGGAACCGGGAATGACCATTCCTGTCTGGAAACATGATCCGGCAAAGGTCGCGGATGATACTGACGCAGGGTATTTTTCGATGTTCACGGCGGGGGCGCAAATTCACCCCGAGGCCGACTCGCCCGTTCCCGGAGTGAGATTGCTGGGTCATCACGGCGAAGCTTACGGGCTCTACTCCGGCGTCTTTCATGCGCCGGAACTGGATTCGGAATTCGCCTTTGCGGTCACCGGAACGAAATCCAGCGGCGCGGCGCGGGCGGAGCGCCACCCGGTCATCGTGAAAGCGACCGAGCCGCTTTGGGAAAGTGTGGCGGAAATTTTGGGTTCTGGCGCACTTTAGACAAGACTCAAAAGGTCTCGCTGCCGCGCCGGCTCAGCAAGGCCCGATCAAGATTTCGCCTTCTTCGCCGTTTTCGGCTTCTCGGCCTTCTTGCCGGTTTCACGCGTCTTGCGCATCCGGTCCATGCCGCCGCCGGCGACCCATTTGAAGATGCGCCAGGCTTCGCCGGACGTCATCTTGGGTGCGGGCGCGAGCGTGCCTTTCTTTTCGGGCGGCGCCACTTTCGGCGGCTTGCGGCCTTTGGTCTTTGTACGGATTATCTTCGGAAGATCCGGCGGCGTATCGGCGGCGATGATCTCGTCTTCGCGCGTCTCCAGCTGGGCGGGCGCGCCTTTTGCTTCAAAAGCGGGATCAAGATTGCCGAGCAGGTGGGCATCCGAAAAATCGACAGCCAGTTCGACCCAGAGCGGGAGGTGGTCCGACATCTGCCAGGTCAGCCAGCGCTCGGCATAGTATTCCTTGTCCTTGGCCTTGTCCTTCGGCGCGCCATCGGCGCCCAAGTCGCGGTGGCGAGCCGGGAGTGACGGCGCGTAGTGCTCGTAGTGCTCGGGCTTGAAAACGGTGTCTGACCAGTCAAAAGCGCCGGAGGAGAGAAAGGTGAGTTCATCGGCCTTCGTGCGGAAAGCGATCTGGTCATAATAGTTCGTGCCGAGAAGGTTTGACGGATACTGTTCCGGCGGCAACTGGAAGCCCGCCTTGGTGAGCGCCTGCATCGTCTCGTCGATGGGATTCTTGATGTTGAAATCGCCGAGCAAGATGTAATTTTCTTTCTCGCGCTCGGCGCGGCCAGCCATTTCCTTCGCGAGGTATTCGATTTCCTGGACGCGGCGCTGGTAGCCATCCGAGCCCTTGGATTCTTCGCCGAAATAGATGTGCACCGTGCAGAGCGAGAACTTGAACCAGCCGGCCTGGAAACTGACGAGGAAAGGCGTCCGCGCGAACTGCTGCTCGCCCGGTAGCAAGGCGTGCTTGGGCAGCACAATCTCGCCTGCAATGTTCCGGAAGCGGACTTTCCGGCTGTCATAGACGAAGGCCATACGCTCGCGGTTGCCGGAACTGCCGACGGTCACATCCGTCGCTATGAAATCCCAGCCCGCGCCCATCAGGCGGATGACATCCTTCAGGGGCTGCAGGTCTTCATTGACTTCCTGCAGTGCACAGACATCGAAGGCAGAAAGAATTTCGGCGATGTAGTGAAGGCTCTCGCGGCGGCGCGGGCCGTGGCGGAACTTGTTGTTGTCGAAATCCCTTATGTTCCAGGTGCCGATGATGAGGCTCGCATCCTTCGTGCGGCGCGGCACGCCTTTGGGCGGCGGCGAGGCGAGATGGGCGCGCAGGTCAAGCAGGCGGCGCGAGGTCCAGTCCCGCTCGGCGGGCGTGAACAGGCGCTCGTTGCGCAGATCGGTATACCAGACCATGGCTTCGTCCCCTCGCGTTCTGCGATGGGCGATCAGTGCTTAAGTTTGGTTAGCGGGCTGTTAACGAATTGCGAAATGCGCCGTAAATGCATGGCGTTCAGACGCTGACCACGCGGCCGGGGTTCATGATGTTGAGCGGATCAAGGGCGCGTTTGATGGCGCGCATTGTCTCCGTGGCGGCGAGCGGGCGCAGGCGGGCGAGTTCGTCACGCTTCAGGCGGCCGACGCCGTGTTCGGCGGAGATGGAGCCGCCGAAGGCGGTGACCGTGTCGAAGACGGTGCGGGTCACGGCGGCTTCGTGGGCTTTCAGGACCGGCGCGGCGTTGCCCGCCGGCTCAACTACGGAATAGTGCAGGTTCCCGTCGCCGACATGGCCGAAGATCACAAAGTCCGCAGACGGAACATGCGCGCGCACGGCGGCGTTGCAGGCCTCGATGAAGGCCGGGATGCGGCTGATCGGAACGGAGATGTCCTGGTTGAGGGCGGTGCCATAGGCGCGCTTGGAGAGCGGGATGGTTTCGCGGATATGCCAGAAGGCTTTCGCCTGGGTCTCGCTGGCGGC
>JBBSAZ010000096.1:0-7569 GCA_038251755.1 Caulobacterales bacterium
GCCCCGGAGGATCTGGTGCAAGGCGTCATCGACGCCTGCAAGGCGCGGTTTGATGTAACGATAGACGGCGTGGAAACGGCGAAGGAGACGGTGGTATTTAAGTTGCCGAGAGTTTTGGCGGGGTAAAGGTCTAGATGAAGCGACCGCTCCAATACGTCTTTTTGGACACCCAAGTGTTTAGAAAGGAGCGGTTCCAATGGGACTTTGAACCGCAAGCGTAGGATGTATTAAGGCGGAGGCGCTTCGCACCTCGTAGGGTGGGTTGAGCGAAGCGATACCCACCATCCGTGCTCGCCTCCGCAAGGTTGCCGGTGGGTATCGCTTCGCTCAACCCACCCTACGGTGCGGCTTCACCGTCAAAGCCGTTGCACTCGCGCGCCCCTGTGCAACACTTCCCCCACCGCGCGCCCGCGCAAGGCTCTGAAAACAAACGCCCCGAAACATAATCCGCCCCCGCCAGTCCGGCAGGGTCCGCGCCCGCGTTAGGCTTGCGGCCATGAGCCCCGCGCGTCCCCTTCCCGGGTTCCGGTATCAGCTGGCCCGGATGCTCCTTGTACGGAAGGCCCTGCTGGCGGCCACGGAGCCGGCGCCTGGTCGGCCACCGATGCCCGCCGAATCGGCCAGCGCGGCCCGCCCGCAGGTAGATTCATCAACCAAATCAGAGTCTTAGACGATCCGAAGCCGCCAAACCGCGAGAACAAGCGATAAAAAGTGATAAAAACTGAGACTCAATCAACCAGGACCGAGAGAGAAACGACGCAAAACAGATAGAATGCGAGACAGAATGAGACGGCTCTGGCGGCCACTCGCCCTGCGGCAAATCCCGGGATGACGGCAAACGCCGGCAGGCGTAACATCCATCAAACTGCGAAAGCCGCCGCCCATGACCCTCACCCACGCCAAAGCCATCACCTTCGTCCTGACACCGGACCACAAACGCGCCGCCGCCTGGTACCGCGACGTGCTGGGCCTGACCCATGTTTCGACCGACGATTTCGCCGCCGTATTCGATCTCGCCGGAACCACATTGCGCCTCACCACCGTCGGCGGCTGGACCGCCGGCGCCCACACCGTCCTCGGCTGGGCCGTGCCGGACATCCGCGCCGCCATCGCCGGACTGAAAGCCAAGGGCGTCGAGTTCCTCGTCTATCCCGGCTTCGGCCAGGACGCAGACGGCGTCTGGTCCGCCCCCGGCGGCGCGGTGAAAATCTGCTGGTTCAACGATCCGGACGGCAACAATCTCAGCCTGACGGAAATGCCCTAACGCCCTGATGACCTATCGCATCGCCGCCTTCTACAAGTTCTTCCGCTTCCCGGATTACGCGGAGCGGCGCCAGGCACTGGCGCAGCACTTCTGCGCCCTCGGCATAAAAGGCACGCTCCTGTTGGCCGAAGAAGGCGTCAACGGCACGATTGCCGGCCCCCCCCAGGGGATCGACGCCGCCCTCGCCGAACTGCGGAAGTTGCCCGGCGCGGAAGGCATCGAAGCCAAGTTTTCCGAAGCGGCCGAAATGCCCTTCGCCCGCCTGAAAGTCCGCCTGAAGCGCGAAATCGTCACCATGGGTGTGCCCGGCACCGACCCGAACAGCCTCGTCGGCACCTATGTGAAGCCGGAAGACTGGAACGCATTGCTGGCCGATCCGGACACCATCCTGATCGACACCCGCAACGATTACGAAACCGCCCTCGGCACCTTCGAAGGTGCCATCGATCCGCAGACGGAAAGCTTCCGCGACTTCCCGGAATGGTTCCGGAACTTCCGCGAAAAGCTCGAAGCCGAGGGCCGCAAACCGAAGATCGCCATGTTCTGCACGGGTGGCATCCGCTGTGAAAAAGCCACCAGCTTCGTCAAGACGGAGGGAATTGACGACGTGTTCCACCTCCACGGGGGCATCCTGAAATACCTCGAAACCGTGCCCGAGCCCGAAACGAAATGGCGCGGCGAATGCTATGTCTTCGACGAACGCGTCAGCGTCCGCCACGATCTGACCCCCGGAGACCACATCCTCTGCCACGCCTGCGGCCGCCCGGTCTCTCCCGAAGACCGTCAGCATAAGGACTATGTCGAAGGCATCTCCTGCGCCGCCTGCATCACCGAGATGACCGACGACCAGCGCGCCCGCTTCGCCGAACGCCAACGCCAGATCGACCTCGCACGCGCGCGCGGCGAGAAACACATGGCGCCCGCAAGGGAGCCATGACGCTCCTCTATTCCTTCCGCCGCTGCCCCTATGCCATGCGCGCCCGCCTCGCCCTCGCCGCCTCCGGCCTGCCGGTCCGCGTCCGCGAAATCATCCTGCGAGATAAGCCCCCCGAAATGCTCGCCGCCAGCCCCAAGGGCACTGTTCCCGTCCTTGTACGGACGGATGGCACCGTGATCGAGGAAAGCCTCGACATCATGCACTGGGCCCTCACGCAGAATGATCCGGAAGGCTGGCTCAACGCGGACCCTGCCGAAACCTCGCGCCTGATCGCGCAGAATGACGACCCCTTCAAACACGCGCTCGACCGCTACAAGTATCCGGATCGCCACTCAGAGAACCAAGGCGCCGCATGCGCCGAAGGCATGGAAATTCTCACCACCCTCTCCTCGCGCCTCGAAGCAAACGGCGGCCAACTGTTCGGCCCTGCGCCAACACTCGCCGACATCGCGGTCTTCCCCTTCGTCCGCCAGTTCGCGGCCGTCGACCGAACTTTCTGGCAGGCTCAAGCCCCGCCCGGCCTGCAGACCTGGCTCGCCGGCCACGTTGCGGCCCCGCGCTTCACCGCGATCATGCAGCGCTTCCCGCGCTGGCAACCCGGCCACGCCGAACCCTGGCTCACCGTAGGCTGATCACCGCGCGTACTTCCTCCAGCGGAAACAGCGGTCCCGGATCGAGACTGCGCCTGAGCGGAACGCCGCCGCAATCGGGCTGCATCCGGTCATCCAGCGCCGCATGCGTGACCAGCGCCTCCGGCGGCAGAGTGTATCGTTCGGCGATCTGCGCCACGAGCGCTTTCAACGCCGAAAGCTGCGCCTCCGGAAACGGCTCGATCCCGTCTCCCCGGTTGACCAGTTCTATGCCGATCGAGCGCCGGTTCACAAACTGCACGATCCCGCCAAAGCTGACATGCCCCGCCGTTCGCAACTCCGGCCGTTGCTGCGCAATGTCGCCCTCGCGGCCGATGACATAATGGATGCTCTTGCCGCCCTCGCCGAGGAACCAGTCGCGCCAGAACACGGCGCTGCCGTTCGCGGGCGTAAAGAATATGGCGCCGTCCCTGCAGGTCGGCCCGCCGATGGCGTGCACAACGATCAGGTCAATTTCCTCGGCCGAACGCGCCTCACCGCCATGCAGGAAATCCGCCGGCAGCCGGTCTACGGCCAGCGTCGGGGCGTGCTCAGTCGGATCAGCAACTTCCAACACGCCGGCTGGCAGATCGGAAACCGAAGCCGGGGCGACAGCACATGCCGAAACCGCGCACGCCACCAGCGTAAATCCAGACCTGAACAAATCCATGAGCACCTCCCGGTAGATGATCTGCCTCTTTGGGCGACGAATCTGTCAAATTTGCTGCAATCCGGCGACCGTGCCGGCTCGCCTTTTACCCTTGCAAAATCCGGCATCGCGCGTAAAAGCGCGGCTTCCCGGCCCGGACGCCTCGCGGCGGCCTGCGGCAAGAGATGGCATCGGAGTGTGGCTCAGCCTGGTAGAGCACTAGCTTCGGGAGCTAGGGGTCGGAGGTTCGAATCCTCTCACTCCGACCATCTTTTCAAGCTTTCGCCGTCGCTGCGCCTCAGGGTGAAAACCGGTATCCATGGATGGTCATATCGATCGTCTCCCCCGGAGGCAGCGGCCGCCAGGTTCCGCACCATCCGGGTGAGCGGCAGCGCCACAACTCTGTGAGCGGAAACATCGGAATCGAATCCGGCGGAAACCGCAAACCCGGCGGCGCGCCTTCCTGCTTGGCCCATTGCGCAACGGTCTTGCGCCGGATGACCAGCCGGTCGCTCCACCCATCGGTCAGGCTGCGCACCGACATGATCACCCGGCCGGGCCGGCGCTCGATCGTCCAGCGGACCCGGTGCCCTCCAAGATCCTTGTCGACCGACCGCATCCGGTAGCCGCCCTGGCCGTTGTGCAGATTGTATTCGAGGCGGCCGTTCATGTATTCGAAGTCGAACTCGTGCCCGCCTTCGGCGCTGCTCTCGGAATAGAGCCACAGCGGCGCATAGACGACCCCTGGCCAGACTTCGGAAATCGTGGCTTCGACCACATACTTTCCCTGCGTCTTGTCCAGCTGCCGCTCGCCCTCCCATTTCACTGCGGAGCCCCAGGATTCGGTCAGCCGCTGCACAAGCGAACCATCCTGTTGCGGCTCAACGGCGGCAAACCGGAATTCGAAACCGTCAGGAAACTTCGACGGCTGGTGCCCTTCGATGGGATGATAGACCTGATCGTAGTTTCTGTATTCCACAGGCGACGGCGGAAAGCGCGTGAGCTCAATCGACCCTGCGCAACCGGCAAGGAAAGCGAAAAGGAACAGGCTCGCAAGCCACCGATTGCGCGTCTTGAAGTGCATTCTCATCCTGCCCATCGGTGCGGCCAAAACATTGTCTGTGTCTGCGCCCTCACCGCAATTCCTTGCGGATCACCAGCTTGAGCCCGGACCAGACGGCGTCCACCGCGCAGACCTTCACATCAACAAACCCCATCGGCAAGGCAATCCGGCGGATCTCGTCTTCGGTAAGGTCAGTCGGAACCTTGGCCGCCTTCTTGGGCCAGCAAACCCAGACCATGCCCGCAGGCGTGAGGAGCGGCCTCACGCGCTCAAGATCCTTCCCGAGGCCGGCCGCGCGCGCGCGGAAAACCATCGCTGCCGCGAGCGCCTTGCCCGGACTGGCAAGATAGCGCGGGCACGCCCCGGTCTCGATCTCGTCGCGCACGCTATCGGGCAAATGGCGCGCCCAGACTTCCAGCCCATCGGTCAGCCCGAGTTTCTTCGCGAGCGGCGTTCCGGAATAGCCAGCTGGCAAGACTGTCCTCCTTCCGCCGGCTGACTCAGCCCTTCAGCGCGGCGCGGACCGCTTCGAGAGCGTCTTCTGCCTTGTCGATATCTGTGCCGCCGGCCTGCGCCATGTCCGGACGTCCGCCGCCGCCCGAGCCGCCCATCACCGCAGCCGCGATCTTCACGAGATCGACCGCCGAATGTGCGCCGACCAGATCCTTCGTGACGCCGACGGCGATACCCGCCTTGCCGCCTTCAATGCCGACGAACACGACAATGCCGGAGCCGACGCTGGCTTTCGCCTCCTCGACGAGCGGACGCAGGTCCTTGCTGCCGACGCCTTCGGCGATGCGGGCGATCAGGCTCACGCCGTTGATGACTTCCGGACCCGAAGCCCCGCCGCCGCCCATCGCGAGCTTGCGCTTGGCATCGTTGAGTTCCCGTTCGAGTGTCTTGCGCTCATCCGTCAGCGCGGCCACGCGGCGCGGCAGGTCCTTCAACGGCACTTTCAGGCTCTTGGCGACATCCGCCGCAATCTGCGCCCGGCCCTTGAGATAGCTCAGCGCCTCGGCGCCGGTCGCCGCCTCGATGCGGCGCACGCCGGCCGCGACGCCGCCTTCCGACAGGATCGCGAACACGGCGATGTCGCCCGTGCGCGTCACGTGCGTGCCGCCGCACAGTTCCACCGAGTAAGACCGTCCCGCATCGCCGGGCTCGCCCATCGACAGTACACGGACTTCATCGCCGTACTTCTCGCCGAACAGCGCCAGCGCGCCCGCCTCAATGGCCTTCTCGGGGCTGGTCACCTTGATGCCGGTCTCGATGTTCGCGCGGATCTGCGCATTGACTTCGTCTTCCACCGCTTCGATTTCGGCCGGCGTCATCGGCGCGCCATGCGAGAAGTCGAACCGGAACCGGTCGGCTTCCACGAGCGAGCCTTTCTGGGTGACATGCGCGCCAAGCACCTTGCGCAGCGCCGCGTGCATCAGGTGGGTCGCCGAGTGGTTGGCCATGACCTGTTTGCGGCGCAGGGCGTCGACTTTCAACTGCGCCTTCGCGCCCAGCTTCACATGGCCGGACACGAGCTCGCCGATATGCACGTGCACATCCCCGGCGCGCTTCTGCACGTCGCGCACGATGAACCGCGCGCCGCCCTCGAAGAGGATCTCGCCATGGTCGCCTGCCTGGCCGCCGGACTCGGCGTAAAACGGCGTGTTGTCAAACACGAGTTCGGCCTCACCGGCCGGCATGTCCTGCACCAGCAATCCGCCCGCGGCGATCGCCACCAGCTTTCCGTCTCCGGAAGTTGCTCCGTACCCGGCAAATTTTGTCGCGCCTGTCTTGGCGCGCGCCTCGAACCAGATTTCCTCGGTGGCGCGGTCGCCCGACGAGAAGCCTGCGGCGCGGCTTGCGCCGCGCTGGACATCCAGCGCAGCTTCGAAGCCGGCCACGTCCACTTCAAGACCGCGTCCGCGCAGGATGTCCTGCGTCAAGTCGAGCGGAAAGCCGTAGGTGTCCGACAGCTTGAATGCCACATCTCCCGGCAGCGCCGCGCCGGGCTTCAGCTCGGCGAGCGCCTTGTCGAGCAGCGACAGGCCGTTGCCGAGCGTGCGCTGGAACCGCGCTTCCTCCTGCTCGATGGCCGCCTCGATGGCCACCTGGGCACGGCCGAGTTCCGGATAGGCCTTGCCCATTTCGCCAACCAGCGCGGGCACCAGCTTGTGCATCAGCGGCTCACGCGCGCCGAGCATGTGGCCATGGCGCATGGCGCGCCGCATGATCCGGCGCAGCACATAACCGCGCCCCTCGTTCGACGGCAGGACGCCGTCCGCCACGAGGAAAGCCGATGTGCGCAGATGGTCTGCGATCACGCGGAACGACGCGGCCTTGTCGCCGGAAGATGTCTGGCCATAGACTTCCTCTTCCGCATTGATCAGGGTACGGAACAGGTCGATATCGTAATTGTTGTGCTGGCCCTGCAGCACAGCCGCAATCCGCTCGAGACCCATGCCGGTATCGATCGAGGGCTTGGGCAGGCTGGTGCGCTTGCCGCTTTCGTGCTGCTCGAACTGCATGAATACGAGGTTCCAGACCTCGATGTAACGGTCGCCGTCCTGATCGGCGCTGCCCGGCGGGCCGCCGGCAACCTTGTCGCCATGATCGAAAAAGATTTCCGAACAGGGGCCGCAAGGGCCGGTGTCGCCCATCGACCAGAAATTGTCGCTCGTCGCGATCCAGATGATCCGCGAATCGTCAAATCCGGCGATCTTCTTCCAGATCGTCGCGGCCTCCTCGTCCTCGGCATAGACCGTGACCAGGAGGCGCTTCGGGTCGAGCCCGTAATCCTTGGTGATCAGCTCCCAGGCGAGCCGGATCGCATCAGCCTTGAAATAATCGCCGAAGGAAAAATTCCCCAGCATTTCGAAGAAGGTATGGTGGCGCGCGGTGTAGCCGACATTGTCGAGGTCATTGTGCTTGCCGCCGGCACGCACGCATTTTTGCGATGTGGTGGCGCGCGGCGCGAACGGCGTCTCGACGCCGGTGAAAATATTCTTGAACGGCACCATGCCTGCGTTGACA
>JBBSAZ010000097.1:0-7561 GCA_038251755.1 Caulobacterales bacterium
ATCGCCCTCATAAACCGCGCCGCCCTCAACATCATCAACGCTATCGACGATCCCAAAACCTCAAAGCGACAAAGGCTCATGAGATGTGCATGGGAAGACGACTATCTCGAAAAGGCCTTCGCCTACATGCGATAGCCCTGCTCCCAAGGGAGAGGGGAGAAGAGATGCACACAAAAGCTTGATCCCCCCGGCGCGGTCTGCAATCTCACCCGCATGAAACTGGCATTATCCTCTGCCTGGCCATTCTATCTGGTGCCCGTCGTGGTGCTGCTTGATCAGTGGTCCAAATGGCGCGTGCTCGAGGAGCCGCGCTTTAACGCGCTCGGCTGCCTCGACCGGATGGAGCCCTGCGGCCAGATCGTGCTGCCGGGCCCCCTCGATTTCACGATGCTGTGGAACCGGGGCATGAGTTACGGCCTCTTCCAGTCGGACGGGGTCGGCCGCTGGATCCTTGCTGCCATCATGCTGGTGATCGCCGTCGGCTTCCTCGTCTGGCTCACCCGGGCGGAAGGCCGCTGGCTCCGGCTCGCTCTCGCGCTTGTGATCGGCGGCGCCTTCGGCAACCTGATCGACCGGGTCCGCTTCGGCGCCGTGGTCGATTTCATCGACGCCAACGGCCTGTATTTTCCCTGGGTATTCAATGTCGCCGATGCCGCCATCAGCGTTGGCGCCGTCCTGCTCTTTGTCGACCAGTTCTTACTTTCCCGGCCAAAACAGGCTAGCAGCCTTTAACTCCGGCCTTCAGCCCTCCAGAAACGGACCCGCCCCGCCATGAAGAAATCCCTCCTAATCCTCGCTGCCGGCGCGGCCCTCGCGGCCACCACGGCCTGTTCCTCGAATGGCGGTGGCGGCGGCGCCACGCCCAACGAGTTCCGCGTCGTCACCAAGGCCCCGCTGAGCGTTCCGCCGGAATACAGCCTGCGCCCGCCGGCCGCCGGCACCACGACCCCCGCTGAAGTCGAAGCCGCCACTACAGGGGTCACCACGGCCTTCGGCACCACGATGGGCGTCAACGCCAGCGCCGCCGAGAAAGCCCTCGTCGCCGCCGCCGGTGCCAACGCCGCCAACGCTGCCGCCCGCGCGCAGGTCGATTACGAGGAAGCCAGAGCCATCCGCAAGACGCCCAGCGTCACGGACCGCGTGTTCTTCTGGCGCAAGGACAAGCCGGAAGACGCCGCCTCCGCCGCCACCGACAATGCGACGGGTGACCAGCCGGTCACCATCGAGCGCACCAGCGGCGGCCCGCGCATCCGTCTTCCCGGAACCTGATTTCCGCCTAGATCACTGCCAGTAAAAAACGGAGGACGCCCATGAAACGGAGTCTCGCTGCCGGGCTCATTGCCCTGCTTGCCCTGCCTGCTTTCGCCGAGGAGGCCGCCTGGGCGCCGTCCACCTTCACGCTGGACAACGGCATGGATGTCGTCGTGATCCCGGATCACCGCGCTCCCGTCGTCACCCACATGGTCTGGTACAAGGTCGGCGCCGCCGATGAGGCCCCCGGCAAGTCCGGCATCGCCCACCTCTTCGAACACGTGATGTTCAAGCAGACCAAAAATATCGGCCCGGAAGAATTCACCTCCATCGTCCAGCGTTCGGGCGGCCAGCTCAACGCCTTCACCAGCTGGGACTACACCGCCTATTTCGAGCGCGTGGCGAAACCGCAGCTCGGCAAGATGATGGAACTGGAAGCCGAGCGGATGGTGAACCTCATCATCAACGACGATCCCAAGGGCCCGTACATCTCAGAGCGCGATGTCGTAAAAGAAGAACGCCGCCAGCGCATCGACAACAATCCCGGCGTGATCCTGCAGGAAAAAGTCCTCTCCGAATTCTGGAAGGGCCACCCGTATGAGATCACCGTCATCGGCAAGATGGAGGAAGTCGCGGCGCTGACCCCGCAGGACGGCCTCGATTTCTACCAGCAATATTACAGCCCCGAGAACGCCATCCTCGTCGTCGCCGGCGATGTCACGCCGGATGAAGTGCGCGTCCTCGCCGAGCAGCATTACGGCGTCATCGCCCCGACCGGCACCGTCACGGCAGAGCGCAAATGGCAGCCGGTCACGCCGCTCGCCGAAACGCAGCTGATGACGCATGCCGATCCCAAAGTGCGCCAGCCGAACTGGAGCCGCTACTACACCGGCTTTTCGCAAAGCAGGCAGCCGGCCGACGCGATCGCGCTGGATGTCGGCCTCGAAATCCTTGGCGGCGGCATGACCAGCCGGCTCTACCAGTCGCTGGTCGAGCAGCAGCAGCTGGCCATCACCGCCAACGCCTATGCCTGGACGACGCTGCATGATGAAGGCCCCGCGGTCCTCTCCGCCAGCCCCGCGCCCGGCGTCACGCTGGACGCGCTGGAGACCGCGCTGATGACCGAGGTGGAGAAAGTGCTCGCCGAAGGCTTCACCGAAGCCGAAGTCATCCGCGCCCGCAACAAGCTCGGCGCCGATGCGATCTATGCCCGCGACAGCCAGTCCGGCATGGCCAACGCCTTCGGCGGCTGGCTGGCCATTGGCGGTACGGTCGAGGACATCCTCGCCTATCCGGATACCGTCCGCGCCGTCACGCCGGAGCAGGCGATCAATGCCGTGCGCGCCGTCTTCGGTTCCGAAAAACACTATATCGAAGCCCACCTCCTGCCCGCCGAAGGAGACCTCTGAGATGCGGACGACCCAATTCCTCCTCGCCTCCGCAGCCCTCTCCGCTCTGGCTGGCTGCTCCACCCTCTCCGGATGGTTCAACGGGACGCCTGAGGCCCCCGCCGAGCAAACGCTCGCCGAGACTGCAAAACCCGCGCTTGCCGTCACCGTGCACAAGGGCGAGTTCGCCGAGATCCAGCAATTCGTGACGCCCGGCGGCGTCTCCGTCTGGCTCGTCTCCGAACCCTCGATCCCGATTGTCGCCGTCCAGATGGCCTGGAAGGCCGGCTCTGCGTCCGATCCCGCAGGCGCCGAAGGCCTCAGCGAACTGGTCACCTACAACATGAACGAAGGCGCCGGCGATCTCGATTCGCTCGGCTTCCAGACGGCCATGGAAGACCTCAACATGAGTTTCTCCTGCGGCGCCGGCGCCGAATGGACAAGCTGCTCGGTCTCCTCGCTGACCGACAATGCCCCCGCCGCGATGGCCCTCGTCGCCACCGCCTTCGCCGCGCCGCGCTTCGACGAAGGCCCGTTCGAGCGTTTCCTGCGCGAGGAAGAAGTCGGCCTGCAGACCCGGGAGACGAACGCCAGCTATCTCGCCTGGCGCGCCACCGCGCAGTCGCTCTACCCGGACCATCCCTTCGCACGCGAGACCACCGCCGAAAGCCTCGCCAGCCTTACGGCCGCGAAGGCCCGCGAACACATGCGTACACTGATGACCCGGGACCGGCTGATCGTCACCGCCGTCGGCGCCGTCTCGCCGGAAGAACTCGCGCCCCTGATCGATCAGGTCGCTGCGGGCCTTCCGGAGACCAGCACGGTCGCGCCGGTCGCGCCGGTGGATCTTGCGCAAGCCCCCGTCGCCCAGTCCGTCGTTGACCTGCCGCAACCGCAAAGCCTCGTGCGCTTCATCGGCCCCGGCATTGACCGCGCCAGCCCGGATTTCTTCCCGGCCTTCGTGCTCAACTACACGGTCGGCGGCGGCGGTTTCGAAAGCCGCCTGATGAAAACCCTACGGGTCGCGAAGGGCCTCACTTACGGCATCTCCACCAGCCTCGATCCGAACCCCTCGATGCTCAGCTGGTCCGGCGGCGGCCAGACCAAGAACGAGAGCGCCGGCGAGTTTATCACCGGCGTCAAGGACGAGATGAAAGCCTTCGTCGCCAGCGGCATCACCGCGGCCGAACTGGCGGACGCGAAAGCCTATCTGGTCGGCTCCTATCCGCTCGGTTTTGACTCCAACGCCAAGATCGCGGGACAGATGATGAGCGTGCGCCAGGAGAATCTCGGCGTCGACTATTTCGACCGGCGCAACAAGCTGATCGAAGCCGTCACCATCGACGACGTGAACCGCGTCGCCAAGGATTACCTGGACCCCGCACGCTACTCCTTCATCATCGTCGGCCAGCCTGAGGGCATCGAAATGCCCACGCTGGGAGAATCGCCAGCCCCCTGACTCAAACAATGCAACTCATCCTGAGCGAAGTCGAAGGATGCGCCAAACAAAGCTGACATCGTCCGTAGGCGATCCTTCGGCGCTCATCCTGAGCTGGTCGAAGGACGCTCAGGATGAGTCGCGGCGGGCTGCCGGCCAACCCTCAGTCCACGGACTTCCTAGGCGTCGCCAGTCCCGGCGCAGACAGGATGCTCGCCGGATCGCGCCGGAAGGTGAACAGCTCGGCTGGCCGCCCGCCGGTTCCGGTCTCCATCTGGCCCGTACCCGCCACCAGCGCGGCCTTCTCCAGCGCGCGCCGGAAGTTCTGTGTGTGCAGTTGCAGGCCGAGGATGCCCTCGACTGACCGCTGCAGCGCCGACAGCGTGAACCGCTCCGTCATCAGTTCGAACACAACCGGGCGATACTTGATCTTGCTGCGCAGCCGCGAGAGGCCCGTCGCGAGAATGCGCCGGTGGTCGGACGCCATCGTCGCGCCCAGCCGCAATCCGGAATCCGGCAGCCCGGCATCCCGCGTACACTCGGCCACCAACCCCGCCTCGTACAATAGCTCGTAGCGCTCCAGCACCCGCTCTTCCATCCAGCGCGCGCCGTCCAGTCCGAAGGCAATCTGCGCACGGCTGAGCCGGCGTTCATGGCCCACTGCCCAGGTCTTCAGGCGCGGCTCGATCTCCGCCTCAATGATGGGCGGGCGGCGCACGCGGTGATCTTCCCACGGAAAATAATGATACCAATCCTGCCAGCGCGCCTCGAACGACGCGCCTGCGGGCCGCGCCTCGGGCGTCAGCGCGAGGTAGCCGACCGAGATCACGCGCGACTCGGCATTCGCGTCCATCAGGCTCGCTTCCGGCGTCTCGCGGTCCTTGTCGCCGAACGTGTAGAGCTGCTCCACATAGCCGATCTCGAAACCGGTCTGCTCGCGCACCCAGCCGCGCAGCGACAGGTCGAACGTCCGGTGGTTGGCGGGGTCGAACGGACCGAAGGGCAGGGCGTCCTCGCCGCGCGCACGCCGCGTCACCAGCACATTCGGCTCGCCGTCCTTCAGGGCCACCATCACGGCGGACAGGCCGATCAGCAGGCGCGGCGCGCTCATCGCATCGTCTCCTGGCGCACCATCGCGGCCTGGATCTCGCCGAAGCGCGCCAGGAACGCCGCCTGCGCCTCTGTCGGCGGCAGCGGCGCCAGCTTCAGCGTCAGGCCCTCCGGCGGTTTGCCAAAAAACCCGTCGGATTCCGCTTCCGAAAACCCGGCCAGCTGCACCGCCTCGAACCAGGCGCAGATATTGTCCGCCCGCTTGATCACCTTCTTCAGCCCGGCCGGCGTCATGGCCTTCAGGCCGAAGCGGATATGCACCGCCTCCTGCAGCCGCGCCTCCACGCCTTTGTAGCTCTCCCCGAGGATGGCCTTGAACGGCGAGATCATGTCCCCGATCACATATTCCGGGCTGTCATGCAGCAGCGCCGTCATCCAGTCCTGCGGGCCGAGGCCCGGCTCCAGCCGGCGCACCAGCGCCTCCACCAGCACCGAATGCTCGGCCACAGAGAACGCATGCTCCCCGCGCGTCTGCCCGTTCCAGCGGGCCACGCGCGCAAGTCCGTGCGCAATATCCTCGATCTCGATATCCATCGGCGACGGATGCGCGAGGTCCAGCCTCCGGCCGGACAGCATGCGTTGCCAGACACGCGGCGGCTTAACAGATCGCTTCACGGGGGGCCTCCATCCGGGCATCCTTAAGGGATTGGTAGCCCGGGTAAAGAAACCCCGGCGATCCGGTTACACTCTCGCCCCATTGCACACACCATTCCCCAATGCCGCATTAAGGCCTCTGGCGCATAACGGTCACCAGAAAATGAGAGAGGCCTGACGCCCATGATCGACGCCCTTACAAACTTCCTGACCGGCCAGGGCTTTGCAGTGATGATGCTCGCCTGTGGCACGCTCGTGGTGGTTGTCGAGGCCGTCCGCGCCAGCCGCCGCGCCCTCTGGGGCGACATGTTCACGGAAGACTTCGAGGAATAGGCGTCTACTCCACGAAGTTGGCCAGCAGGCGCAGATAGGCTGCCTGGCTGCCATTCGAGTGTTCGGAAACCTGCCAGGAATTCAGCGGCCAGCCCTGGTCGAAATCGAGATAGGATTTGAGCGGCGGCTGACCGTATGGCGGCGACAATCGCTCGCCGAGGCAGGCCGCGTCGGATTCCGGGCTGCCGCAGCTTTCCGGACAGCACGCATCCCGGTCATAATCCGGGTTCGGACCGGCCACCAGAAAGCCGGGCACCGGGTCCTGCGTCTGCCAGTTCCGGTAAACCTTCATCACGGACGCCTCGGCGCCGAAAGCGCCCATGTTGGTCAGGTAGGTCTTGCCCAGCGGGTTCGCGCCGTGGAGATAGTGCAGATAGTCCAGCGCCCGGGCCCGGTAGCGCGCCGCCACACCGGCATCCGCCGCCAGCCGCGCCGCATCCAGATACAACGTACCGGTCCGCGCCATCACGCTGTTGCTGCCCCAGTGCAGCACGTCCACCGGCACGCCGTATCCCGGCGCCGGTTCTGGCGAGAACCGCTCCCCATAGATCGCCGCATGGAACGTGCGCAGTTCAGCCGGCGTTTCCGGTTGGCGCGCCAGAAACAGCGCCGCGTCCTGCACCTCGTACCGGTAGGCATCAACCTGTCCGCTGCGCATCATGCCCGTCTCGGCAAATGCGGCATCCATCACCGGCCAGAGCGATTCATCGCCGGTCAGTACCGAGAGATAGACGGCTGCGGCAAACCGCTTGCCGTTCAGGTATTCCTCATCCGGCTCCTGCTGCCCGTTGCCGATGCCTTCGGATTTCGTGCGCGCATCATTGTTGTAGAAGGTCGCGCCGGGATGGGCTTCGGTCCAACGCCAGGCAGCCAGCGCCGCCGCCTGCAGGCGCGCGGCATACGCTTCATGGCCTGGCGCGGGACTGTCGCGGTAGATCAAGGCCGCAAACGCAAACGTGCCCGCGGCCGACAGCGACGCCGCGGTGGTCGTGGGCCCATAGAGGCTCGGCCCGCTGGCCGCCGACGGCGGATTGCCCACGTCCCGGTCCAGCAGCGACAGCACGCCGCCATCCGGCCCCTGCATCCGCAACAGCCAGTCGAGCCCCCACTTGGCCTCATCGAGAATGTCCGGCGCACCGTTGCCGCTTTCGGGAATCCCGAAATCATCGCCCCAGGCGCCCGGGTTCTCGGCATACGAGATCAGCAGCGTCCGGCACTGGTCAGCTGTCCAGTTCGTATACTGACTATAATCGCCGCCATCATACCAGCCGCCGCGCAGGTCACGCGCCGTGCCGGCGTCCTGCGGCGCAGAGTAAAGCCGCGCATCGCTGTCCTGTCCGGGCCCGAGATGGCTCGCCCCATCCGTCCAGCCTGCACCCGCCTGCGGCGCCGATTTCGCAAAGCCCGCACGCTGGTAGTAGAACGTCCGGAACGCTTCGCGCAGCAC
>JBBSAZ010000098.1:0-7561 GCA_038251755.1 Caulobacterales bacterium
AAACCGATGCGGAGGCGCCCGAATGAGCCTTGAACTCGAACACAGTCAGGACTTCGACATCGATCCGCTCGATATCGTGGAAGTGGTTCTGGAAGCCGCCAACTGGCCGTTTGAGCGCGACGAGGAAGGCACCCTCCAGGTTGTTGCCGAAACCCGCTGGGGCGACATGGGCGCCTTGTTTGCCTACCGGCCGGAACCCTCAGCAATCCATTTCTCCCTGACGCTCGACGTCAAAGCGCAGGCCGCGAAGCGCAGCGCGATTGCCGAACTCGTGATGCTCGCCAACGAGCGCCTCTGGGTCGGCCACTTCGATTTCTGGTCGGACGACGGTGTCATCATCTACCGCTACACCTTCCCGATGGAGGGCCGCGACGAGGTCAGCCAGGGCGAAATCCGCGCCGTGATCGCCGCCGCCGTCAGCGCGGCAGACCGGTTCATGCCCGCGTTCAATTTCCTTGTCTGGGCTGGCAAGTCGCCGCGTGAAGCCATCGACGCCGTGATGTTCGAAACCCACGGCGAAGCCTGAGATCCAGATGGCTGCTGCCGCGCCGACCCTAGTTCTGATCGGGGCCGGCCGCATGGGCACGGCGCTGGTGCGCGGCTGGCTGAAGGGCAAGCCGAAGCGCAAGATTGCCGTGATCGAGCCGCGCCCCTCCGAAGAGATTTCGGCATGGGCCGCTGACGGGAAGATCATCCTCAATCTGCCGCCGGCACCCGCCGCCGTCCTCGTGCTCGCCGTCAAGCCGCAGCAGTTCGCCGGCATTGCCGAATCGGCGCGGGGCTTCGTGGGGCCGAAAACGCTCGTGGTCTCGATCATGGCGGGGGTACGCATCGCGCAGCTGTCGCGCCGCCTCGAAACCCAACGCATCATCCGCTCGATGCCGAACACGCCGGGTTCGATCGGGCAGGGCATCACGGTTTACTCCGCAGCGCCCGGTCTTGCCGCGGCGGACCTCGATGCCGCGACCTCGCTGCTCGCCCCGCTCGGCGACGTGCATGGGCCCGTCGACGAGTCACTGATGTCTGCCGTTACGGCTCTGTCTGGCAGCGGCCCGGCCTATCTCTTCCTGCTGGCGGAATCGATGGCGGAGGCGGGCGAGTCCGAAGGTCTTCCCCGCGCGCTCGCCCAGCGCCTTGCGCGGCGCACCATCGAAGGCGCCGCTGCGCTGATGGCGGCGAGCGGCGACGATCCGGAATCCCTCCGCCGCGCCGTCACTTCCCCCGGCGGCACCACCCAGGCAGCCCTTGACATCCTCATGGACACGGGTGGGATGCCCCGGTTGCTTAGAGACGCCCTGCGCGCCGCTGCCGCCCGTGTCCATGAGGATGTCAAAAGAGGCGGATTGAAACCCCGGGAGGCCCGCCTTGGCGGCAGCTGAAAAGATCATCGAGAAGGGGCTGAAGGCCGCCCTTGAACTGGCCGCGACACGCGCCTGGTCGGACATTCCGCTGGCGGAGATTGCCGCGAAAGCCAAGCTGACACTTTCGGATTTTCACGGCGTGGCCTCGCGAGAAGATCTCGTCGAGGCTATCGACACCTATTTCGACAAGGCGATGTCGGCCGAAGGCGTGCCGGACGAGACCTCGGCGCGCGAGCGATTGTTTGACGTCATCATGCTGCGCTTCGAGGCCATGGAAGCCTATCGCGCAGGCATCAGCGAGATCACGAAATTTCGCGAATCTTCCCTGTTCCATCTTATGCGTCTGCCCAATCATCGCCATGCCAGCGCCGCCTGGGCGCTTGCCTCGTCCGGCCTCGACAATGACGCCGGCGCGCCGGCCAGCCTCAAGCGTATCGCCATCGCGCTCGTCATCGCGCAGGCCGAACGCGCCTGGCGCAAGGAAACCAGCGGCGATTTCGCCCTCACCATGGCGGCGCTCGACAAGGGCCTGCGCCGCGCCGAGGAACGCCTCGGCCAGCTGCGCCGCCTCACCGGCGGCCGCTTCGCCGGAAAACCAGAAACCGAAGAAGCCACCCCATGACCCGTCCCGGACTCGATACCCATCCGCTTGAACTCAAAGCGGACTGGTTCAACACGCTGTTCGCGGAGATCGGCATTGACGCCGAGGTACGCGGCTTCACTGCGAAATCCATTGGCACCGGTCAGATCGGCGAGAATGTGCGCTTCGTCTTCGACTATGCGCGCGCCGGGGCGAATGCGCCGAAGACGCTGGTGGGCAAATTCCCGTCGGCCAGCGAAGCCAGCATCATGACAGCGAAGCTCTTGAACCACTACAGACGCGAAGTGATGTTCTATCGCACCTTCCCGAAGGTGGCGGGCCGCATCACGCCGAATGCGCTGTACACGGACTATGATCCGGCGACCAACCGCTTTGCGCTGATCATGGAAGACATGTCACCCTCCGAGCAGGGTGACCAGCTGAAAGGCTGCGGCGTCGAAGAGGCCCGTCTCGCCATGGAGGCCGCCGCTATCCTGCATGCCTCGCACTGGGGCGATCCGGACCTTGACCAGCATGACTGGCTGCAGGGCTCTGCAGCGGCGCCGCCGCCGGGCCTCAGCTCTGAAATGGTTGCCGGACTCTGGGGCGGCTTCAAGGATCGCTACGCCGAGAAGCTCAACGCGGACCTCATCGAGGTGGGCGACGCTTATGCTGCGAGCCTGCCGAAATGGGGCGAGGCCTATCAGGGCCCTTTCGCCCTCACGCATTCGGATTACCGGCTCGACAACATGCTGTTCGGCAAGCCCGGCGCCAGCAAGCCGCTCGCTGTCGTCGACTGGCAGACCGCCGGCAAGGGCGCGCCCGCCAATGACGTGTCCTACTTCATTGGCGCCGGCCTCACCCGCGAAGACCGCCCGAAGCACGAGCAGGCGTTGCTACGCCACTATCACGACTGCCTGAAGGCAGAAGGGATTACCTCCTACAGCTTTGATGATCTCTACACGCACTATCGCTGGTTCGCCTTCTACGGCGTCTCTGTCGCCTTCGCGGCCGCGATGCTGGTGAAACAGACCGAGAGGGGCGATGACATGTTCCTGACGATGCTGCGCCGCCACTGCGCCCAGATCCGTGAAAACAACAGCCTGGAACTGCTTTCAGAACTGTAGCGCGGCCGGGCCCGCGCGCGGGACCTGCCTGAAAACACGGCGAGCGACCGCGGCAGGCCCGGGAGCGTCGATCCGGAATCAGTTTTTCATGACGCTTGCTGCGATGCGATTGCGCAACACGGTTAGTTTGGCTACGCGGATACGCAGCCTGCTCCGGCTTGACGGCGCGCTGTCTCAGCTTTGAAGGATCATTGTGATGCGATTGACCTCGAACGTTCTCCTTGCCGCCTCGGTCCTGATCCTCTCGGCTTGCGGTGAAGCAGGCAACCTTCCGAAGGCAGAACCTGATCAGGCGGCGATTGTCGTACCCCCTCCGCCGCCGCCCAGGGTCAATCTCTCCGCTTGCGCCCATGTGGCGGAAGCCGTCGCCAACGAACGTCTATTGGGCGAGCGGTCTGTTGAAGAGGCCTCAACAGATGTCTACGCAGTGACGTTCAAGGGCGAGACAAGCACCGAAGACTATGCGTTGGAATGCGTGGGCGACGGATTTCGGCCGGAGTTCACGAAAGTGACCGGTCCTCGGATCGGCGGCGTGAATCGAACGGACATTGTTCCGGGAGGAGATATTGCAATTGCTCCCGTCCCGCTCGCCCTGGACACGGCGGCCGCGGTCGCCACCGGTGCGACATTCCGGGGAACAGTCGATTCTGACGGCTTCGTGAACACCGGGTTGATGGCGTTCGTTGTCGATGTTCCCTCCGACGGGTCCTATTGTCCGGCCGCGATCACCAAATTCGATGGGGCAAGCGGCAAGGGCTCCACATTCGTTGCGGCAGATGGCGGCGAGTGGGTAAATTGGGGGCATCCGGTCGAGGATGGCGCCAGCTTCAGCGTCGGACCGGCGTTTGAACTTTCGGCCGGCGAGCACACCCTCTATGTCAAGCGCCGCGAGAGCCTGATTAAAGAATTCCGCCTCGGTTCCTGCAGCTGATTGGATGTGAAGCTGGATTGTCCCGGCGCGGAACAGGTTTCCAAACATCCTCCTAACGGTAGCGTCCAAACTCATCTTTCAAGTCAAGGCCGGGCTTAAACCGCCTCGTGTAGGGTCTGTTTCATACCCCCGCAGAAGCGGGGTGAAACGCATAGGACCGTGAAGTGGTTTTGAACATGAACATGCAGAATGCCCGCCCGACGAGCGTCAAGGGCCCGGATGGCCAGACCCTCACCCTCGCCGATTTGCCGTCGCCCGGCATTTCCCGCTGGGTCACCCGCCGCAAGGCAGAAGTGGTGGCCGCCGTCCAGGGCGGCTTGCTGACCCGTGAAAGCGCCTGCGAACGCTACAGCCTGACCGACGAGGAGTATGACGCCTGGGAGCGTCTTTACGCGCGCCACGGCTCGAAAGGCCTGCGGACAACGCGTCTCCAGCAGTATCGCCGTTAACGCGGCGTTCGCCTTGTTAAACCTGCCTTAAGGCGGGCCTTCTAGCTTTCCGGGAATCTGCCAGCCCTGTGGCTGGCCCCGGAGGGCTCGATGGCGTTTGGAGGCAGCACGGCAACGGCGCCCGGGGGGCTGATCCGCCCGCTGGCGATGCTCGCCTGCGCGCTGGCGCTCGGCCTCCTGTGCTGGCGCGGCGCGGCCTCGCTGACCGGGCCGGGCGCGCCCGTCTCCGCCAGCCCCGCCGAAGCCGCCCTGGTGGACGTTCTGTCCCCGGTCGCCGGCCCGGGACTCTCGCGCCTCAATGTCACCTACAATGCCGACGGTGGGCGCACGGTTCTGCTCCTCGTTGACGCGCGGGCCTCGGCGCGTCTTCCTGAACTTCAGCGTATCGCGCCCCTCGCCGCCGGGATCATTCCCGAGCGCGGTGACCGGCTTGTGATCGAAACCGTCACTTTCGCGGACGGCTTGCCGGGGCGCCCGGATGCGGCCGCCTCGCTGGAACTTGCCGGCCTCGCGGCGCTGGTGCTGATCAGCGGCGCGCTGGCCATGTTGGCCGGAAAGTCCGCACCCGTGCCGATGACCGCTTCGCAAATCCTGCCGCCGCCGCAACCAGTCGAGCGGCCGCGCGAGGCGCCGCGCGCGGTGCGCCCGGTTGCCGCCGCGCCGCCGCCTGATGCCGCTCTCGAGATGGCCCGGCGTGATCCGGCGCGCGCGGCAGCCGTCGTGCGCGGCTGGATGAACGCCAAGGATGATCCGGCATGAGCGCGCAGGCGAGACCTTCCCACGCACTCGCGCCCGGCCTTGCCCGCTCGGCGCGCCTGATGCGGGCCCTCGGGCCGGATGCGGCCCCGATCTGGGCGGAGCTTGGGCCGGAGGAAGCCGAAGCCCTGAGCGCCGCCATGGACCGGCTCGCCGATGATCCGTCGGCAGACGGTGACGCGCTGCGCCGTTTTACGCAGGCCCAGAAGGCAACCAGCGGCGCGGGTGTGTGGCCGGAACTGTCTGCGCTGGATACGCCGGTGCTCGCTTCGCTGCTGCACCGCGAGCGGCCGCAGATCGTCGCGCTGATCCTTTCACGCCTGACGGGTGAAGCCGCAGCGAAACTGCTGCGCGTCCTGCCACCCTCGCTTTCGATCGAAGCCATGCAGCGCCTCCTGCACCTCGGCGAAGTGCATCCCGCCGCGATGGCGGGTCTCGAACAGCATCTCAAGGGCCGCATCGCGGCGCTGTCGCGGGACGGAGCAACCGCGGGCATCGAACGTATCGCCCGCATCTTCGACCGGCTTGATCCGCGCGCGGGCATGCTGTTCCTGACTGCGCTGGAGAAAGCCGAGCCGGGGTCGGGCGAAAAGGTCCGTTCTCTGATGTTCACGTTCGATGATCTCGCCGCGCTGGGCGCCGGGGGGCTGCAGACGCTGCTCGCTTCCGCTGACCGCGCCGCTCTGGTGACGGCGCTGAAAGGCGCCAGGGAAACCACTGCGGCGGCCTTCTTCGCGAACGTCACCACCCGCGCCGGAGACCTGTTGCGCGAGGAGATCGCCGCCCTCGGCCCGGTCCGCCGCAGCGATGTGGACGCAGCCCGCACCGAACTCGTGGAACTGGCGCGCCAGCTGATCAGCCGGGGCGAAATCCATGCCGGCAAGGCGCCGCGCGATGACGAGCTGATCGAATGACCGCACGCGCCGTGAAATCCGTCACCGCCTTTGACTACCGCGCCGACTTTGGCCCGCAGCCGGAAGACCTTGCTGCTGATCGCGCGCGGGTAAGCTTCACCGGCGAGGAAATTGCCGGACTGATCGCGCAGGTGCGCGCCGAGACGCTGGCGGAAGTGGCGAAAGTCAGAACCGAAAGCGAAAGCGAACGGCTCGCGTCCGTGACGGCCGAACTGAGCCAGGCGCTGGACGAGATAGCTGAGGTGATGCGCCTCATTGCCTCCACGCAATATCATGCGACAACCGAGGCGCGCCTGCGCAGCCTCATCGACGGCGCCGCTGCGCGCATTGCCGGCGGGCAGGGCGACCTGTTTGCCGAGACTGGAAGAGGCCCGGAATGACCGAACCGACGAACCCCGCCTTGCACCGTATGCTGATGGATGTGCCCGTGCGCGTAGAAGTCGTGCTGGGCGAAGTGCGCCTGACGATGGAAGAGCTGATGGCCCTGTCGCCCGGTGAAGTGCTGACGATGGAAAAGCAGACCGGGGAGCCGGTTGATATCTACGTTTCCGGACGGCTGATTGCGCGCGGCAAGCTGGTCGTCGCCGACGGCGAACTGGGCGTGACGCTGACCGAGATTGTCGATAGCCGCGCTGTTGCGTGACGGGCGCCTGAATTAGTTACATCTGGAACTAGTTTGCCATCCGGCCTATGATGCGCCGCATGGATACTGCATTTGCAAAGAGTCGCTATTCCGGCGCGCCACGTGCGGCCGATTTCACGATTGATCAGGCGTGGGAAACCTACAGCGCGGCCGAGCACGACCGGTGGGACCGATTGTTCCGCCGCCAGCGCGAGGTGACCAAAGGCAGGGCCTGCGCGGCGGCCATCAAGGCAATGGGCACGCTGGAACTTTCGCCGTCCGGTATTCCCCACATGGGGCGCCTGTCGGACCGGCTGGAATCGCTGACTGGCTGGCGCATCGTGCCGGTGGCGGAACTTGTGCCGGACGAGATTTTCTTCGACCATCTCGCCAACCGGCGCTTTCCGGCAGGCGCCTTCATCCGGCCCGAGGCGGAGTTCGACTACCTGCAGGAACCGGACATCTTCCACGACATCTTCGGCCATGTGCCGCTGCTGGCGAATCCGGTGTTTGCGGACTTCATGGAAGCCTATGGCAAAGGCGGGCAGCGGGCGATGAAGCTGGGCCAGTTGCACAACCTTGCGCGGCTCTACTGGTACACCGTTGAATTCGGACTTATTCAGGAAGCGGACGGTCTGCGCATCTACGGCGCCGGCATCCTCTCAAGCCCGCAGGAGACCGTGTTCGCGCTGGAAGATGCGAGCCCCAACCGGATCGGCTTTGATCTGACACGCCTGATGCGGACGAAATACATCATTGATGATTTCCAGCAGACCTAGTTCGTCATCGACAGTTTCGAGGCGCTGCTCGAGGCCTGCTAC
>JBBSAZ010000099.1:0-7523 GCA_038251755.1 Caulobacterales bacterium
CCGCCTGGGAATACGTGAACGGCGAAGGCAAAGGCCTCGAACTCACCACCATCAACCCCGCCGCCGTGCTCGGCCCGGTGATGAGCGGGGACTTCTCCGCCTCGGTCGAAATCCTCACCCAGCTGCTCTCCGGCAAGCTGCCCGGCACGCCCCGCGTCGGCTTCGGCATCGTCGATGTGCGCGATGTCGCCTCGGCGCATGTGCTGGCGATGACCAACCCCGCCGCGGCCGGCGAGCGCTTCCTCGTCTGCGACAAGTTCATGTGGTTCTCGGAAGTCGCCAACACCCTGCGCGGCCAGATCCCCGCCGCCTACGAGAAGAAACTGCCGAAAGGCGAACTGCCCGGCTGGGTTCTGAAACTGATGGCCAACATCAACCCCGCCGTGAAGCAGGTGATCCCGGAACTCAACCGCGAACGCAACGTCTCGAACGAGAAAGCCAAGCGCGTCCTCGGCTGGCAACCCCGCACGGCAGAAGAAGCGATCATCTCCGGCGCCAAGAGCCTGATCGCGCACAAGGCGGTTTAAGCCGTCTACGGTTCTTCGGCGACCCTGAGGCTCAGATTGCTTGAGGCTGTCGCGCGCGGGGCAAACCTGTCGCCACCAGCAAGGACAGCAGCAGCGCGAAACTGCCAACAAACGTGATCGGCTGGCTCATAGACCCGACGAATACCGTCAGCGGGTCCATCAGGTCGAACCGCACCAGCACCGCGCGGACCGCCTCGTTCAGAAAGAAGCTCAGGGCTGCCAGCAGGAACGGCCAGCCATGTCTGAAATCCCTGACGAAGAAAACGGCGCCCACGCAAAGACAGATCAACTGCCCCGTAATCGCGGCAGTCTGGAACCTGTAGAAAGTCTCCGGCCCTTCGATCCGGAACGGCGGCGCAAAACTGATGAGCGCGAAAAACAGGGCAACGCCCATAAACAGGATGGCCGTGCTCAGCAAAAAGGCGCCGTGCAGTTTCCGGTTCGCCTTCAGGAGGAAGGCGAGGAAGATGAACAGCCCTAGTTCGACCGTGCCCATCACGTTCTGAACGATCAGGAAGTCGCCCTCCCCCGACACCACACCCCTGTGCGCGGAATGCACCGACAGCGTGGCCGTCATGGCCACCAGCAGTGGACCGGCCAGCAGCACACCCTGCCCGATCTGTCTGTGAGCGGCATAGTTGCCCCGTGCAATCTGGGTGAGTTGAAACAACAGCAGCAACATCCAGAGGAAAGCGGTTGCCACGTGAAGATGGTGATGCGGCTGCGGTTCGGCGCCTGCGCCGAAATAGATGTCCCAGAACCCCAGGACGCTGATCAGCATTACGGCCGCGATCAGCAGGTACTCGGGCAGATAACGCGCAGCGCTCTTCATCCTCTGTCCCCCTCGGTTATGTCTAACCGGCCCACCTGGGTTTGGCCAGCAAGCCGAAGGATGGATACCGGAACATCGCCGCCCGACGCTTTCTGACCGGTCGCCCCGTCCCCGCAGCCTCAGAAATCGTAAGCAATCCCCTTGCGTTCCCAGTCGCCATAGCGTGTCGGCTCGACGCCTTTCGGCCCGCCGCTCTCGTCCTGGGGCAAAGCCGCGTCCGCCGCCTTGCGTGCGTCTGCTTCTTCCAGCGCCTGCCGCGCTGCTTCCGGCAGGGCCGCACGGCGCGCCGCTTCTTGCGCTGAGATCACAGGCTCGTTATCGGCCATTGGGCTCTTCCCGTTGCATTTACCGTTTCCCATATAGGCTTCGCCGGAGGCATTGTCCGCCCGGCATGCTACAACGCCGCAACTGAATGGAGTCTACCGCCCCATGGGCACCGCCAAGACCTTCACCCTTCTGGCCATGCTGACCGCCCTGTTCGTGGGCATCGGCTACCTCATCGGAGGGGCCGCCGGCATGCTGATCGCGTTCGTCGTCGCCGCAGGCATGAACGTGTTCGCTTGGTGGAACTCCGACAAGATCGTGCTGAAAATGCAGGGCGCGTCCGAAGTGCCCGAAGACACACGCAACCCGATGCTGCGCGCCTTCCGCCAGGATGTCGCGCGCCTGGCTGATCGGGCCGGCCTGCCGCAGCCCAAGGTCTACATCATCGACACACCGCAGCCGAACGCCTTCGCCACCGGGCGCAACCCGCAGAACGCCGCCGTCGCCGCCACCACGGGCCTGCTCAACATGCTGACGCGCGAGGAAGTCGCCGGCGTCATGGCGCACGAGCTGGCCCATGTCGAACACCGCGACACGCTGACGATGACCGTCACCGCCACGCTGGCCGGCGCAATCGGCATGCTCGCGAACTTCGCCATGTTCTTCGGCCCCCGCGATTCCGAAGGCCGCTCCAACCCGATCATGGGCATCGCCATCATGATCCTTGCGCCGCTCGCCGCCGGCCTCGTGCAGATGGCGATCAGCCGTTCGCGCGAATACGTCGCCGACAAGCGCGGCGCCGAAATCTGCGGCAACCCGCTCTGGCTCGCCTCGGCGCTGGAGAAGATCGAACGCGGCGCCCGCGCCCAGATCAATCCGTATGCGGAGCGCACGCCCGCCATGGCGCACATGTATATCTCCAACCCCCTGAACGGGCGCGGCGTCGACAATTTCTTCTCGACCCACCCGTCCACCGCCAACCGCGTCGAAGCCCTGCGCCGCCTTGCCGGCGAAATGGGCGTCACCGCCTCGCGCGCCCCGGACATGGCGCCCCGCCGCACGGCAGGCCCATGGGGTTGATCCGCACTGGCCAGCCTTCGTGAGCGGCGCCGAATCCCGGCTCGCCGCCGCCGAACTCCTGCACCTGACGCTCGACAAGCGCCGCACGCTGGATGAGGCGATGGAGCTGTCTGAAACCTATGGCGAGCTCGACGGCTCCGACCGCGGCTTCGCCCGCGCCATCGCCTCCTCCGCGCTGCGCCATCTCGGCTGGATCGACGAGACCGTGCAGCCGTTCCTGTCCCGCCCGCTCGCCGCCACCGGCATCGAGATCCGCGCGTTGTTCCGCGCCGGCGCCGCGCAGGTCTGGTTCTTGGATGTCGCGCCGCACGCAGCCGTCAATGCCACCGTCGATGCCGCCCGCCTGACCAAGGGCGCGCGCTCCGGCGGCAGCTTCCTCAACGCCGCGCTGCGCCGCGTCTCGGAAGCCACCCCGCCCGGTGAGACGCTGCCCGCCGAGCACATCTGGCCCGCCTGGCTACGCACGCGCCTGACGGATAGTCTGGGCACGGAGGGTGCCCGCGCCCTTGCGAATGCCCAGCGCGGCGAGCCCGCCTTGCATCTCACCGCCGCTGGCGACCCCGCGACCCTGGCTGCCCTGATCGGCGGCCCGCTGCTTGCCTCCGGCTCTGTCGAAGCGCCCGGCGGCGCCATCGAGGAATTGCCGGGCTTCACCGCAGGCACATGGTGGGTGCAGGACCAGGCGGCTGCCCTGCCCGCAAAACTGCTCGCCGCGAAACCCGGCGAACGCGTTCTCGATCTCTGCGCCGCACCCGGCGGCAAGACGCTGCAACTCGCCGCCACCGGCGCGGCCGTCACCGCGCTGGACCGCTCCGCCCCGCGCCTCGACCGCCTGCACGAAAACCTCGCCCGCACCGGCCTCAGGGCCGAGGTCCTCGTGGCGGACGGCGAGACCTGGTCGCCAGAGTCTCCGTTCGACAAGATCCTGCTCGACGCGCCCTGTTCCGCGCTCGGCACCCTGCGCCGCCACCCCGAAGGCGCCTGGATCAAGACCGAGGCAGATGTCTCCCGCTTCCCGGCCGTACAGGCCCGGCTTCTGGCCGCTGCTACCCGGCTGCTCGCCCCGGGCGGCACGCTGATCTACTGCGTCTGCTCGCCCATCGCCGCCGAGGGGCGAGATGTGGTCAATGCCGCGCTAACCAGCGGCGATCTTGTCCGCCTGCCGGTTTCAGCCGCCGAATGCCCCGGTTTCGAGGATTGCGTGACGCCCGAAGGCGATGTGATCACCCTTCCGGGCCCCTCGCGAGACTGTGATGCCTTCTATATTGCGCGGCTGGCCAAAGCCTCAAAGTGAACGCAATTCCATACGAAAATTCATGTCTCATTCAGGCGGCTGGCGGCTATATGGCGCCATCGCAGGTATGCAATGCGAAAGGATGAATAGAAATGATGATGCAGCTTTCTGCACACTCGGCCACGCGTAAAGCGATTGCTGGCGCTCTGGCTGCCCTCACACTGGCCGTCACCGGCTGCGCCAACTCGTATGGCACCGGCACCACCAGCACCGGCTCGGTTGGCCAGGCCTCCACGGTTTACACCGGCGTCGTCACTTCGGCCCGCGAAGTCACCATCAAGCCGGGTCGTTCGCTGATCGGCACCGCCACCGGCGCCGTGCTCGGCGGCCTCGCCGGCTCTGAACTGGGCGGCGGCGACAAGGCCCAGACGGCCGGCGCCATCGGCGGCGCTGTCGTTGGCGGCATCGCGGGTAACGCAGCCGGCAAGGCTGTCGGCACCCAGCGCGGTTACGCCTATATCGTTCGCTTCGACAATGGCGAAGTGAAAGAGATCATCCAGGGCGCAGACCTCTACATCCAGCCGGGCACCCCGGTCAGCGCCATTGCCGGCGCGGATGGATGGAAGCTGATCCCCCGCTGAACCCAGGCGGAAAACCTGAACACCGGACAGCCGGCTGCCTTGTGCGGCCGGCTGTTCCCTTTTAGGGATGGGCCATGTCTCCGGTCCTGATTTCCCCCTCCATCCTGTCGGCCGACTTCGCCAAGCTCGGCGAGGAAATCCGCGCCATTGATGCGGCCGGCGCCGACATGATCCATGTCGATGTGATGGACGGCCATTTCGTCCCGAACCTGACCTTCGGCCCGCCCATCATCGAGAAGCTGCGCCCGCACACCAAGAAGCCGTTCGACGTGCACCTGATGATCGCGCCGGTGGATCCCTTCATCGCCGCCTTCGCCAAGGCCGGCGCCGATATCCTCACCGTCCACCCGGAGGCCGGCCCCCACCTGCACCGCACGCTGCAGGCCATCCGCGCCGCCGGAATGCGCCCCGGCGTCGCGCTCAATCCCGGCACGCCCGCCAGCGTGATTGAAGCGGTCATCGACGATATCGACCTGGTGCTCGTGATGTCCGTGAACCCCGGTTTCGGCGGCCAGAGTTTCATCACCAGCCAGCTGAGAAAGGTCGAGCAGCTGCGCCGGATGATCGACCAGACGGGCCGCGACATCATCCTCGAAATCGACGGCGGCCTGAACGCCGAAACCGCACCGAAAGCCATCTCCGCCGGTGTCACCGCCATCGTCGCCGGCTCCGCCGTCTTCCAGGGCGGGCCTTCCGCCTATGCCGAAAACATCCGCGCCTTGCGTCCCAAGGTCCGGGTTTAGCGGTCGCGTATCTTGGACGGCAAGGACCTGTCAGACAGCAGCGAAGACTTCCAGGCCGACCGGACCCGGACGAGCAGTGATGACGCCGCCCTCTGGCGCCGCTTCCGCGGGGTCTCCGGTGAGGACGCGAAAGTCTCCACCCTCCAGAAACTGAAACTCACCGGCCACGGCCCGGACGCCTTCAGCCTTCACCTCGAAAATCTTCTGCCCCCGGACGACCGGCGCGGCGAAGCGCTGATGGAAGGCGTCTGGCGCATCGGCCAGCAACGCATCGCGCTGGAGCCCGGCCAGGCGCCCTGGATCACCGAGATGCCCTCGCGCCATTTCGCCGACCGTATCCACCGCTTCGCCTGGGTCTCCGACCTGATGGCGCAGGGCGAGGCCGGCCAGGCCCGCGCCATCGCCCTGACCGATGACTGGGTGGCGAAGTTCGGCAAGTTCCACGGCTTCGCCTGGCGTCTCGAGCCGACCGCCAGCCGCTGCTGGAACTGGCTGCGCTGCGGCCCGGCCCTGCTCGAAGCCGGCACAGTGGAGGCCCGCACCGCCCGGGTCGACGCCCTCGCCCGCCAGCTGCGCTTCATCCACGAAACCGTCGGCGCGGCGCATGATCCGAAATCGCGCTGGCTCGGCGCGGTCGTTCTCGTCGCCAACGCCCTCTGCCTGCGCGCCGGCTCCGGCCTCGGCGACGCGCTCGACCGGCTGGAGTCCGAATGCACCGCCCAGATCCTGCCGGACGGCGGCCACGTCACTCGCAGCCCGGCCCACATCCTTTCCTCGCTGATCCACCTGCAGACGCTCGCCGATGCCTTGCAACGCGCCGGCCGTCCCGTGCCGGACTGGCTGGACAAGTGGATCCCCAGGATGGGCGCCATGCTCGCCTTCTTCCAGGCCGGAGACGGCGCGCTCAACACCTTCCATGACGGCGACGAATCCCGCCCCGAAGTGGTCAACGCCGTCCTCGCCCGCTTGCCGGTGCAGCCGCGCAAGTTCATGTTCGCGCCGAAGTCCGGCTTCCAGAAGGTGGAGAAAGGCGGCCTGCGCCTCGTGCTCGACTGCGGCGAGGCCCCGCCCCGCCCCTTCGGCGACCATGCCCGCGCCGGCGCCCTCAGCTTCGAGCTCTCCGACGGCCCCGCCCGCATCGTCACCTCCTGCGGCTACTCCGCCGAGGTCAATGTCGACTGGCAGGCCGCCGTCCGCCGCACCTCCGCCCACTCCACGCTCATCCTCGGTGGGCGCGATTCCGGCGCCTTCATCGTCAATGACGAAACGAAGCTGCGCGCCCTGATCGGCCCCGAAGGCATCGCCGCCAAACGCCTCGAGGAGGCCGCCGAGATCTGGCTCGACGCCCAGCACGCCGGCTACAAGGCCGCCTACGGCCTGCTGCACCGCCGCCGCATCTTCATCTCCGGCGAGGGCGACCGGCTGACCGGCGAGGACTCCCTCGTCCGCCCCGTCGCCCAGGCCTTCAATGACGAGAAGAAGTTCATCCCCTTCGAGATCCGCTTCCACCTCCACCCGACCGTCACCGCGATGATGGGCAAGGACGCGATCCGCCTCTTCTGCGACAGCGGCACCGTCTGGCGCTTCCGCACCAGCCATGAAGGCGCCCGCCTCGAGAAGACGGTCTACCTCGCCCGCGGCATCGTCGAGCAGCCCGAGCAGATCGTCCTCTCCGGTTTCGCCGACCCCAACGGCGACGGCAGCCAGCCCCCCAACGCCATCCGCTGGGCCTTCGTCCGGGAATCCTGATCCATCGCTGAGGACGGCTCATCCTGAGCGAAGTCGAAGGAGAGCCGGGGCACCCTGCCCGCTTGACCCCCGCGCCTTCCGTGCTAGGCCCCGCGCGAAGTCAACCACGGAGAATCCCCATGTCCGGCGCCCCCCTCAAGATCCGCCGCGCCCTGATCTCCGTCTCCAACAAGACCGGCCTCATCGAGCAAGCCGACCGCCTCCGCAGCCACGGCGCCGACCTGATCTCCACCGGCGGCACCTCGAAAGCCCTGAAGGACGCCGGCCTCCCCGTCATGGACGTGGCCGACCTCACCGGCTTCCCCGAAATGATGGACGGCCGCGTCAAGACGCTCCACCCCGCCGTCCACGGCGGCCTCCTCTTCCTGCGCGACAACCCGTCCCACGTCGCCGACGCGCGCACCCACGGCATCGCCCCGATCGACCTCATCTACGTCAACCTCTACCCCTTCG
>JBBSAZ010000100.1:0-7392 GCA_038251755.1 Caulobacterales bacterium
GCTGCGGGGACGGCGAAGGGAATGCCGTAAGCCTTAAGCACCCATGCGAAGGCCCGGTCCACATTTGCCGGATCCGGCTGGCCCGCATCGGCGAGTTTAAGGCGGCGGCGCACATCCTCCAGCGCGGCTTCGGGATGGGCGCCTTCGTCCACGGCGTCATCGGAGACGCGGCAGAAGGCATAGAGGGCGTACGCGGCGGCGCGCACATCGCGGGGCAGCAGCAGGGACGCGGCGTGGAAACTCTTGGAGCCATCCCGGATGATGCGCCCGCAGGCGGCCAGATCGCTCGCCAGTTCAGCCGCGCTGTCGGTGCCTGAAACCCTCATTCAGAATTTCTCTTTCCGGCGGCATACAAAACGCCGTCCACAATCAAGTCTAGCGCCAGTCGATCTGAATCCAAGCCATATGGCCAGCCCGAAAGAATTGGGGCAAACTATATTTTACACTTACTTGTGTCATCCCTTTTGGACGGCACACTGCGGACGCAAGAGATGCCCAAGACGGTACTTCTCACACTTGGGCGGTTGCCAAAGGCCCTCGAACTCGCCCGCGCCTTGCACAAGGCTGGTGCCCGCGTGATCGTGGCAGAACCCTTCGGACTGCATGTCTGCCGGGCCTCCCGCTCCGTCGCCAAATCGATCCGGGTGCCGGCGCCCAATACCGATCCGGCGGCCTACCTTGATGCCCTGGAGGCGATAGTCCGGCAGGAAGACGTCGATATAGTTGTTCCGGTATCTGAAGAGGCCCTGCATGCCGCAAGCCTCGCGGGGCGTCTGCCCGCGCGATCCCGGCTTTATTGTCCGCCGCAGCAGAAGTTGGCACGCCTGCACGACAAGCTCGCTTTCAATCGCGCCGCAGACCTGATCGGCCTTGCAGTTCCGGAAACCCACGAAGGCCACACTCCGGCAGCGCTCGCGCTGGCAGCGGCACAGGACTACATCGTAAAGCCTGCGCATGGTTGCTCCGGCATCGGCGTGTCCTTGCGGCGCAAGGGCGACCCGCTGACCCCGGCGGACCGGCAGCCGGGAATGCTGGTGCAGGCGCGATTGCCCGGCCGGCATGTCAGCTCGTTCAGCGTAACCCGTAACGGAGAAGTCCTGGCAACCGCGCTCTACCAGGGCCGGATTTATTCGGGAACCGTATCTGTCTCGTTCGAGCGGGTAGATGATTGCCCTGCCGCAGCCAGCTGGATCCGCCGCTTTGCCGAAGCTGAAGCCTATACCGGCTTCATCTCGTTTGACTTCATCGAAGACGCTCAAGGTGTTCCGCGCGCCATCGAATGCAATCCCCGCCTGACGAGCGGGGTTCACTTCCTCGACCCCGAAGGACTTGCCCAAGCGGTGCTGAACCTTCCCGAAGCGCGGCCGATCGCCATGCGGCCGGTCCGGGCTTTCCAGGAAGGACATACCGCCCTTCTCGAGGTCTATGGTGCACTGTTCCGGCCCCGGGAGTTCTTCCGTAGACTGAAGGCCTTTCTGACCTCACAGGATGTGCTTTTCCGGCTGAACGATCCCCTGCCCTTTCTGCTGTTCACGCCGATGTCCTGGCCCGTTCTACGCCAGGCGATTTTCGAAAAGGTTTCTCTCGGCGAAGCCGCCACACGCGACATCACCTGGGTTCCTAGCGAAGACCAGGCCGGGGCCCCTTTCGATTCAGAGGTCAGACATGGCGCAGCCGTACCCGGCACATGATCTCACGGGCCGGCCGTGTCGTCAGGCGCGCAACGGGGCGCACGCCGCGGGCCTCGCTGACATCAAATTCGAACCGGCGCGCAAGTCGCGCGAGAACAAGAATGCCTTCAGCTGTGGCGAAGCCCGCCCCGACGCATGTATGCGGCCCAGCACCGAACGGAATGAAGGCGCCGGGCGTCTGCGCCGCTTCGCCCTCCGGCAGGAAACGGTCGGGGTTGAACCTGTCGGGTTCCTGCCAGTAGGACTTGTGCCGGTGAAGGGTCCACGGCGCGATCATGACCAGGGCGCCCCGCCGCAGGGCCCGGCCACCGATCCTGGCCGGCTTGAGGGCAACTCTCGGCATGAAGGTGATGGGCGGGTAGAGACGAAGGGTTTCGCGAAACACGGCACGCGCAAACGGCATGCGCCGGGTGTGTTCGAAACTTACCGGCCCGCCTTCGGCAACTGCATCGATCTCGGCCCGCAGGCGGGCGAGGATGTCGGGCCGGCTGGCGAGCATGTAGACAGCCCAGGTGAGGGCGCTGGCAGTCGTCTCATGTCCGGCGAGAAAGAAGACACCGAGCTGGTCGATAAGCTCGTCCCTCGAAAAGCCTTCACCCGTGGAGGCGTCCCGGGCGGCCATGACCGCGCCGGCAATATCATCCGTACCCGTATGCCCGTCGATCAGCGCGCCAAGATGCGACCGGATCCGGGCGCAGGCGGCAAGCACGCCGGGCTTTTGCGGAACGCGCGTCCAGGCCGGGTCCGAAATCAACCTCGCAATCCGGACCTGCGCGACATCACGTTCGAAGACAATGAAATCGTCGAACACATCCCGGGCGACGCCAACATCCAGCGACACCGAAAAGACCGTCCGGCAGATGATATCGGCGGTCAGGTGGCTCATCGCCAGATCGAGCGACAGAGGCTCGCCGGAGGCCGCGAGTTGATCGAGGCGCGCTTCCTGATCGGTGACCGCCTCGCTCATGGCCTTGAAGGCAATCGACAAGCGCATGTGCGAGAAAGCCGGATCGATCATGGCCCGTTGGCGCCGCCAGGTCTCTCCGTCCGTCACAAAGATCGATTCACCGATGAGCGCTTCAAGCGCGCCGACCATCAGGTCACTCTTCGGAAAGATCCCGTCCTTGTCTTCGAGAATTTGCCGGACAACCGCCGGATCGTTGAACAGGATGATCGACCGGCGCGAGTAGCCGAGTTCGCCTGCTGCCACGCGATAGGCCGAGGCCGGAAGCAACGCCAGGAGATTTCCCTCCCCCTGCCAGAGCGTACGGGCAAGCGCGGCGACCGGCCAAAGGGGTTGAGGGCGCGGGGGATCGAGCGCAGGGCCCTGCTTTTGCGCCATTCACCATTGTCCTCTGCTGTTTCTCCTGCCACGGACTAGCATATCCATGTCGATGCACCATGCCTTCGAATTGCTGATCGCCGCGCATATCATCACTGGTGCGCCCGGCCTTGCAGGCTTCTGGGTACCCATCGCCGCGCGTAAGGGCAGCCGCCTCCACCGGCTGTCGGGCAAGGTATTCGTCGGGCTGATGCTGGCCACCGCCAGCTTCGCCGCGATGATGGCAACGCTGACCCTTGTCGAGCCGCTCGCAACCCACCCCAAGCTTGCATCGCACGAGATCTTTGGACACCCGGAGATCATCCGGGGCATCTTCGGCTGGATGATGCTGTTCCTGGCGATCCTGACGATAAACCTCGCCTGGTATGGCCGCGCCTGCATCCTGAACCGGACCGATCACGCACGTCACCGGTCCCCGCTCAACATCGCCTTGCAGGTTGCGCTGACGGCCGCTGCCTTGAACTGCGCCGTACAGGGTATCCTGATCGGCCAGTGGATGATGGTCGGCATTTCGATCGTCGGATTTGCCACGGTTGGCACCAATCTCTGGTTCATGCTCCGCTCGCGGCCGCAACCGCTCGAATGGCTGACCGAACACATCAAGGCGCTCGTGGGCACGGGCATTTCTGTCTATACTGCCTTCCTCGCCTTCGGCGCGGTCCGCTACGTGCCGGAGCTTGCGCTGTCTCCGTTACTCTGGAGCATTCCGCTGATCGTGGGCGTGTCTCTCATCCTGTACCATCAGCGCGCCGCGACCGCACCGCTGCGCCGTGCCCGGACGAAGGCGGCCGCGTGACCTCCCGGGGACGGGTCGTCGTGATCGGTGCCGGCGCCGGGGGCCTCGCCGCAGCTAGTGACCTCGCGCATGCCGGGCTCGACGTCACAGTGCTCGACAAGGCGACCTGCGAAGGCGGCAAGATGCGGCAGGTCGAGGTTGGCGGAACGCGCATCGACGCCGGCCCGACGGTGTTCACGATGCGCTGGGTGTTCGAAGCGCTGTTCGAAACCGGCGGCCAGACCTTCGGCACGTCACTGGGTTTGACGCCCGCCTCGGTGCTCGCGCGCCACGCCTGGCGGGAACCCGGCGTGCTGGACCTGCATGCCGACATCGACGCATCGGCCGACGCGATAGGCGCCTTCGCAGGCCGCCGCGAGGGCGAGGCTTACCGGGGCTTCATTGCTGAGTGCCGCGACATTCACACGACCCTGAAGGACACGTTCATGGCGGGCCAGAAGCCGACCCCGGCCAGTCTGATGCTGAGGGTTGGAGACCTCGGCGCAATGTGGCGCACCCGGCCCTTCGACACCTACTGGTCGCGCCTGCGCCAACGGTTCACGGATCCTCGCCTGCGCCAGCTTTTTGGCCGGTATTCAACCTATGTCGGCTCGTCCCCGTTCCGCGCGCCGGCGACCCTGATGTTGATCGCTCATGTCGAGCAGGACGGCGTCTGGCTTCTGGATGGCGGGATGCGCGCGCTGGCTTCAGCGATGCGGCGTCTCGCGCAGGCAGGTGGCGCCAATTTCCGTTTTGGCGAAGAGGCCGAGCGCATCCTCGTGAGCCGGGGCGCTGTGTGCGGCGTGCGGCTTAAATCCGGCGAGGATATCCCGGCTGGTGCGGTGGTCTTCAACGGCGATGCGTCGGCGCTTTCGGCGGGCCTGCTTGGAGGTGATGTGCGCGGCTCAGTCCCCGCCGTGGCCCGCCGCGCGCGATCCCTGTCAGCAATCACCTGGTGCGTTGCGGCGAGAACGCGAGGGCTGCCTCTGGCCTACCACAATGTCTTTTTTTCTGACGACTACAAGGATGAGTTCGATGCGGTCTTCCGTGACCGGACGATCACGCAGCGGCCGACGGTCTATATCTGCGCTCAGGATCGCCGCGGCGACGCTGTGCCGGAAGGCCCCGAGCGATTGCTGCTGCTCATCAACGCCCCTCCCGACGGAGACCCAGATCAATCGGCGGTCATTGATGCCGGCAGGTTTTCCGGCCGCGTGCGGGAACACCTCGAAGCTTGCGGGCTTACCCTTGATGGCGGCCTTTCAGAGGGCGTCGCGACGACCCCTCAGGGTTTTGCAAGTCTCTTTCCGGCAACCGGGGGCGCGCTGTATGGCCAGGCCAATCACGGCCCGATGGCGAGTTTCGCGCGGCCTGGAAGTGCTGCCCGCGTTCCCGGCCTCTACCTCGCCGGCGGCTCAGCCCATCCGGGGCCGGGCGTCCCGATGGCGACGCTGTCCGGCCGTCTCGCCGCGGCCCGCATCTTGTCGGATCTCGAGCGCGGCAAGAGCCATTAGCAATCTCACGCGCGCAGGCTTGCGTGCCAAAGCGAGGCTTCCGGAACCAGCTTGTCGAGGACCTTTGCCGATGACAGCACGCTGGGCACACCTGCGCCGGGATGCGTGCTGGCGCCCGCAAGATAGAGGCCCTTCACGTCAGCGCTGATATTGTGCGGACGGAACCAGGCGCTTTGCAGGAGTTTCGGCTCCAGACCGAAAGCCGCGCCTTTAGTCGAAAGCAGGCGGTCGCGGAAATCGAGGGGCGTCATCAGCCGCTCACTGACGATTTCCTGCCGCAGGCCCGGCAATACGGTTGCTTCCAGTCTCTCGGCAACCCGCTCCCGGAACGGGCCCGCCATCGTTTGCCAATCGGTTCCAGAGTCGAGGTGCGGGACCGGCGCCAGCACATAGAAACTGTCGCAGCCTTGCGGCGCCAGAGATGGATCGTTTGCCGTCGGGCGATGAAGATACAGGCTGAAGTCTTCCGCAAGAACCTTGTTGCGGAAGATGTCTTTCAGCAGGCCTCGGTATCGTGGGCCAAGAACAATCGTGTGGTGGTAGCAGTCCTCATACTGCCGGCGCGTTCCGAAATACCAGACGAACAGACTCATCGAATAGTCCGCCCTTGCAACTTTCCGGTCTGTCCAGACGCGCCGCTTGGTATTGCGCAACAGCTTCGAATAGGTCCAGCCGATTTCGGCATTAGAGACCACGAGGTCGCAATCGATCACGTCGCCATTTGCGAGACGCACACCCGTCGCACAGCCATCTTGCGTGAGTATCTCGTCCACTTCGGCGTTGAGGCGCAATGTATTGCCCTGCCCTTCGATCAGGCTGACAAGACCCCGGACCAGCTCGCCCGTACCGCCGATGGCGTAATGGACGCCCCATATCCGTTCGAGATGCGATATCAGGCAGTAATAGGATGTTGCCTCGAACGGATCTCCGCCGATGAACAGGGGATGGAAGGAAAAGGCGATGCGCAGCTTTTCATTCGAGAAGTAGTCCGAGACCTTGGCATAGACGGAGCGAACGCCGCCAAGGCGAACCATGTCCGGCGCCGCCTTCAGAAGGGTCGAGACCTGGTGAAAAGGCTCCTCCGCAAGCTGGGTGTAGGCGGCGTCGAAAATGGCTTCGCTGGCTTTCAAAAAGCGGTCAAATCCGGCCACGTCTTCCGGGGCGAACTTGGCGATTTCAGCACGGGTCTTGTCTTCGTCGGCATGTGCCTCGAACACGGAGCCATCATCAAAGCGGATGCGGTAGAACGGATTGATCGCCTTGAGTGTGATGTCATCTTCCAGCCGGCGGCCACACAGCGCCCAAAGCTCGTTGAAGAGGTGCGGCGCGGTCAGGATTGTCGGTCCCGCATCAAAGGTGAACCCGTCCTGCCGGAACGTGTAGGCCCGGCCTCCCGGTGCATCCAGCTTATCGAAAACCGTCACGCGGTAGCCTTTCGCCCCCAGCCGGACGGCAGCGGCCAGGCCACCGAAACCGGCCCCTATAACAATCGCATGCGGGACTTCAGTGTCTGGCTCGATAGGGTGGGTCATTCCGTCCATGGCGCTGGGCTTCCTCCATTTCTCGTGTCCGGTTCGCAGACGCTCTCAGGCAGCGGACAATCTGCCAATCGGTTAGTTTCAAGTGACATGGCGCGCGCCGCGCACTCGTCACGCATTTTTATGTGCCGGATTTCCGGGCTGGCAGTTCGGCGCTTGCGAAAGCGGAGAAGATCGAGGCCGCGACGCGGGCGGCGTCTTCCTCATGCGCGAGATGGCCGAGGCCTGGCAGGCGATCAAGGCTCGCGCCGGTATAGCGACGCGCAAACTCTTCGGCATGTTCGGGCGGCACAGCGCGGTCGTTCAGGCCCACGATCTGGTGCAGGCTGAGGCCGGCGCGCTCGAACGGCGCCATCACGCCGGAAACATCCCAGTTGGCCATCATCGACAGGGTGCCGGCGACATGGCGGGGGTTGGCGAACAAACGGCCGTAGAATTCGAGATAGTCCGCTCCCGGACGGGAGCCGGTGCCTTCGATCAGCCGCGTCACGCGGGACGAGTCGCGCCCGCCTCGGGCAAGCGCGCGGGCGAC
>JBBSAZ010000101.1:0-7348 GCA_038251755.1 Caulobacterales bacterium
CCATGAAGACGATATTGGTCAGCAGGCGGCCTTCCTCGGCGCTCGGCCATTCGTCCAGCGCGTCGCGGGTGATCAGCACCTGCTGGACGATTTCCTGGGCGGTGAGGTTGCGCACGAGGGCCTGCGTGCCGGTATGGCAGAAGGTGCAGTTGAGGGTGCAGCCGACTTGAGAGGAGACGCAAAGCGCGCCGGCCTTGCCGACATCCGGGATATAGACGCTTTCGCCCTCGATGCCGGGGCCGAAGCGGGTGAGCCATTTCTGGGTGCCGTCATTGGAGAGCTGGTGGTCGGCGATTTCGGCGCGGTCCAGCACATATCTTTCGGCCAGGAGGCCGCGCAGGTCCTTGGCGATATCGGTCATCACCGAGAAATCGCGGGCCCCGAAATGGTGAATCCAGCGGCGCAGCTGCTTGGCGCGCATTCCGGCCTGTTTACCGTCAAGCCCGAGCGATTCCATTTCAGCCCTGAGGGCCGGAAGGGACAGGCCTGCCAGGGATTTCAGGCGCGGTTCGGGCGCGGGGCGCCTGGAGAGATCGAGGGTGGTGGGCATCGGCGCGCCTATAGCATGCACGGCAGATTAAGGAAAACCGCTCCGTACATGGACGGAATGTAAGGGTGCAAATGGTTGATTACGCCTTCTTTTTGTCACCGACTTGCGGGAACCCCCCGTCTGTTGGCGTATATTCATACGGGTTGCCGCAAAGAGCGGCCCATCAAGATCATGACAAGGGAGTCACCTCATGAACAAGCCTATGATCCTCGTTGCAGCGCTCGCGCTGCCGCTTTTCCTTCAGGCCTGCCAGACGGGCCCGAGCCAGCGCGTGCTGACGACCGGCGCCGCAGGTGCCATTCTCGGCGCAGGCGCCGGCATGATGGCGGGCGGTGACGACAAGCGCAACGCCGCCATCGGCGCGGCCGTCGGCGCCATCGCCGGCGTCTCGGTCGGCGTCTACATGGACAAGCAGGAAGAGAAGCTTCGTCAGCAAACCGCCGGTACCGGCATCGAAGTTGACCGCGTCGGCGACCAGCTGCAGCTGACCATGCCGTCGAACGTGACCTTTGCGGTCAACAGCGCGACGATCCAGCCGGGCTTCTACGGCCCGTTGAACGACGTTGCTGCCACGCTCGTCGAGTTCCCGTCGACCGCTGTCGACATTATCGGTCACGCCAGCTCGGATGGCGCGGACGACTACAACATGACGCTGTCGCAACAGCGCGCCCAGTCGGTGCGGACCTATCTGGTCGGCCGCGGTACGCAGGCTGTGCGCATCAACGCCATCGGCATGGGCGAAACCCAGCCGATCGCGGACAACTCCACGGCTGAAGGCCGCGCCGCCAACCGCCGCGTGGAAATTCTCCTGACGCCGATCTCGCAGTAACCTGCGTCTCGCCCTCAAGGGCTTGAAGAACGGGCGGTGGCTGAAAGGCTGCCGCCCGTTTTTTTCGCGCTCCGGTGCTGATAACCATCAGGATTCGGCAGAAACTCGCGCATCGGTATATGGTGTTCCGGCGCAAAGCACGGATCGTGGCGGCATGGACAAGACGGGACACGTTAAACGGGCGAGCGGGCCCTTCGGGCGCAGCGCGCCTTACGCCGGCGTGTTTTCAGAATTCATCCGCGGGCTTTCCTGGGTCTATCTGAGGGCCATTGGCTGGCGCATCGGGTCCGACTGGCCGGTGCAAGTCCCCAAATCGGTCATCGTGGCGGCGCCGCACACGTCCAACTGGGACGGGCTGACGATGGTGGCCGTGGCGGGCTGGTACCGGATCAAGCTGAACTGGATGGGCAAGGCCTCTCTGGTGCGCGGACCGCTTGGCTGGCTGGTGCGGCGCTCAGGTTGCGTGCCGGTGGAGCGTTCCGCCTCACAGGATGTGGTTGAACAGATGCGGCAGGCCTTTGCGGCGCGAGAGACGATGCACCTGGCGGTCGCCCCGGAGGGCACGCGCGAGGCCAATCCGAACTGGAAGACGGGATTCTACCATATTGCGCGGTCGGCCGGCGTACCGCTGTTGATGGCGGTGCTGGATTACCGCACGCGGGTGCTGCGGCTCGAGGGGCCCTTGCCGGTGACCGGGGACGCGCCGGGCGACATGAAGAAGGTGCTCGCCTACTATGCCGAAGCAGACGGGAAATATCCCGAACGTTTCGTCAAACCCGACTGGTAGATTAGCGGCAGGCTTCCGCTGCCTTGTCGATGGCGGTGGCCGAACCGCTCAGCGAGAATTTGTACGACGTTTTGGTGCCGCGTGCCGAGGTGGCCTCGATGACGAGGCCCGCGCCCTTGCGCAGCGCTTCGACGATGGCCGGGTCGTCAGCATCTTCGGCAAAAGCTTCGGGGCCTGCCGGGAAGAGGGACCAGGACGAGCGGCCGACCTTCGCTTTGGGGCTGGAGCCTTCCTTGAAGTCATAGCCGACCTTTATCGAGGGCTGGGCCTTCGCCTTGCCGGATTTCCAGCTGGTCACATAATACCAGACCGCGCCGTGATTGACCTTGGTGGGCGTCTTGGTCTCGGCTTCGGTGGCCGCGTAACAGATCAGGTCGCCCTCGACTGTTTCGGTAAACACTGCCCAGTCCTTGAACCGGCCGACCGCAGTGGGCTCAGCCAAGGCAGCCCCGGCAAGCAGGAACGGCGCGATCACGATTGCGAGAGGACCGAGGCGGCGAAATGTTTTCTGTTGCATGCTCAATATTTTATTCCCATAGTGAGTTCAGGGCATCTCTTTAGTGGCAATAGCCTCAGGGCGCGACCACGGGAAACACTTATAACGAGTATAACTAGGAAAATCTAAGCGTCATGGTTGCTTTACCGAGGGATCAGGCAGAGAGTGTACCCGTCAAGACGGGAAAGGCCCGGCGTGTGTTCGACAAGACGGTCCGAACGGTAGATCCTGCCCAGCGCGAGCGGCATGCCGACTGTATGGCGGCGATCTCCAGCGACCGGTCGCGCCCCGCTTTTTCCGAATTGTTCGATTTCTACGCCCCCCGCATCAAGAGCTACATGCTGCGCCTCGGCGCGAGTGACGGCGAGGCCGAGGAGCTGGCGCAGGACGTGATGATTACGGTCTGGCAGAAAGCCGGGATGTATGACCGCAAGCAGGCCTCGGTCTCCACCTGGATGTTCCGGATTGCCCGCAACCGCCGGATCGATGCACAGCGGCGCCAGCGCCGCCCGGAACTGACCGCCGATGATCCGATGCTGCGGCCGCCGGAGATCGAGCAACCCGATTCGCTGATGGCGCGCGATCAGCTGGAAGGCATCGTGCGGTCGCAGCTCGTCAAACTGCCGGCCGATCAACTCTTGCTGCTGCAGGCTGCGTTCTATGACGGCCTGTCGCATTCCGAGATTGCGCGAGCCTTCAATCTACCGCTCGGCACCGTGAAATCCCGTATCCGGCTGGCGTTTCTTCGCCTGAGAGGCGAACTCGAAGGGGCAACTTAACCCTTCTGCTCTAATCCGCAGACTTGTGTCCTTGACCTGCGCGTCAGCAGGACAATGTTGCGGGAAACCACCGGAATCTGTCTGTCGATGTCTGCTTCGCCTCCAAACACGTTCAGTGAGCTTTACGCTGCCTATGCGGCGGGCTGTCTCGATCCGGCTTTCACGCTGATGGTCGAAACGCAGAGCGTGCTGCGCCCGGAGATCCGCGAGGCCGTGACGCTCAGTGAAATGATTTCGGGCAGCATTCTGGAGACGGCGCCGGCAGCCCGGCTGACGGATGGCGCACTGGACAGGGCGCTGGCCGCGATCGACGCGCTGGACGCCGACGAGATTTCCTCGGTCCGGGCCGGCCGTGCGGCGGGCGAGGCGATGGAAGAGATGCTGGCACTGCCCGAGCCGCTGCGTACGGCCGCGCTGGACGCGGTCGGCAAGACCGGCTGGCAAGTGATGGGGCGGGGGTTGAAGCGCCTCAACCTGAATGCCGGTTCGCGGCTCGAGACCGAACTCTACCGGATCGCGCCTGGCGCAAAGATACCGCGGCATACACATGCGGGCAGCGAGTATACGCTGGTCGTGGCGGGCGGCTTCTCGGACGAACGCGGCAGCTATGGTCCCGGTGATGTGGTGATCAACGGCGCGGACGACTATCACCAGCCGGTCGGTGACGAGGGTGAAGTGTGCTACGCGCTGGCTGTACGCAATGGCGGGCTGCACTTCACCGGCATGATGGGCCTGATCCAGCGGATGCTGGGCGCGCGCTAGCCTTCCCCCGGCTTCAGCCTGTCGCGCCCAGGAACATGTGTGTGGCGCGGCGTCTCGGGTCCGCCCGGCATGATCGGGCGGGGGCCATGGCCGCCCATCGAAAGGTGGCGGTCGTACATCACCATCGCGCCTGCAAGACTCACATTGATGCAGAACTTGGTGGGGATCTTCACGACGTGCGCGCAGCGGTCGAGGATCGCGGGCGAGAGATTTCCCTTCTCGGGGCCGAGGATATAGGCCGCCTGCGGCGGGTGGCGGAATGAGGGGAGCATGACCGCGTCATCGGTCAGCTCGATGCCGACCAGCTGGCAGCCGCGCGGCAGCTGCATCTCGTCAACCGAGTCCCACTGGTAGAACGGGATCTGGTCTTCGCTCTTGGAGGTGTCGGCCCAGTGGCCTTCACGGATATTCTTGGCAGCCCGGATCGAGAAGACGAAACTCGCGCCGAAGGCATGGCCGGTGCGCATCAGGGCGCCGAGGTTCATCGGCTTGGAAATGCGCTCGGCGCCGATGGCGAAGAAGCCGCGCATGTCAGATCACTCCGAGACCGTAGCGTGCGGTGAGCACGAGAAGGAGCAACACGCCCGGCGCGATCAGCGCGACGCGGCGGGCGAGGGCGAGATGGGCCAGCGGTTTCGGATATTCCGTGGACAGATAAAGCGTGTGCGGGCCGTCCGGCGCGGCGCGGCCGGCATCATAAATGGCGGTGCGATAGGCGGCGTCGGTATGCTTGCCGCCAAACTTCGCGGCGAGCGCGCGGCGCAGGACGATGGACAAAAGCATCCGCATCTGCGCGGCGAGCAGGATGGCGAAGCCGAGCAGCGCGGCGAGAATCCAGAAGACGATGATCACAGGAAGGTCGCCACGTCGAAACGGCCGCGCGAGTCCGCAAGGCCGCGCTTCAGGCCGGAGGAGTTGAAGCCCCAGGCGAGTTCGCCGCTGGCCGAAACCGCGATCATGCCACCATTTCCCCCGAGGCGTTTGACGTCGTCGAGCGCGCCGTGGACGGCGCCTTCGAAGGGCTGGTTGCCATAGCGGATGCGGGCAGACACATCGGCGGCGGCATTGGCGCGGATGAAATATTCGCCGAGCCCGGTGCAGCTGACGGCGCAGCGCTCGTCGGCCCAGGTGCCGGCGCCGATGATCGGGGTATCGCCGATGCGGCCGGGTGTTTTCGACAGGACGCCGCCGGTGGAGGTGGCGGCGGCGAGGTCGCCATAGATATCGAGCGCGACGGCGCCGACGGTGCCCACGCCCGGGGCATCTTCCTGCACGGTGTCTTCGTCGACGGCGCCATAGTAGGATTTGGGATCGGTGACGCGGGTGAGGTTCGCGGAGGCAGCGAGGCTGGCGGCGCCGCCTGCCACGAGCAGCACATTGGGCGTGCGCTCCATTACGGCGCGCGCGGCCTGGATGGGGCTTTCGAACCCTTGCAGCGCGCCGACAGCGCCGGCGCGGCGGGTGCGCCCGTCCATGATCGCGGCGTCGAGTTCCCACTGGCCGGCGGTGTTCGGGCTGGCGCCCTTGCCGGCGACATAGAGGCCGGAGGCTTCGAGGCGCGTGACCATGACCTCGACAACATCCAGCGCCGCTTCGCCCGCAGCAAGGCGCGCGGCGCCGTCCGTGAGCAGGCCGCGAATGTGGGCTTCCTCCGGCGCGTAGTCGCGTCCGAAGATCGGTCCGGCGCCGCCGTGCAGGGCGAGTGCCCAAGTCTTCGGCAAGTTTTTTGCCATCTCTTTTGCCTCTTTCCCCCCGCGTCAGGCTTGGCGGGGGCTTGCCGCATGGCTACCGTCAGGTCAGCGAAACAACAAGCCGTGAAGGGAGCTCCCGCATGAAAGCCGTGCTGTCGAAAACCGTTGGGGGCCCCGAGACCCTCGTGCTCGAGGATGTGCCGGTTCCAGTGCCGGGCAAGGGCCAGGTGCTGATCCAGGTGAAAGCCTGCGGCGTGAACTTCCCGGATTCGCTGATGCTGCTGGACATGTACCAGTTCAAGCCGGCGCGGCCGTTTGCGCCGGGCGGGGAAGTGGCGGGCATCGTTTCGGCCCTCGGCGAGGGCGTGAGCCATGTGAAGCCGGGCGACCGGGTGCTGGCCTCGGTCGGCACCGGCGGCATGGCGGAATATGCCGTCGCTGCAGCACCGAGCGTGATGCTGATCCCGGACAATATGCCGTTCGACGAAGCAGCCGCGCTTATGATGACCTACGGCACGTCTTACTACGCGCTGAAGGACCGGGCGGATCCAAAGCCCGGCGAGAAGCTGCTGGTGCTGGGCGCCGCTGGCGGCGTCGGCATCGCTGCCGTGGAACTCGGCAAGGCGATGGGGCTGGAAGTAATCGCGGCGGCCTCGACGCAGGAGAAGGTCGATTTCTGCCTCTCCAAGGGCGCCGACAAGGGCCTTGTCTATGCCACCGAGCTGGACCGCGACGGGCAGAAGAAATTTGCCGACGACATCAAGACGGTATCCGGCGGCGGCGTGGACATCGTGTATGACGGCGTCGGCGGAAACTATGCCGAGCCGGCTGTGCGTGCGCTGAACTGGGAAGGGCGTTTCCTCGTGATCGGCTTTCCGGCCGGCATTCCGAAACTGCCGTTGAACCTGACGCTGCTGAAAAGCTGCGACGTGCGCGGCGTGTTCTGGGGCGCGGCGGTGGCGCGCGATCCGAAAGCGCATGCGCAGAATGTGAAAGAACTGTTCGAGCTTTACAAGGCGGGCAAGATCCGCCCGCACATTTCCAATTCCTACCCGCTTGAGCGCGGCGGAGAAGCCATCCGTGAACTGATGGACCGCAAGGCGACGGGCAAGGTGGTCGTGCTGATCTAGAATGGCGAAGGCGGCGCTCCCGGCAGGGGAGGTGATGGCGGCGCTGTCACATCCGCTGAAGGCGGAGGCCGACGCGCTGCGGGTTATACTCCTCGGACTGAAGGCGCCGAAGCTGGACGAGTGCGTAAAGTGGAACGCGCCGAGCTATGCAGTGGGCGGCGTGCACTGCGTGACGTTCAATTTCAGCGACAAGAAAAGCATCCGCCTGATCTTCCATTGCGACACGGCGCGCAAGGAGGCGAAGGGGGCGGCACCCGCGCTTGAGGATGAGACCGGGCTGCTGGCCTGGCAGTCGGACATACGGGCAATTGCGGCCTTCCGGAG
>JBBSAZ010000102.1:0-7316 GCA_038251755.1 Caulobacterales bacterium
AATGTCAGACCCTCAACCGCCTCAAACCGAACGCGCCGACAAGATGTTGGTTGCGCTCGGCCATTTCGGCAGCCGCGCCGCGGCGCAGGCCGCCATCGCTGCGGGCCTCGTCATCGCGGATGGCAAAGTGATCGCCAAGCCTTCCGAAAGCCTGTCGCGGGACGCCGTCATCCAGTCCGAAGCGGCCCACCCCTATGTCTCGCGCGGCGGCTTGAAACTGGCCCGCGCGCTGGAGGTGTTCGGCGTCGACCCCAGCGGTTTGCACTGTCTCGATCTCGGCGCCTCGACCGGCGGGTTCACGGATGTGCTGCTGCGCGCGGGCGCTGCGCACGTCATCTGCGTCGATGTCGGCCATGGCCAGGTGCACGAGAAGATCGCGGCCGACCCGCGCGTCATGTCCCATGAACGTCTCAACGCGCGCGACCTGACGCCCGCGCACCTTGCCGCGCCGCCGCAGCTGATCGTCTGTGATCTGAGCTTTGTCTCGCTCGCCAAGGTGCTCGATGTGCCGCTGGCGCTCGCCGCAAGACCGGCGACGCTGATTGCGCTGTTCAAGCCGCAATTCGAAGTGGGCCGGCCGAATGTCGGGAAGGGCGGCCTCGTCACCGATGACGCCGCCACGGAAGCCGCACTCGGCGATTTCCTTGCCTATCTCATGTCAGCGGGCTGGCGCGTCGAGGCGCCCCAGCCCAGCCCCATTCCCGGCGGCGATGGCAACCGGGAATGGCTGGTCTGTGCGCGGTCTCACTAAAGCGGCGCTGCGAAAAGCGGGAACCGGTTTTCGGGAAAAGGCCGCGAAAATCTAGTAGCCGTAGGGATCGTCCGTATACCCGTCCTGGATCTGCCACTGGCGTGTGCGGTCATCATAGCAGGCGGTCACCGGATCACGTTGCACGTCGCCGTCAGGCAGGCGCGTCTCGCGCTGGATGACGCGGCAGTCGCGTGACGGGGCCTCATAGCGCGGCTCGTCGCGGTAGTCCGGGTAGGACGGCGCCGAGGGATAGGACGCGGGGTAGCCGGTCTGATACCCGCCCTGATATCCACCTTGATATCCGCCCGGGCCCATCACTTCCGGCCCGCCATACAGGCCCTGCGTGGTCCGGGGGATCGAGCCCTGCGGGGTGGAAGAATAGGCGTAGGGTGCATAGGCCACCTGGCACTCCGGTCCGGAGTTCTTGGCCGCCGAGTTACCCGCAACGCCGCCGACCAGCGCGCCGAGGACGGCGCCAACCGCGACGTTTCCGGATTCGCTGCGGCCCTCGCGGTAGGTTCCGACCGGGCGGCCGCGGCGGTTGTACCTGGTATATTCCCGGTCATTCTCGATATTGTTGCCGATGGCGCCGCCAATCAGCGCGCCTGCCAGGGCGCCCACCACCGTTCCGGCGGCCGAGTCGTCCGAACGCTCGCGCTCGCACTGCACGTTGCGCACGCCGGGATCGCTGTAGGGATATCCATACTGCGCATGCGCTTCCATCGGCAGGGCAAGCGCCATCAGGCCGAGGCTGCCAGCAGCAATCGAGAGTTTCAACATCACCAGTCTCCTTAAGCGCCTTCGGGGCAGGATGCGCCTTTATCGGGGGTGAAACTGCCTGCGCCAACCTGAACGGAGCCTGAAGGCGGCCCGGACACTGGACGGGGCGCAATCCGCTCTACATATTCCCCTCATGGGAATGCTTGACCGCGCCGCCAAGACTGCCAGCCGGGCACGCTATGCCGCCGGGCAGGGTATCCGCACCGCCTGGTATGCCGCGCAGATGCAGGCGGCGCGCCGCCAGTCCGGCGGGTTCGACCGGCCCGGCGAGCCCGAATTCCGCCCGACGCGCGGCCGGCCGGACCTGTCGGAATTGCGCAAGGCCTATCTCCGCCTGTTCGTCCAGGACCGGGCGAATGTCGAAGCGGGCCTCTATCCCCCGCCGCAGGACCTGCGCGCCGCTGATCTGCCGAAGGCCCTGAAATCCGCGCAGGCCTTCCTGCGGGATGCGTCCGAAGTGAACCGCCGGCGCCTCGCCCGCGACGGCACCGAAATCCGCGCGCAGGTGCCGGAAGGCACCAACCGCTACCCGGCCTATTACCTGCAGAATTTCCATTACCAGTCCGGCGGCTGGTTCACCGAGGAGAGCGCCGAACTTTACGACACACAGGTCGAAGCGCTGTTCTCCGGAACCGCAGACGCCATGCGCCGCGCCGCCCTCGCCGAGATCAGCCGCGAACTGAAGGGCCGCGACCAGCGCACGCAGCGCCTGCTGGATGTGGCGTGCGGCAATGGCCGCTTCCTCGAGAAGGTGCTGGAGGTCTATCCGAAGCTGCGCGTCTCGGGTCTTGATCTGTCGCCCTCCTACACCGAAGCCGCCCGTACCCGCCTCGCGACCTGGCGCAAGGCCGAGGTGATTCAGGACGCCGCCGAAGCGATGCCGATGGAGTCTGAATCGCAGGATATCGCGGTCTCGATTTTCCTGTTTCATGAATTGCCGCCGAAGGTGAGGCCGAAAGTCCTTGCAGAGATATTCCGTACACTGAAGCCCGGCGGCCTGCTTGTTCTCGCCGACAGCGTTCAGTTCGGAGACTATCCCGCCATGGACGGGTTGCTCGAATATTTCCCCCATGGTTTCCACGAGCCGTATTACAAGGGCTATCTGAGCTGGAATCTTGTGGAAGACCTTGAAACGCAAGGGTTTGTTAAGGAAGGTGAAACGCTCGCCTTTCTTACGAAAGTGACAACATGGCGCCGCCCGTCCCATGGTGAGACGCGCGCTGTCTGACAAGATTACAGTCGCTTCATAATCTGTGCTCTGACGGCCACAGACACGTTCCGAAACATGCACATTACTGCATCGCAAGCTGGCGGCGGCCAATTCCATTGCTACTTCAGCGGCGCGCAGTTGCGCTAAAGTACAGAGTACGGAGAAAAAAATGAAACTTGCACTCGTTTCCCTCGCCGCCATCCTGGCTGCGCCGATCGCCGTTGCCCAAGGCAACCTCGAGCTCAGCGGCGGCTATTCCCAGTTCGACGAAGACAGCGCCGAACTCGGCGCCCTGACCGGCCGTGGCACCTACTTCTTCAATCGCTATCTTGGCGCTGAAGGCGAAGTGTCGATCGGCATCGACGACGCAGACGTCGGACCGGCCACTGTTGGACTCGAGCAGTCTTTCGGCGCCTTCGGCGTCCTTCGCGCCCCGGTCACGGAGCGTTTCGAACTGTTCGGCCGCGCCGGTTACGCCACGTCCGAGTTCTCGGCTGAAGTGCCGGGCCTCGGCAGCGCCACCACCGACGTTGACGGCCTCGCTTACGGTGTCGGCGGCAAACTCTTCCTGACCGAACGTCTTGGTGTCCGTCTGGATGCTTCGCGTTACGAAGGTGACGATGCCGAAGCCGACGTGTTTACCATCGGCGGCGTCGTGAAGTTCTAAGCAGCCGTTTACGGATGAATAATGAGGGCCCCTGTGCAGAACGCACGGGGGCTCTTTCGTTTCAGAACTTCGGAAAACTCCCCGTCGCCGCCCAGGGCAGGCCAACCGCAAGCGCCACGGAGACGGCAAGGCCAAATCCGGCGCGCGCGATGTCGGTCAAAACGTCATGCGCTGTCTCGCGCTTCGAACGCAGACCGGAAATGTAGGAGATGGCGATTTCGCGCCCTGCGAGCAGGCCGAGAAACACCCAGGTCGTCGACATCGGCACGTCGTTGACTTCCTTGAACAGCACCAGAATGATACCGTAGATGAAATCGATGAGCGTTGCCGCGCGGATATCGGTGATGTTGGTCTTGGAGTTCACGATCTTCTGGATCTCGCCGCCCCGCGTCGCAAAAATCCACGCGTGCAGCACAAGCATCACCAGCGTCGCGAAGACCAGCATCCAGGGATCGAAGGATACCTGCGTGCCGCTGGCGCCGGTTACGGTACTGCGCGGCAGGAACACGAAGATGTTGGCGAGGTCCTGGATCAGCCATTGCGACCAGAGGAACGCGGTCGAGAGCCATTGCAGCACAATCCAGAAAACCGGGATCGGACGCTCCAGCGTCGAGTGGATCCAGCGCTCCCACGAATTTGCCACCAGCAGGTAGACGAAGCCCCCTGCAAACAGGGCGACAAGGTAGCCGACGCCGGATTTGAGCAGCATGTCGAACAGAACCCCCTCGGTCGCCGCGCCGCCGGTCAGGGTGAAAATGGTCAGCACAAGGAAGGTTGTTGAAACCGGGATGCCGAACCGTGTGAGGATCAGCAACACGGCCGGCGGCAGCGCATGCCACCATTCGATGCCCGTCTCGGGATAGGGTATGCGGTTCAGCCGCCCGAACGCGATGTCGGTGTTGAGGGCGAAATAGCCGTACAGCATGACGGCGACGATGATGGAGCAGGCATACAGCCACAATAGCCACCAGGGCGCCCGGCTGTTCGACGACAGGAATGTGCCGAGCGTCTGGATCGCGTCATTGGCGACAATCGAATAGGCGGCAATCAGGAAGCCGATGAGCGCAAACAGTTCCAGTCCGCCGAGCATCATCGCCGGTCACTCCCATTTTTGATTTGAACCCCGCTGGTCCTTAGCAGAGGCGGTGATCGCTCGCGATGGAAGTAGAATGAAAGATTTGTGTCAGCGCCCCGTCTGGCCCCTGTGGCGCAGCTTGGCGTCCGCCAGCACGCAGGCCATCATCGCTTCGGCCACCGGCACTGCGCGGATGCCGACGCACGGATCATGCCGCCCGATGGTGCGTACGTCGACTTCTTTGCCGCCGCGCGTCACCGAGCGCACCTCGTTCAGGATGGAAGAGGTCGGCTTGATCGCAATCCGCACGACGAGATCCTGTCCCGTCGAGATACCGCCTGCCACGCCGCCATTATTGTTGGCGAGGAAGGAGGGGCCGTCATTGCCGGCGCGCATCTCGTCGGCATTTTCCTCGCCGCTCATCGCGGCGGCCGCAAAGCCCGCACCGATCTCGACGCCCTTGGCCGCATTGATGCTCATCATCGCCCCGGCCAGCTCTCCGTCCAGCTTGCCATAGACCGGCGCGCCCCATCCGGCCGGCACGCCGCTCGCCTCGACCTGCACGATGGCGCCGGCAGAACTGCCCGCCTTGCGCGTCGCATCGAGAAAGTCTTCCCACTGCGCCGCCATCTTCACATCCGGGCACCAGAACGGATTGTTCTGCGTCTCGGCCCAGTCCCAGGCTTCTGGATCAATCATGTGCGGCCCGATCTGCACCACCGCGCCGCGGATCACGACCGTGTCGCCCAGCACACGCCGCGCCACTGCGCCCGCCGCCACCCGCGCCGCCGTTTCGCGCGCCGAGGAGCGCCCGCCGCCGCGATAATCCCGCACGCCATATTTCGCGTCATAGGCGTAGTCTGCATGCCCGGGGCGGTAGCGGTCGCGGATTTCGCGGTAATCCTTGCTGCGCTGGTCGGTATTCTCGATCATCAGGCTGATCGGCGTGCCCGTGGTCACCGGGCCGCCTGTCTCGTCATCCTCGAACACGCCGGACAGGATTTTCACGAGGTCGGCTTCCTGCCGCTGCGTCACGAAGCGCGAGGTGCCGGGCCGCCGCTTGTCGAGGAAGCCCTGGATGAACGCCGCGTCCAGCGCCAGCCCCGGCGGGCACCCGTCCACCACGCAGCCGAGCGCCGGCCCATGGCTCTCGCCCCAGGTCGTGACACGAAAAAGATGCCCGAATGTGTTATGCGACATGTGACAGCCTGCGCCCTCGCGGTTAGCTCCCGCGTCCTATATGAAATCGCCAGCCTGACAAACCGCGAAATGGTGGCCTGCATGTCTTCCTCCGTGATCCCTCCGACGCCCAGCGCCGCCGACTATGCTGATAGCGGCGACCGCGCCCTGATCCCGGAGACGGCCGATCCCATCGCCCTGTTTCGGCATTGGATGGCGGATGCGCGCGCGTCCGAGCTAAACGATTCCAACGCCATGTCCCTCGCCACCGTGGACGCGGACGGAAACCCGGATGTCCGCATCGTGCTTCTCAAGGGCGTCGATGCGGCCGGCTTCACCTTCTTCACCAATCTCGAAAGCGCCAAGGGCGTCCAGCTGGCCGCGCAGCCGAACGCCGCCCTAGGCTTTCACTGGAAAAGCCTGCGCCGCCAGGTTCGCGTCCGGGGCAGCGTGGCCCGCGTCTCCGACGGCGAGGCCGACACCTACTTCGCCTCCCGCGCCGCCCAGAGCCGGATCAGCGCCATCGCCTCCGACCAGTCCCGCCCGATGGCCGACCGCGCCGTCTTCGAACAGCGCATCGCCGAAGTCTCCACGGTGTACGGCGACGGCCCGGATATTCCGCGTCCGGAGTTCTGGGGCGGCTTCCGCCTGACGCCGACGGAAATCGAGTTCTGGCAAGACCAGTCCTTCCGCATGCATGACCGCCTGAAGCTCTACCGCAAGGGCGAGGGCTGGGTGAGCCTCAGACTTTATCCGTAAGCGGAAGAGCCGGGATCAGACGATCCCGGCGCTCGTGCGTTCCACCACCATGTGCGGGGCGCCGTCACTCGTGCGGAAGGCTGAAACGCCCGCCGCCGAAACGGTGATCTGCACCTGCGTGCGCAGGTTCGAGAAGCTCTCGAACTCCACCACGTCCACGGCCGCGTCAAAGCGGATGGTCACGTCGAACGCCGCGCCGCCCGCCATCTCGCGCACGCCCAGCACCCGGCCGGTGAACGGTTGCTTGAGATATCGCCCGGCCACCAGGTCGCCGACCTGCAAGGGGGCTTCAGGCTCATTCGAAAGGCGCGCCGACGCGGTGTTCCAGTCGCGGTAGCCCAGTTCGGCCGCCACGCGTTCGAGCGCGTCAGAATGGGAAATTTGCGTGCCGGCCGCAGCAAGTTCGGCGCGCAATTCGCGGGCCCGGGCTTTCGCCTGGTCCCGGTTCGTAACAGGGGTCTTCATCGGATCTATCCTTCAGTCCGGGCAGTCACGTTGCAGCGGGGCTCGCCTTGCCGCGGAACTGCCGGTGAGGACATGTTTCCGGGAATGTTCGCGGCACTCGCGCGCCGGGGGATCTTCACCTTGAGGCCGAAGCCTGCGCGAGCGGCGGGCGTCCCAGAGCCCGCGCGCCTGATACGGCCGCCGGGGCGAAGCGTCAATCCGGCGCCGTCCGAGAAAAACAATGACGCGGGCGTCAGTTTTTGGCATGCAACAAGCTCAACGGCGGGCGAAAGCAAGAAACAGCATGAAAATCGGTCTGCAGGTCGTGCTCGGCCTCTTCTCTCTCGTCCCGCTTGCGTTTGCGGCGCTGGGCGTGACATCCGGCATGGCAGGGGCCGACCCCGCCGCCACCGTCTCCGCCGCCGTCGACAACCAGTACCGCTACATGTCC
>JBBSAZ010000103.1:0-7150 GCA_038251755.1 Caulobacterales bacterium
AGCGAGGACGACATCACCCGCGCCGAAGCCCGCCTTGGCCGGGCTCTGCCGGACCTGCTGATTGCGCTCTACCGCCAGCAGAACGGCGGCTCGGTCGCGGGTCTGTGCATTCCGCTGCCGGAACAGGTGGCGCCGACCCGGTACGATCAGGTGATCCTGCCCTTCGGGGGCTATAACGATCTCGTACCGGCCGAGAGCCTGCGGACAGTCTGGGACACCGTCACCGACTATGCCGACCCGGCCAATCCGGATGAGGCTGCGCAGTTTCCGGACGGCGCGAAAGCGATGATCGTGCTGGCCCAATGGTACCGGGAAACCCTGTTCCTGGACTATAACCAGCCCGGCGCGCCGCGGGTCGGCTATACGGATTTCGACCGTTACGACACCAATGGAAACCGCGACACCGTCATGTGGTGGAAGGACTTTGAGACTTTCTTTGCCGCCTTGCGCCATTACGAGCCGGCGTGACCTGCGATTCTGGCGGGTTGGCGCGGACACAAGAGGCCGCTAAACAGCGCGCTGGTTTTCCGGAAGGGTCTGCACTTGTCCGACATTACATCCATCGAGCAGGAAGCGCTGGCCGCCGTTCAGGCCGCCGCCAGCCTTGACGCGCTGGACGCGGTACGCGTCGCCGAGCTCGGCAAGAAGGGCCGGGTCTCCGGCCTGATGGGCACGCTCGGCGCGATGGCGCCCGAAGAGCGCAAGGAAAAGGGCCCGGCGCTCAACGCGCTGAAGGTGCGAATCGAAGACGCTGTGCGCGCGCGCAAGGGCGCGCTGGAGGCGGTTGCGCTTGAAGCCCAGCTCGTGCGCGAGAAAGTCGACCTGACGCTGCCCGCCGCCCCCTCGGCGGGGGAAGGGGCGCTGCATCCGGTGATGCAGGTGTTCGAAGAAATTGCCGCGATCTTCGGCGACATGGGTTTCCGCGTGGCTGAAGGCCCGGACATCGAGGACGACTGGCACAATTTCACGGCGCTGAACTTCCCCGAAGGCCACCCGGCGCGCGAGACGCATGACACCTTCTTCCTGAAGCCGGGCGACAATGCGCTGCCGAAAGTGCTCCGTACCCATACGAGTCCGGTTCAGGTGCGCACCATGATGACCGAGAAGCCGCCGATCCGCATCCTCGTGCCGGGCCGCGTGTTCCGCAATGACTGGGACGCAACCCACACGCCGATGTTCCATCAGGTCGAAGGCCTCGTCATCGAGGAAGGCATCCACATGGGCCACCTCAAGGGTTGCCTGGTCGATTTCGTGAAGGCTTTCTTCGAAGTCGACAATGTGACGGCACGTTTCCGGCCGCACTTCTTTCCGTTCACGGAGCCTTCGGCCGAGATGGACGTGCAATGCTTGCGCTCCGGCGGTGTTGTCGAAATCGGCAAGGGCACCGACTGGCTGGAAGTGCTGGGCTGCGGCATGGTGCATCCGAATGTGCTGCGCAATTGTGGGCTCGACCCGGCGGTCCATCAGGGCTTCGCCTTCGGGCTGGGCGTGGACCGTTTCGCCATGCTGAAATACGGCATGCCGGACCTGCGGCCCTATTTCGAGGCCGATCCGCAATGGACGCGCCATTACGGATTCTCGCCCTGGCTCACACCGTCCGTCAGCGGAGGGCTCAGCTGATGAAATTCACCTTCTCCTGGCTAAACGATCACCTCGTCACCAAGGCGTCGCTTGATGAGATCCTCGTGTTCATGGGCAAGGCGGGTCTCGAGGTCGAGCACGTCACCGACCCCAAGAAGGCGCTGGCGCCGTTCACGGTATGCAAGGTGCTGGAAGCCGAGCCGCATCCGCAGGCGGACAAGCTGCGCGTCTGCCAGGTCGAGACGATCGACGGGGTCAAGCAGATCGTCTGCGGCGCGCCGAACGCCCGCGCCGGGATGACGGCGATCTATGCGCCGCTCGGCACCTGGATTCCGGGCCTCGACATGGCGCTCGACAAGAAGCCGCGCGCTATTCGCGGCGTCGAGAGCCATGGCATGATGTGCTCTTCGCGCGAGCTGGAAACCGGCGATGACCATGACGGCATCATCGATCTCAGCGGTGACTACACCGTCGGCATGCCCGCCGCCGAAGCGCTGGGCGCCACCGATGCCGTGATCGATTTCGAAGTCACGCCGAACCGTCCCGACTGGCTGGGCGTGCAGGGTATCGCGCGCGATCTCGCCGCGGCCGGCGCCGGCCGGGTCCTGCGCAATGACGCGAAGAAAGTGCCTGGCAACGGCGACTGCCCCATCGAGATCAAGCTCGAAGCGCCGGAAGCGTGCCCGATGTTTGCGGGCGCTCTGGTGCGCGGCGTCACCAATGGTCCGTCCCCGGACTGGATGCAGGCGCGTCTCAAGGCCGCCGGTCTGCAGCCGCGCTCGCTGTTGGTGGATATCACCAACTATATCTCTCTGGACCGCGCCCGTCCGCTGCACGTCTATGACGCGGCAAAGCTGAGCGGCGCCGTGGTGGCCCGCCTTGGCAAGGCGGGTGAAAGCCTTGAGGCGCTGGATGGGAAGACTTATCCGGTCACCGAAGAGATGTGCGTGATCGCGGACGCCTCCGGCGTCATCGGCCTTGGCGGCGTGATGGGCGGCGTGTCCACGTCGGTCTCCGCTGAAACGACCGATGTGTTCATCGAAAGCGCATGGTTCGACCCGCTGCGCACCGCGCGGACAGGCCGCGTGACCGGCATCCATTCGGATGCGCGTTACCGGTTCGAGCGCGGCGTGGATCCGCAAAGCTGCGTGGACGGATTGAATCTCGCCCTCGCACTGATCCTGGAATATGGCGGCGGCGCCGCCACCAAGGCGCGGATCGCAGGCTTGATCCCGGCGCGGACGCAGAAGGTGACTTTCTATCGCGGCGACATCGAGCGCCTGACCGGCCTCACCGTGAAACCGGCGGAAATGAAGCGCATCCTCAAGGATCTCGAATTCGACATCGAGGACGCGGGCGATGCCTGGTACCTGCTGCCGCCTTCGCACCGATTCGACATTGATCGGTCTGCGGATATTGTCGAAGAGATCGCCCGGCTTGTCGGCTATGACCAGCTGCCGACCACTTCGCTGCCGATGGCTGAGGGCATGAAGCAGGGCGTGGCCTCCACCCGCCAGACGCGCGTCGCGATTGGCCGCCGGGCGATGGCCGCGCGCGGCTTCCTCGAAGCGGTTACCTGGAGCTTCATGGCGAAGGATCATGCCGGCCTGTTCGGCAAGATCGAGGAGGCGCTGACGGTGGCGAACCCGGTTGCCAGCGAACTCAACTACATGCGCCCCACGGCGCTCGCAAACCTGGCGCAGGCCGCACAGCGCGCCGCCAACCGGGGCGAACGCAGCATCCGCCTGTTCGAAGCCGGACCGATCTATCTGGGTGATGGCCCGAAAGATCAGCGTACGGTCATTGCCGGTCTCGTCCAGCCAACGGCCCAGCGCCACTGGCAAGGCGGCGTGCAGCCCTATGACGCGTTCGCCGCCAAGGCAGACCTGTTCGCGCTGCTCGCCGCGCTCGGCCAGCCGGGCGAGAAATTCCAGATCGGCGCCGCGACGCAGCCGCACTGGCATCCCGGCCAGTCGGCCAGCCTCAAGCTTGGCCCCAAGATGACGGTGGCCAACTTCGGCGCGCTGCACCCCGGCGTGCTGAAAGCGCTGGATGTCGATGGTCCGGTCTATGCGTTCGAGCTGAACCTCAACGCGCTGCCGGTCATGAAAGCGAAGTCGACCAAGACCAAGCCCGTACTGGAGCGCGCCGACCTGACGCCGATCCGGCGCGACCTTGCCTTTGTGGTGGACGCCGGCGTCGCGGCGGGCGAACTCGTCAAGCATGCGCAGGGCGCGGAGAAGCTGCTGGTATCAAAAGTGGACGTGTTCGACGTCTACCAGGGGCAGGGCGTTCCCGAAGGCAAGAAGTCGGTCGCGTTCGAAGTGACGATCCAGCCGCGCGAGGCGCTGAAGGACGACCAGATCCAGGCGATCATGGACCGGATCATCGCTTCCGTGGCAAAAGGAACAGGCGGCGTGCTGCGCGGATAGCGCGCGGGCGCCGCGAGGGGGGCCGCATGGGATTGAAGCAGTCGCTCTACCAGCAGCTGGTGCCGGAGGCGCGGGCGTCCGGCATTTCGAAGCTGAACTTGTTCATCGTCGGCGTGGTGCTTGCCTCCTTCCTGTTCCTGGCGCTCGAAACCGAGCCGGTGCTGAACAGTGATCCGCGCTGGATGATGGCGTTCAACGTGTTCAACATCTCGGTGCTCGTGATCTTCACGCTGGAATATATCGCGCGGGTCTGGGTGGCGGGCGTGGATCCGCAGTACCGGGGCTTTGGCGGCCGGCTGAAATACGTGACGCGGTTTTATCCGATTGCGGACCTTCTCGCCTTCGCGCCGGAGTTGATCGTGATGGCGCTCGGCGGCGGGGGTTCGCTGCTGGTGCTGCGGGTGCTGCGTCTGGCGCGGCTGATCAAGATTGCGCGCTTCGTGCCGGCCTTCGATGCGCTGGGCGCGGCGTTGCGGCGGTCGAGCTCGCAGCTCCTGACCAGCCTCGCGGTGGCGCTGGCGCTGGTCTATGTCGCGGCGGTGGTCCTGTATTTCGTCGAGGGTGTCGGCGGCGAGCAGCAGGAGACGTTTGCCTCCATTCCGCGCGCCATCTGGTGGGCGGTCGCCACGCTGACGACAGTCGGCTATGGGGATGTGTATCCGGTGACACCGCTCGGGCGATTCTTCTCGGCGATCATCGCGATTGCGGGGATCGGCGTCGTCGCGCTGCCGGCGGGCGTGTTTGCCAGCGCCTTTTCGGATGAACTCAGGGAACGCCGCGAGCGGGGAACACGCCAATGACACAGCTGAAAATAGCCGTTGCCGGTGTCGCCGGCCGGATGGGCCGGCAGCTGGCGGCCATGGCGATGGACCAGGGCCATGCACTCACGGGTGGCAGCGAAGTGGCGGCAGCGGGTGTATTTGACGAGGATATCGGCGTGCTGGCCGGACGCCGGGCGCTCGGTCTCTGGCCGTCACCGGATGTGGCCGAAGCCGCCGCCGGGGCGGACGTCTGGATCGACTTTACCCGGCCGGACGCCACGCTGGCCGCGCTGGGCGGACTGCGCAATACCTCGGTGCGCGCGGTGGTGATCGGCACGACGGGCTTCGCGCCAGACCAGGAGATCGTCATCCAGGCGGCGTCCGCCCGGTTTGCGATCGTCAAGGCGGGCAACTTTTCGGTGGGCGTGAACCTGCTGCAGGCGCTGACCCGGCTTGCGGCATCGCGTCTCGGGTCCGGCTGGGACATCGAGATCCTGGAATCGCATCACCGGCTGAAAGTGGACGCGCCTTCGGGCACCGCGCTGATGCTGGGAGAGGCCGCCGCAGAAGGGCGCGGCAAGCCGCTGAAGGACATTCTGGCGAAGCCCTACCTCGGTCCGGACGCGCCCCGGAAGGAAGGTGAGATCGGCATGGCCGTCCGCCGCGCCGGGGGCATCTATGGTGAACACGAGGTGATGTTGGCCTCGCCGCGCGAAGTTCTCCGCCTGTCGCACATGGCGCTGGACCGGGCTGTTTTTGCCGAAGGCGCGGTGCAGGCCGCAGCCTGGGCAGCGACCCAACCGCCGGGACTTTACGGCATGGACGATGTGTTGGGTCTCGGCCACACCGGTTGAGGAAAGCGCTGCAGTGTCAGCGGAATGCGCCTTGACGCGCCGCAGCATCGTGCCAACGTGACGCTTCTGTTAAGTGAAACCAAGCGTTCCGAAGGTACATGATCGGCATCGTGGTCGTCAGCCATGGCAAACTCGCGCACGAGCTCGTTGCGGCCGCAGAACATGTGGTCGGCCGGCTGTGGCAAACCCGTGCCGTTTCCATCGACGCGGATGAAGACCTGGATGTAAAACGCGAAGCCATCCTCGAAGCCGTCAAAGCCTGCGACGCCGGACGCGGTGTGATCGTGCTGACGGACATGTTCGGGGGCACACCCTCGAACCTTGTCCTGTCGCTGCGCAGCCGCGCGCGGATGGAAATCGTCTCCGGTGCAAACCTCCCGATGCTGATCAAGCTGGCCCAGACGCGGGACAGTCTTTCGCTTGAGGAAAGCGCGCAGGACGCCGCCGAAGGTGGCCGGAAGTACATCACCATCGCGTCAGACATTCTCGCGAAGCTGCCGTCCTGCTGATGTCGGATACGTTTCCGGCCGCGCGGCGTGCGACCATCGTCAATCGCAAGGGACTGCACGCCCGGGCCTCGGCCAAGCTCGCGAAGCTGGCGGCCGAATATGACGCGCAGGTCTTTGTCACCCATGAGAGCGAGACGGCGGATGCCCGTTCGATCATGGACCTGCTGATGCTCGTCGCGCATACCGGCTGCGTCGTCGAGATCAAAGGCAGGGGCTCGCAAGCGGACGAGGCGGTGAACGCCATTGCCCGCCTGATCGATGAAGGCTTCGGCGAGAACGACGGCTAGCCCAACTCCGCCCCTCAAGCAAAGCCAGGGTCATCGCATATCGATGGGAAGTTTGGGTGTTGAATCCAGGGGATTTCGATAGGTCCGTGGGCGGAGGTGTTGCGCAGGGTTTGGGGGCGGATTTCATAACGGCTTGACGGGGTTGGGTTTTATTCTTCCGAAGCCCTGTTTTTTGTAGGCGCAAATCCTCTCTTGCCGTCGCCAGACTGCCTCATCCTGTTGCAGGCGTTGCATTCCTGATGTCGATTTTCTCTCATTGATTCTCATTTTTTATCACTTGGTATCGATCTGTTATCGCCTGGTATCGTGTGAGCGAAGCAGGCAGACGAGCCGGGGTTTGCGGCAGCGCTGTTTGGCCCATCCTTCGACTTCGCTCAGGATGAGTACCGGTCTGTGTTGCCGATCAAGCACCCGAGATTCTGGCAAGGCGTGAGGGCGGCACGAGGGCAGGAGTTTAACCCCGCGCGAAGGGGTGTGGCGCAAGGTTTCCGGAGAAATCTTTCAGGGACTTGATGCGTCTGTGAATTTTATTCCTGAAGGGGGCGGCGCCTGTTGCACAAGCCGGGGGTCAGCCTTTGCCTCGCCCCACCCTAACCCTCCCCGTTCCGGCAGGGGAATCGCATGTGACGATTTGCATTTGCACTTGAAGCGGATTCTTTTGTGTGGCGGCAGAGGAGAGCCGCCATGGAAAGTCCGGCAAGATTGCTGACGTCGCTTGAAGACCCG
>JBBSAZ010000104.1:0-6977 GCA_038251755.1 Caulobacterales bacterium
GGTCCCCTCGGCGGTCATAACTGGCAGCCGATGGCCTACAATCCGGATCTCGGCCTCGCCTATATCCCGGCTCAGGAAATCCCGCAGGCCTATGCCGAAGACCCGCGCTTCACCTCCCGGCCGACCGGCTGGAACACCGGCATCGACTTCTCGGCCGGCGTCCCACCCATCGCCCCGCCGGAAGTCGCCAAGATGCTGCGCGCCAGCCTCAAGGGCCGCCTGATCGCCTGGGACCCGGTTGCCCGCAAGGCGCGCTGGACGGTCGAACACGAGAACGCCTGGAATGGCGGCGTCCTGTCGACCGCCGGCGGCCTGGTTTTCCAGGGCCGTCTCACCGGCGACTTCTCGGCCTTTGACGCCGCGACCGGCGACAAGCTCTGGACGCATGAGCTGAAATCCGGCGGCGCCTCCGGTCCGGGCACCTACATGATCGACGGCGAGCAATACGTGACGATCACCACCGGCTGGGGCTCCGCCTTCGCGCTCGCCGCCGGCTTCGGCTATGACGAAAAGGTCTCTTCCTCGGTCGGCAAGGTCGTCACCTTCAAGATCGGCGGCACGCAGGAAATCGCGGACACCGGGCTTGCGCCGATCGACGCAACCCCGAAAGCGCCCGCCTTCGGCAGCCTCGCAATGATCTCGGAAGGCACCGTCCACTACGCCCGCAACTGCGCCGTCTGCCATGGTCCGCTCGGCGTTTCGTCCGGCGTGCTTCCGGATCTGCGCTGGTCGGCCATTTCCGGCAACAAGGACGCCTGGAAAGGCGTCGTGCTGGACGGCAACCTCGCCGCCAACGGCATGGTCTCCTTCGCCGACTACCTGACACCGGACGAAGTGGAAGCCATCCGCGCCTATGTGCTCACGCAAGGGCACACGGCGGTGAAATCGGGCGGCGGGAAGTAATCCCGAAACCCCAATCGGCAGTAGCGTATGGGCCCGGACAGGTTTAGTCTGGGCCCATGCATATCCTGCTCGGTCTTCTCGCCGTCCTTACTGCCATCGGTGTCTGGGCCTGGCGCCTTCAGATGGCGCGGCGCGGCCTTGATGTCGCCGCCGACATGGCCAAGACGGTGACCAACGCCCCGCGCCGGCTCGCCTTCAAGTACAAGATGGGGAAGGGCGGGCTCGACCTGATCGACGATCCGCGTGAGGCCGCCGCTATCATGATGATGCAGGTCGCGCTCGCCCGCGGCGCGCCGCTTACCTCGCTGCAGGGCGACATCATCGAAGCCGAGATGCGCGAGCATTTCCAGTATCTGCCCGGCGAGGCCGAAGACCTCGCCGCTCACGCCGCCTGGGTGTCGCAGTCCTGCCCGCCGGCCACGGTCACGATGACCCAGCTCAGCAAGCTGATCGTCAATTCCCCGCAGCTCGGCCCGAAGGAAGTGATCGATCTTGACGCCATGCTGGTGGCGGTCTCCGAAGCCGAGGGTGTGCCGACCCGCGCGCAGCTGGCGCTGCTCCAGCTTTACCGCGACCTGGCGGGCCTGAAGACCTGACCTTGCACCGCTCTGACGGCTGGTCTAGGCGGAAGAATGAGCTACGCCGCACGGGTCTGGAACGACAACTGGATGAATTTCTCCGTGCTCCGGCACGGCGCATTTGACGGTTTTCTCGTCACTTCGAAGAACTCCGGTACGCACTGGATGATGTACATGTTCGCCGTCGCCCTGGCGGACACGTACGGAGTGCCGCGGCCCAAATACTTTTCCGAAAATGCCCTGCGTCCCTATCTCGGCTCGCCGACCGACGATCCCGTCTACCCTCAGCTGCCGCGCCTCGCGCGCAGCCATACGATCCCGCATCAGCTCGCCAACTGGGGCTGGGCCCGCCGTCTTGGCCGTCTGCCGCCTTATGCGCTCTGCGTGCGCCATCCGATGGCGATCCTCGCCTCGCACCACGCCAAGTGGGAATACGATATCCAGGTCGACTGGCTGGAATACCTGAAGGGCGATCCGGACGGAAAACGCTATCGCTGCGACCTCTACTGGCTGGCCCGTTTCTGGAACCGCTGGGGCGATGTTGAAGCCGCGTATCCGTCATCGATCCTGCGCGTGCACTACGAATCCACCCGCGCCGATCCGCGCGGTACGCTGGAAGCCATCGCCCGTCATTGGGCGATTGCGCTGACACCAGAAGCGCTCGACGCCGCCGTAGAGGCGGGCACCAAGGAAGCGATGGCATTGAAGGTTGATCCGGAAGCCGAGCCCAACGTGCTGCAGAACCGCCAGCAATCGCTGCCGGAGCTGTTCTCCGGCGAAGCGATGGACATCTATGTGAGCCGCGTGCGCGAACTCTTCCGCTACGATCTCGGCTACGACTTCATGACGCCGCCGGCGGCTTGAGATAGCCGGTTGAGCGCCCGTTCCCGTCCGGACCATACTTGATCCACCAGGGCTCCTGCTTTGCCTGCTCTTCGAGGGTCCGGAACAAGGGATCCTCCAGCACGGCTGCGGCGTATTCGGCGGCCGCGCCGCTCAGCGGCAGACCATAGGTGCGAAACCGCGTGACCACAGGCGTGTAGAATGCATCCGCCGCCGACCAGGCTCCGAACAGGAAGGGTCCGCCCGAACCATATCTGGCTCGCATTCCGGACCACATGGCTTGAAGCCGGGCAATGTCGGCTTCGAGCGCGGGCGTCATGTCCGGCGCGGGGGAGCGCCCGCGAATGTCCATCGAGCAGAGCTGGCGCAGCGTCTGGAATCCCGCATGCATCTCGCTGCTGACAGCACGCGAAATGGCGCGCTTCTCGGGGTCCAGAGGCCAAACGGCGCCAGGCGGGGCCCATTCGGCGATGAATTCGGTGATTGCGAGGCTTTCCCAGATTTCGATATCGTCCCAGATCAGAAGCGGCACTTTGGCCGTCGGGCTGAGCGCTTTCAGCTGCGCGGTGGTCTCGGGAAAATCCAGCGGCACGATGACTTCTTCGACCGGAAGGTTGACTTTTCGGGCCACCAGAAGCGGCCGGATCGACCAACTTGAGTAATTAAGATTGCCCGAAACGAACCGTCTCATGCCGATTTGCCCTCACCGATGGCCCAACGAGTCTCATTTATTATCACTTTTCCGAACACGCCGGCCCTGGAGTAAGGATCCTCGGCGTTGAGGGCCTTGGCCGCCTCAAGGCTATCGGCCTCGATCAGGAAGACCGAGCCGACCATCCTGCCCTCGCCATCCAGAAGCGGTCCCGCCATCCGGACAACCGGGCCGAGCCCGCCCGCCCACTCGAGATGCGCCGGACGCGCGGCTGCCCGGCGGGCGGCGCCGTCTGTCTCGTTATCCAAGCAATGCAGGCAGAAAAGCGCCAAGATGATCCCTCCTTCTTCGTGTTTGGACCGCTATGCCACAGGCCACCTGCGGCGCCTATCGACGGGGTGAATGGGATGATGCTGGGGAGGGGCGCGGCGCCAATGGATACTGAATAGTATATTGATTATTCAATCATTCTGTGTAGGATTGGCATATGACCGCAAGCCCGACCGACGATACCCGGATGCAGATCCTGATGGCCGCCGTGGAGCGTATCCTCCACTACGGCTACTCGAAGACGACGATGGCGGAGATCGCCCGGGACTGCAACATGTCCGCCGGTAACATCTACCGGTTCTTCGCGTCCAAGCTGGATATCGCCGAGGCCATGGCGCAGAAGTTCAACGAGGAATCCTACCTCACCTTCGCCCAGATCGTAGCCCGCAAGGATAGTGCGGCGAACCGGCTGCGCGGACTCTTTCACTATGATCTGGCCCGCACCTACTCGGCGATCGAGGATGAAGCGAAGATCCTCGAAGTGGCTGAAGTGCTCGGCAAGGAGCGCCCCCTTTATATGAACGACAAGCTCGCCCAGGAGCGGGTTTTCCTCGTGCAGATCATGAATGAAGGCGTTGCGGCCGGCGAATTCCGCGCTCTCGCGAACCCCGACGAGACCGCCGAGATGTGGCAGTCCGCTCTGATGAAGTTCCGCTTCCCGCAGCTGTTCTCGAAGCTCACCCTGCCGAAACTGCAACGCGAACTCGACGGCGTGGTTGACCTCCTCCTCGCCGGCCTCTCGACCGGCGCCAGGGTGCCGGCCCCGTGGGACGGCATCACCCCGTCGACCGGCGAAATCTGCCCGGTGACGGGCAAACTCCTGCCCGTTGCGGCCCTGAAGGCTGATTAGTGAATAAAAAAGATTTTGTTCATTGACCAACGTTCAGGGCGGTGCTAGATAACACTCATGGACGGCAGCAGTTGCCTTCCAGCAGTCCAAAAGAGCCCCGCCATGACCACCTCATCCCGCCAGGAAGCCCGCCAGTCCCTCGTCTCCTTCCTCGCCGCCGTTCCGGCCGCCCTGCTGACCGTATGGGCAACCTTCGGCCTCATGAATTTCGTCGTCTGAACCCGGCGCGCCCTGCCGCTGGCCGGCAGCCGCCAAACCCCCGCACCCGGCGCACCCACCCCGGCGCGCGTTTGCGGGTTCCTGCCGGGACCTGAGGCTTCCCCTTCCCCTCAGGTCCCGGCTTTTCTTTGCCCGAATTTTGAAACCTGAAACTACGCCTTGGCGCCCTTGTGGCCGCCGCCATAGACCGGGGCGCTAAGCGCCGCCGCCTCGTCCAGCGGCCAGCGCGGGCGCGACCCGGCGTCCAGCCCGTCCGCCCCGTCCAGCATGCCTGCCGCCATCCGCTCGGCGCCTGCCAGCGCGATCATCGCGGCATTGTCCGTACAATGACGAAGGGGCGGCGCGATCAGGCGCGCGCCGTGCGTTGCCGCCGCCGTGTCAAGCGCCGCGCGGATCGCCTTGTTGGCGGCCACGCCGCCGGCCACCACGAACCGTTTCCCGTCCGCTCCCGGATCAAACCCGGCCAGCGCCCGCGCCGACTTTTCCGCCAGCACATCGCAGATCGCCGCCTGGAAACTGGCGCAGACATCGGCCTTCGCAGCCTCAGTCTCCACGCCTTGCGCCGCGCGGGCGACAGCTGATTTCAGCCCGGCAAAACTCATCTCGAGGCCAACCCGGTTCAGCAGGGGGCGCGGAAAATCGTGCGCCTTGGGGTTTCCAGAAGCCGCCAGCCGCTCCACGGCAGGCCCGCCGGGAAAGCCGAGGCCCATGAGCTTCGCGACCTTGTCGAAGGCCTCGCCCACCGCGTCGTCGATGGTCGAACCCAGGCGCTTGTACGCGCCGAGCCCGCGCACTTCGAGGAACTGGCAATGCCCGCCCGAGACGAGCAGCAGAAGATACGGGAACGGACATGTCGCCGAGAGGCGAGGGGAAAGGGCGTGGCCTTCGAGGTGGTTCACCGGAATGAACGGCACGCCGGCAGCTTGCGCGACCGCCTTGCCGGTCATCAGCCCCACCAGCACGCCGCCGATCAGGCCGGGGCCGGCCGTGGCGGCCACGCCGTCGAGTTCGCTGTACGATAGCCCCGCCGCGTTCATGGCGGCCGCCACCGTCAGGTCCGCCAGCTCCGCATGCGCCCGCGCCGCGATTTCCGGGACGACGCCGAGATAGGGCGCGTGTTCTTCGAGTTGCGTGCGGATCACGTCCGACAGCAGCGTCGCGCGCCCATCCTCAAGGCGCAGCACGGCGGCGGCGGTCTCGTCGCAGGAGGTTTCAATGCCGAGGATGGTGAGGGCGCGGGTCATGCGGGGCGTATAGCGTTGACTCCGCCGCCATAGAAGCGGCCATCTGCGCGCAAATTCCTTGTAAGAAACCCCGCGCGCGCCGGACTAACCTGATCATGAAACCCGTGCCGGATCAGGATCAGCTCTATTTCGAAGCCGCCGAAGCCTTCGGCCCGGCGCTGCAGCGCCTTGCCCGGGCGACCGAGGCGAACGAGGAGCGCCGCCGCGACCTGCTGCAGGACATGCACGTGGCCCTCTGGCGCAGCTTTGCCCGCTTCGATGGTCGTTGCAGTCTGCGCACCTGGGTCTACCGCGTCGCCCACAATACGGCCGCCACCCATGTCGACCGCGAACGCCGCACGCGGCGGGACACGGTCGACATCGACGCGGCCGGCGAACTGGCGGGCGCCGACAGTCTCGCCCGCCAGCTGGAAGAGCGCGACGGCGTCAACCGGCTCAACGCCTGGATCCGCCGCCTGAAGCCGCCGGACCGGCAAGTGATCACGCTCTATCTCGAAGACCTGGGCGCCGACGCCATTGCCGAAATCACCGGCTTCACCCCCGGCGCCGTCGCCACCCGCATTTCCCGCCTCAAGACGCAGCTCGCGAAGGATTTCAAGGAGACCACCCATGTCTGAGCGCGACCCCCTCCAATCCCTCTGGATCCATCAGCAACAGGAGAATTTCAAAATGACCACCGCCCAATTGCGCCAGCACGCGACCCGCTTCCAGTCGAAAATCCGTACCCGGAACAGGATCGAATACGCCGCCGCCGCCCTCGTCATCGGCGTGTTCGCCTGGATGATCGCGATCATCCCGGAGCCGATGGTGCGGGCCGGCGCCGGCCTCATCATCCTCGGCGCGCTCTATGTCTGCTGGAAACTGCACACGCTCGCCGGTGCTGCGGACGCCGGAGGACTGGACCATGCCGCCAGCCTCGCGGATTTCCACCGCTCCGAACTGCTCCGCCAGCGGATGGCCCTCGCCGCCGTCTGGAAATGGTATCTCGCGCCCTTCGTGCCCGGCATGCTGGTCTTCATCGGCGCGGTTGCCTTCACGCCGGAACTGGACGCGCCCCTAATCGCGCGCGTCACCCTCTTCGCCACCACCGCCGCGCCGATTGCCGCCGTGTTCGGCTTGGTCGCCTGGCTCAATGCACGGGCTGTGAAGGCGCTGGATAAGAAGATCAAGGCGTTGGAAGAGGCGGGATGAAGAAATCTGTGTAGGGTGCATTAGCGAAGCGTAATGCACCATCTCAGCGACGGAATGGTGCATTGCGTCCTTCGGCCCAATGCACCCTACGAAGCTACGGACCGTCTAATCCCCATCCATCCGCAGCGCCGCCACAAACGCTTCCTGCGGAATCTCGACCTTGCCGA
>JBBSAZ010000105.1:0-6912 GCA_038251755.1 Caulobacterales bacterium
ATCAAGGATCTCGAGATGGGCGCCTTGAAAGCGCAAGCGATCACCTCCAACGAAGAATACCGCGAAGCCCGCCCCGGCCAGATCGAAGTGCCGCGCGAGCAGATGGTCGCCGCCGTGCGCGCCATCGTCGAGGCGCAGACATGAACCATGATGCCCTGGTGGCGGTCGCGCGCGCGGTGTTCGAGGCCGCGGGTGGCACGCCCATTGATCCCGATTATGTTCTGCCTGCGGACATTCCGCTGGAACTCTCCGGCGAAGCCGTGCGGGCAAGGCTCTGCGTCTTCACCGACCATCGCGGCGCCGAAATGGCGATGCGTCCGGACCTGACCCTGCCGGTGGCGCAGCGCGAGGCCGCGCGGCTGCAAGCCGGCACTTCGGCGAAAACCTATACCTACGCCGCGCGGGCGTTTCGCCTGCCGGCGGCACCAGACGATCCGTTCGAATTCACGCAGGTCGGTCTTGAGCGGTTCGGCTATGCGGCCGATCCTGCTGCCGACGCCGAACTCTTCGCGCTGGTGCACCGCGCCGTCGAAGCCTGCGGTGTGTCCCCCAAATCCATCGTGACAGGCGACCTTGCAATCTTCCCGGCCTTCATCGATGCGCTCGAATTGCCCGGCGTGACGACGGACCTGCTGAAGCGCGCCTTCCGTCAGGAAGGCGGCGTGCGCGCCGTGTTGGACGCCGCCTCGCGTCCTCTGGATACGGATGTTCTGACCGCGCTCGATGCCGAATATGCGGAGGCCGCGCTTGGCGCCGTACTGACCGCCCGCGATGTTCCGCTGATCGGTGCCCGCAGCTTGGGCGAAATCGTCGACGGCCTGCGGGCCCGCCGCGCCGCTATCGAGGCGGGCGGTTTGCCGGATGCGGCGCGCGCCGCTTTGCTGGCCCTGCGCGACGTGGAGTGTCCGCTGGCGGACGCGCCGGCCACGCTGTCCGCGCTCGCCAAGGCGCATGGCTTGTCCGGCGCCGATGCCGCGCTGGCCGCCTTTGGCGCGCGGGCCGGGAAAATCCTCGATCTCGTGCCCGGCGCCCGGCGCACGGCGTCGTTCCGCGCCGGGTTCGGGCGGCGGTTCACCTATTATGACGGCTTCGTGTTTGAAGTCCTCGCGGACGGCCTCGCGCCCACCCAGCCGGTGGCAGCGGGCGGGCGTTATGACGGGCTGATCTCCGGCCTCTCTGGGGCCCGCGTCTCGGCCACCGGCATCGGCGGTGTCGTGCGGCCCGACCGAATGGTGCGTGTACGGAGGACGGACGCATGAGCCGGTTGACGATTGCGATCCCTTCCAAGGGCCGCCTGAAGGAGCAGACCGAAACCTGGCTCGCCGCCATTGGCCACCCCGTCCGCCAGATCGGCGGGGAGCGGGGTTATACGGCCGAGATTGACGGGCTGGACGCCGAAGTACGCCTCCTCTCCGCCCGCGAGATCGCGCAGGGCCTGATCGAGGGCAGCCTGCATTTTGGCGTCACGGGGGAGGACCTGCTCAACGACCTCGCCCCGGACGGGCCGGAGGATTTCCGCGTGCTGAAACGCCTCGGTTTCGGCGGCGCGGATGTCGTGGTCGCTGTCCCGCAGGCCTGGTTCGACGTCGATTCGATGGCCGATCTCGAGGCAGCCGGCGCGGCTTTCCGCAAATCCCATGGCCGGCGGCTGCGCGTTGCCACAAAATACCTGCGCCTGACGCGGCGCTGGTTTGCCCGCAAATCGGTCGGCGAATACCGCCTGGTTGAAAGCGCCGGGGCCACCGAGGCGGCCCCCTCGACCGGCACCGCCGATGTTATCGTCGACATCACGACGACCGGCGCCACGCTCAAGGCCAACGGATTGAAGGTTCTGCGTGACGGCGTGATCCTCGAAAGCGAGGCGGCCTTTACGCAATCTGTACGGGCAAGCCTGACCGGCGGGGCCAGGACGGCGGCAGATACGCTGGTAGGTGCCTTGTCGAGATCAGATCACAAATCCTGAAAATATATTTCGACATATTCTTGACACAACCCCGGATTCGTTGCCGTATGTCTAGGCAAGTTTCTGGGAGGAAACGCTGCAAACGGTGGAGGGGCGCAGCTTGCCGGCAACGGCGCTGCGCCTCTTTTTCATTCCGGCTTTCGTTTACCGTCAGATCACCTGAAACAGCGGCCCCTTTCGGGGAAGGCCGGGTTCCAGTGCGTCAAGACTTCAGGGGAGAGTCGAGGGGCGTTTGAGCGTCTTGGCGTCCAGAACCCGGCTTCACGATTAACAATAAGACCATATCGAATAACGTCAATACATTTTATTGTTTTTCGATCATACCCACGATTAAATCGTCGTAATCCGGGCGCCTGAGTTGACTTGGGGTCCGGCCCCCGCCAAGCGTGGCCGCAATCCATCCCCCCAAGGAAACTCCGGAGCGACCGCGATGCCAGAGGACAATTTTCACGAGGACCCCCGCCAGCACATCCTGCCGGTCTACCGTCCCCCGGAGGAAGTGTTCGTCGAGGGCCAGGGCGCCTATCTCTTTACCGAGGACGGCCGCCGGTATCTCGATTTCATCGCCGGCATTGCCGTCACCGCTCTCGGCCATGCGCATCCGGCGCTGGTCGATGCCCTGCGCGATCAGGCGGGCAAGCTCTGGCACACGTCCAACATGTTCCGGGTGAAGGGGCAGGAGGAACTCGCCGACAAGATCTGCCGCGATACCTTCGCGGACCGGGTGTTCTTCACCAATTCCGGCACCGAGGCGGTCGAGTGCGCGATCAAGACGGCGCGCAAGTATCATTGGTCCCAGGGCCATGCCGAACGCCTGGATATCATCACCTTCACCGGCGCCTTCCATGGCCGCTCGATGGCGGCGATCAATGCCGGCGGCAATCCGAAATACCTCGAAGGCTTCGGCCCCAAACTGCCCGGCTTCGTGCATCTCGAATGGGGTGACCATGACGCGCTGAACAAAGCGGCGGCGGAGCCGAGCGCGGCGGCAATTTTCGTCGAGGTCGTGCAAGGCGAAGGCGGCGTGCGCGCCATGCCGGAGGCCTGCATCAAAGGCCTGCGCGAGCTGTGCGACGCACACGGCCTCCTGCTGATTTTCGACGAAGTACAATGCGGCATGGGCCGCACCGGCAAGCTCTGGGGTTATCAGTGGGCGGACGGTGTGGAGCCGGACATCCTGTGCGCCGCCAAGGGCATCGGCGGCGGCTTCCCGTTCGGGGCCTGCCTGATGACCGAGGCCTGCGGCGAGCCGATGCAGCCCGGCAGCCACGGCTCGACCTATGGCGGCAACCCGCTCGCCATGGCGGTCGGCAATGTCGTCTGGGACGTGATCTCGGACGAGGCCTTCCTGGCCAACGTGCGCCGGGTTTCGGGCGCGCTGCAGCAGGGGCTGAAAAGCCTCGCCGATACGCACCCGGACAAGGTGGACGGCGTCACCGGCAAGGGCCTGCTGACGGGCATCAAGCTGAAAGCGGACCCCAAGGCCGTGCAGGGCCTCTGCCGCGATGCGAACCTGCTGGTCGGCGTCGCCGGCAACAACGTGCTGCGCCTCGCCCCGCCGCTGGTGATCGAAGACGCGCATGTGCGTGAGGCGATCGGCATTCTGGATGCGGCGCTGACGGCCTGGAAAGTCGCCTGACGGCAATGCCCGTGTATGACGGTTCGTGTCATTGCGGCGCGGTGCAGTTCCGCATCGCGGCGAACATCACCGACGTCTACCGCTGCGACTGTTCCCTCTGCCGGATGAAGGGCGCGCTGATGACCAGCGTGCACGAGGACTCCGTCACGCTGCTGTCCGGCGCGGAGGGGCTCAGCGAGTATAACTGGAACACCCGGGTTGCCCGCCACTTCTTCTGTTCGAAATGCGGAATCTACCCCTTCCACCGGAAGCGCGCCATGCCGGACCATTACGGCGTCAACGTGCATTGCCTGACCAGGTTTGATGCCACGTCGATCTCCGTCCGGCAGGCGGAGGGGCGCGGCATGTCGGTCAGGGATGCGCCGGCGCGGGATCTGTGGACCGGGCCAAGAGACGAATGCACCGCAAAAAAGGGCGGGGGCAGGCGAGAGAGCGGTGCCTACCCCCGTATTCTGGCGCGTGCGTCCCTTCACCCGCAAGAACAGACTAAGGAGAAATTGGGGCGGCCGCTTCGGTGGTCCTACCTAAATTTGATGTCGCTACTACCCAATTTTCGGGGTTTCCCTTGGAAATGCGGGCCCTAAGTTAACTCCCACGCGTCCGGTCCGGCTTTGCCGATGCATGCCAGACTGTGCCGCGAGGGGAACAAACATTGCTGATCGAGCGCGACAAGCAGCTGTCCATGCTGACCGCTCTGGCCAAATCGGCTGGGGCTGGACGCGGTCATATTGCCCTGGTGTCGGGCGATGCCGGTATCGGAAAGACGGTTCTTATCCGCCAGCTGAGGTTGGCCCTGCCCGCCACCTGGCGCACGGCGCTGGGCGGATGCGACGCGTTGTTCACGCCGCGCCCGCTTGGCCCTGTGCAGGACATGGCGGGTGTACTCGGCCAGGAGGTCGATACGCTGATCCGGGGCGGGGCCGACCGCCAGGCCCTCTATGCCGCCTTGCTGAATGCGCTCGGTGACGGGCAGGGCCCCTTCCTGCTGATCTGGGAAGACCTGCACTGGGCCGACCATGCAACGCTGGACCTGCTCCGCTTCCTCGGGCGGCGCATCGCGTTGCTGCCCGTGCTGCTGGTGATCACCTTCCGGGGCAACGAGACGGGCGATGATCATCCCCTCCGCAAGGCCATCGCCGATCTGCCGGGCGCAAGCTGCAGCGATATCACGCTCAACCCGCTGACGCCGAAAGCCGTCGGCCAGGTCGCGCGGGCCCATGGCCTGAGCGGCCAGTGGCTGTATCAGGCGACCGCCGGCAATCCGTTCAAGGTGAGCGAGATCATCGCGGCGCACGCGGGGGATGGCCCTCCGCCGGCGTCCGTGCGCGAGGCGGTCACGGCGCGCCAGGCAAGGCTTGACCCCGCCGCCCGCGAGTTGCTGGAACTTGTCAGCGTCATCCCCGCCGCCGTGCCCGCCGCGCTGCTGCACCAGCTGGCGCCGGACATGGCGGAGACGATGATCGCGGACCTGACCGCGCAAGGGATCCTGCAGGCGTCGCCGTCCGGCGACCTGCGCTTCCGCCACGAGATTGCGCGTCAGGCGACGCTGGACCGTATCCCTGCGGTCCGCCGCCGTGCACACCATGCGGCCATTCTGGCGGCCCTGCGCGCGCTTGGGGGCGGCGCGCATCTCGACCAGATGGTGCACCATGCCGCCAGCGCGCTGGACACAGAGGCCGTGCTGGAGATTGCCCCGGAAGCCGCCGCCCGCGCCGCCGCCACGGGGGCGCACCGCGAGGCGGCGGCGCACCTCGGCACGGCGCTGAAATTCGTCGATGCCGCCGCGCCCGAACTCGCCGCCACGCTCTACGAACAGTGGGCCTATGAAAGCGCGCTCGCCGCCCGCATCGATGACGAAGTGCTGGACGCGCGCCGGCATGCGATCACCCTGTGGCGCCTGCTCGGACGGCAGGACAAGGTCGGCGAGAACCTGCGCTGGCTCTCGCGCTTGCACTGGTACCGGGGCGAGGCGCCGGAAGCCGCCCGCCTAGCCGATCAGGCCATCCGTGTACTGGAGAAACTGCCGCCCTCGGCCGAGCAGGCGATGGCCTATTCGCTGCGCTCGCAGTTGCATATGCTGAACGACCAGATGGACGACGCCGTCGCCTGGGGCGAACGCGCACTGGCTCTGGAGGCGCAGTTCCCGAACCCCGAAATCCGCGCGCATGCGCTGAACAATATCGGCACGGCGCTGGTCTTCCGGGGACGGACGGAAGGCGAGGCGATGCTGGAAGACAGCCTCGCGGTCTCGCTCGCGCATGGTCTGCACGAGCAGGCGGCGCGCGCCTATACGAACCTGTCGGAATATGCGGTGGAGTTCCGCCGCTTCGAGATTGCCGAGCGCGTGCTCTCCGAAGGCATCGCCTTCGATACCGAGCATGATCTTGATGCCTGGACGTATTACCTGTCCGGACGCCAGGCCCTGCTGCGCCTGGAGCAGGGGCGCCTGAAGGATGCCGAGACGATCTCGCGCGGCGTGCTGGCGCGCGAGGACCTGACGCTGGTGATGCGCCTGCCGGCCCGGCAGGTGCTGGCGCGGGCCTGCCTGCGCCTCGGATCACCGGACGCCGGCGCCCTGATGAACGCCGCCTACGAGGATGCTCTGGCCACGGATGAACTCCAGCATGTGGTGCCTGCGCGCCTGACCATCATCGAACATGGCTGGCTCAGCGGAAATCTTGCCGCCGGGCAGGAGCACCTGGCCGCGCTGCTGGCCTTGTCCGGCGCCGACCGTCACGCCTGGAACCTCGGAGAGCGTGCCGTCTGGGCCCGCCGCTATGGCCTTGCGGCGCCGGATGAGCGGCTGAACGATCTGCCGGAGCCTTTCCGGCGGGAGTTGGACGGCGATCTCGCCGGCGCCGCCGCTGCATGGGACGCGCTGGGGATGCCCTACGCCGCCGCGCTCGTCCGCCTGCAGAGCGATGAGGGCGAAGTTATCGGCGCCGCCGTGCGCGAGCTCGGCGCGATGAGCGCGCAGGCCGCGGCTGATTTCGGCCGCCGCCGCGCGGCGCAGCTCGGCCTCTCCCGCGCCCTGCCGCGCGCCCGGCGCGGGGCCTACACCGCCGCCCGCGACCATCCCCTCGGCCTGACGCGCCGCGAACAGGACGTACTCGCCCTGATCGTCAAGGGCTATTCCAACCGCGAAATCTCCGAATCCCTCGGCCGCTCGCCGCGCACGGTGGAGCATCATGTGTCGTCCGTGCTCGCCAAGCTCGGCGCCGCCAACCCCATGGGCGTAATGATCCGTGTGCAGTAGGAGCCGTGGCTGCTGGGGAAGGGCGGCGGACTTGCCTTACCCCTCTCCCTCCGG
>JBBSAZ010000106.1:0-6825 GCA_038251755.1 Caulobacterales bacterium
CAGGAGACCTGCCTCTCGCCGTCGTTAGCTCGCCGCCCGGGACCAGGCGTAGGGCTGCGGAGGCACGCCTTCCGTTCATGCGACATGTCATGAACCCGCCGCGGGGCTTTGCTCCCGGCATTTGAAGGAGCTGTGGACATGATCCTCAGACTGACTTTGCTTGGCGCTTCGGCGCTGACTTTCAATTTTTCCGCCGCGTTGGCCGATGAGGCCCGCCTGCTTGATCCGGTCGAGGTGACGGGTCTGCGCCCGGTCGCAGCGGAACAGGCGACGGTTTCCGTCACGGTACTGACGGAAGACGATCTGGCGGTGAGGGCTTCGCCCAACCCGGCGGACCAGTTGCGCAGCGTGCCGGGGGCGGCGATCTCCCGCTCAGGCAGTCTCGGCGGGTTGACGCAGGTGCGCTTTCGCGGCGCGGAGGCGAACCACACGCTGGTGCTGTACGAGGGGATCGAGATTTCCGATCCGGTGAACGGCGATACGGATTTCGGGCTGCTGACGGCGCTGCCGTTGGGGCGAATCGAAGTGCTGCGCGGGGCGGCGTCGTCGATCCACGGATCGGACGCGCTGGGCGGCGTGGTGTCGCTATCGGCGGCGCGGGGGGCGGGCGTCTCGGGCTTTGCCGAAGGCGGCAGTTTCGGCACGGCGCAAGGCGCGCTGGGCTGGAGCGGCGGGCCGTTCGGGGCGGCGATTTCGGGCCTGACGACGGACGGCGTGGATAGCGCCGGGACAGACGGCGAGAAGGATGGCTCGGGCGTCTTGTCCGGATTGCTGACGGGCAAGGTTGATCTGGGTACGGACTGGTCTCTCGCACTGGTCGGCCTAGCGCACCGGGCGGATTCGGATTTCGATTCGGATACGGATTTTGACGGGCTGTTGAACGATGTGGGCCGCCGCACCGAGGCGGAGCAGCGGCTGGTGGGCGCGGCGCTGACAGGTACGCTGGGGCCGCTGGACCATGTTATCCGGGCGAGCTTCAATGAAGTGGACCGGGACAACTTTGCCGATGGGGCGATCAGCGATGTCGCCAAGGGGCAGCGCACCAAGGCGAGCTGGTCGCCGGGCTATTCGGCGGGCGCGCATACGCTGACCGGGCTCGTGGATTTCGAGCGCGAGACGTATGAACGCTCGGATGTCCAGTTTGGCGGCGCGACGGACGCCGACGAGGCCTTTGAATCGCTGTCATTCGCGGGTGAATACCGGCTGGCGGCGGGGGCGTTCGACCTCGCGGCCTCGCTGCGCCATGACGACAACAAGAGCCGGTTCGATGATGCGACGACCTGGCGCCTCGGCGCGGGCTATGCCTTGTCGGGTGTGGGCGGGCGCGTTCGGGTCTCGGTGGGCACGGGCATCAAGAATCCTACGTTCACGGAGCTTTATGGATTCTTCACCGGCAGCTTCATCGGCAATCCAGGCCTGAAGCCGGAGGAGTCCCAGAGCTGGGAAATTGGCTGGGAGCAGGCGCTCGGAGATTTCAGCTACTCGGCGACCTATTTCGATGCCGATCTCGAGAACGAAATCTATACCGCGTTCAATCCGGACTTTACCTCCACGGCGCTGAACCGTGCGGGGCGGAGCGAGCGGGGCGGCGTGGAGCTTGCCGGGCGGTGGCAGGCGCTGGCGAACCTGTCCTTTGCAGGGCAGGCAACTTTCTTCGATTCGAAGGATGATACGGGAGCGGATGAAATCCGCGTGCCGGAGATGACGACGTCGGTTTCGGCGGACTGGCAGGTGCGGCCGGACGGGCTTCGGCTGGGCCTCGCGCTGGACCATGTGGGCGAGCAGGGGGACTTTGATTTTGGCCCATTCCCGTCGCGCCTTGTGGCGCTGGACGCCTATACGCTGGCCACGATGACGGCGGACTATCCGCTCACGGAGCGTATTTCAGTGACGCTGCGCGGCGAGAACCTGCTGGACGAGACGGCGACGGACGTGTTCGGTTACACTGCGCCGGGCGTCGGCATGTTTGTGGGGCTGAAACTCAGATGAAGCTTGGGCTCGCCGCCTTGTTCCTGATGATGGTGGCCGGTTTCGCGCAGGCGGAACCGGCCCGGCCGACACTTGTATCGCTCGACTATTGCGCGGATCAGTTCGTGTTGGCGTTGGCTGACCGCGAGCAGATCCTGGCGGTGTCGAAGGATGCGGAGCGGCGGTTCAGCCATCTGCGGGAGAAGGCGGCGGGCATTCCCAAGGTGCGGTCGGCGGCGGAGGATGTGATTGCTCTGAAGCCGGATGTGGTGGTGCGCAGTTTTGGCGGGGATGCGCGGGCGCTGGAGTTCTACGAGCGGTTCGGCATCCGGACGGTGCAGCTGGGCTATGCGGAAGATGTTCAGGGTACGGTAGCCGTTCTGCGCGCGGTGGCGGCCGAGATCGGGCAGGGCGCGCGGGCGGAAGCGCTGATCGCGTCGATGCCGGGCGCAGCCCCGGTGACGGGGCGGTCGGCGCTGTATGTGACGCCGGGCGGGGTGAGCGCGGGCAAGGGCACAATGATAGAGTCGATCCTGACGCAGGCGGGTCTGGCGAACGCCAATGGGGGCGAGGGCTGGACGGAGCTGCCGCTGGAGCGGCTGGTGCAGGCGCCGCCGGCGTTGATGCTGACGGCGTTTTTCGGGTTTGATGATGATGCGACGGATCGCTGGTCGGTATCGCGCCATCCGGTGATGCAGCGGCTGATGGCGAAGGCGCAGGTGATCACGATGGACGAGTCGCGCATCTCATGCCCGGCCTGGCTGGTGGCGGACGAGGCGCAGGCGATTGCGCGGGCGTTGAAATGAGCCGGTTGACGATCTTCCTTGTGCTGATCTCTGCGGCGCTGTTCGCAGTTTCGGCACTGGTGGGCACGGCGCCGATTTCGCTGGGCGACAGTCTTGCCGCGCTGGCGGGGCAAGATGATGCGGCGACGCGGGCGATCCTCTGGGAAATCCGGCTGCCGCGGGCGGCCGCGGCGTTTGCGGTGGGCGCAGCGCTGGGGCTGTCGGGGGCGGGGTTGCAGGGCTTGTTGCAGAACCCGCTGGCGGAGCCGGGCGTGCTCGGCGTGTCGGCCTTCGCGGCGCTGGGGGCGGTGATTGCGATTTTCTTCGGCCTCGCGGCGGTGAGCAGTTTTGCAGTGCCGGTCGCGGCTATTCTGGGGGCGGGGGCGGCGACCGTGCTGCTCGTCGCCGCCGCGATGCGCGGGGCGGGGATCGTGACGCTGTTACTGATCGGCATCGGGCTTTCGAGCTTTGCGGGCGCGCTGATGTCGCTGGCGCTGAACATGGCGCCGAACCCTTACAGCCTCGCAGACCTCGTGAACTGGATGATGGGGTCGGTGGCGAACCGTTCGTGGGCGGATATTGCGATGGCGGCGCCTGCGCTGGCGATAGGCGCGGCGCTGGTCCTGAGGGCGGGCCCCGGGCTACGGGCGCTCAGCCTCGGTGACGAGACGGCGGCGAGCCTCGGGGCGGACCCGAAGCGCACGCGGCTGCTGGTGATCGGCGGCACATCTTTGTTGGCGGGCGCGAGCGTGGCGACGGCGGGGACGATCGGTTTTGTGGGGATCGTAGCGCCGCATGTGATGCGGCCGTTCGTCGGGCATGATCCGCAGCGGTTGCTGGTGCCTTCAGCCTTGTTTGCGGGGATCGTACTGCTGGCGGCGGACATCGCCATTCGCGTGTTGCCGCTGCAGCAGGAGCTGAAGCTGGGGGTTGCGGCGGCGCTGGTGGGCGGGCCGGTGTTCATCTGGATTGCGGCGCGGCTGGGGAAGTCATCCCCATGATATCCGTGAACGGAGTGTCAGTGTCGCTGGGCGGGCGGCGCGTGGTGGAGGACTTGACCTTCGCGCTGGCGGCAGGCGAGTTTGCGGCGCTGACCGGGCCGAACGGCGCGGGCAAGAGCACGGCGCTGAAGGCGCTCGCCGGCGTGGCGGCGGTGGAGACGGGCGACGTGCAGATCGACGGCGCGCCGGCGGGCGGGCTGAATGCGCTGGCGCGGGCACGGCGGGTCGCCTGGCTGCCGCAGGCGCGGCCGGTGGCGTGGAACCTGCGGGTGGAGGATGTCGTCTCGCTGGGGCGGTTTGCAGAGGCGCCGGCGGCGTATGACGGGATGGGCGCAGAGGGCCGTGCCGCCGTAGACGCGGCGCTGGCGAAGGCGGATGCCGCGCATCTGGCGGGGCGCGCGTTTCAGGCCTTGTCGGGCGGGGAGCAGGCGCGGGTACATCTGGCGCGGCTGTTGGCGAGCCCGGCGCCCTGCCTGCTGCTGGATGAGCCCTGCGCGGTGCTGGATATTGCGCACCAGCTGTCCCTGATGGAGACGCTGGCGGCGGAGGCGGCCAGCGGGAGGGCCGTGCTGGTGGTGCTGCACGACCTGGAGCTGGCAGCGCGCTATTGCCAGAGGGTGATCGTGATGGACGCCGGGCGGGTGGTGGCGGACGGGGCGCCGGGTGAGGCACTCTCAGCGCCGTTGCTGCAGCGCGTGTTTGGCGTTCAGCGCAGCCCCACGGGGCAACTTATTCGCAGGCCGCGTTAGTCAAGGTTTAGGGATAGTTGGGTAGGGTCGCGGCTTGATCGCGAGGCCAGCCTGACATGCAGTCCAATCCGAAACCCAAGGAAAGCGGGCAAAATCCGGCGCGAACGCCGGGTGCATCGCCCGTGGCGGATGTCAGCGGTGTGGACGCCGGGGCGTCCGGTATGGCGCATGCGTCTCCGGCGCGGGCGCTGCAGAACCGCCTGGTGCGCGAATTAAACCAGCCGAACCAGCCCTGGCTGTGGCACACGACCGGGTTGGTGATGACGTTGATCTTGTCGCTCTGGGCTGCTGGCCTGATGCTTAACGCCGGAGTCTGACTTCGCCGCGTTGGCAGGCGATTTGCTAGACATGGCCAATGGCCGCCTATAGGCCAGCCCCAATCAGGAGCAAATTGATGCGTATCAGGAAAGCCGTTCTGCCAGTGGCCGGGCTTGGCACACGGGTGTTGCCGGCGACCAAGGCCATTCCGAAGGAATTGCTGCCGGTCGTGGACCGTCCGGTGATCCAGTATGTGGTCGATGAGGCGCTGGAAGCCGGGATCGAGCACATCATCTTCGTGACGGGCCGGGGCAAGGGCGCGATCGAGGATTATTTCGATCATTCCTATGAGCTGGAAGCCCAGCTGAAAGCCAAGAACAAGGGCGACATTCTCGCCGCGGTTGAGGCCTCGCGCCTCCCCGCAGGGGCGTCCAGCTTCGTGCGCCAGCAGGCGCCGCTGGGCCTCGGCCATGCCGTCTGGTGCGCGCGCGACGTGATCGGCAATGAGCCGTTTGCAGTGCTGCTGCCGGACGTGATCGTCAAGGGCAAGCCGTCCGGCCTGAAGCAGATGGTGGATGCGTACGGCAAGGTGGGCGGCAATATCGTTGCCGTCGATCCGGTGCCGGAAGGGCGCTTATCGTCTTACGGCGTAATTGCGCCGAAATCGCGCGACGGGCGGCTGATCGCGATGTCCGGCATGGTGGAGAAGCCGCCGCGCGAGAGCGCGCCGTCAAACCTGGCGATCACCGGACGGTATATCCTGCAGCCGGAAATCTTCGATCTGCTGGCGAAGCAGGGCGCGGGCGCGGGCGGCGAGATCCAGCTGACCGACGCGATGGCGCGGCTGATGGAACTGCAGGCGTTCTATGCCTACGAGTTCGAAGGCACGGTGCATGATTGCGGCAACAAGACCGGGTATTTCGAGGCGGTGCTCGCACATGCGCTCGACAATCCGGACACGGCGGACTTTGCGCGGGCCCTGGTGAAGCAGGCGGCGGAAAAACTCTAGGCGGCATTTGCCGTTCTCGTGCCCGTTAACACTTTTCCTCCGGAAAAGCCCGTAAAACGGCCCTCCCGGCCGAAACGGTTAGCGCGTTCTTAAAGAAGTCCTGCGAATTTTGCCGGGAGCAAGAAGCTTGTAGCATGTGGAAGCGGTGGTCTGGCGGGCGCGCCTGGCCAGCTTGCGCCGGCTATTGCGCTTCCTGTGAACGTTACTGCCGGCTGGCCGGCATCCCGCGAACATCTATGGAGAAAGATTATGTCGCAAACTGCTTATCTGGTTTCGTGCGAAGTGATGTGCGGCGAGGGCAGCGACGGCGCCCTGGCCGGTATGGAACACGCCTTCATGGTTGTGGGCGTGAACGCCTCCAGCGAAGAAGACGTGGTGTCGAAGATTGAGGCTGACTTTGAAGAACAGGGCTACGGCCTCGTTGAAATCGAATGGATGTCCGAAGCCGCGAAAATGGAATGGGAAGACGCCGAAGGCGAAGCTGAAGGCAAGGACATCATCGCCCGCCTCGCCACCGAACCGAACGACGTGATCCACGGCGAACTCTACGACGCTTCCGAAGAGATCAGCGCCGCCGCCTGAACGCTTTTTCGTCCAACACAACAAGCCAAGCGATCTGCGGCCACTCTAAGGAGTGGCCGCTTTTTTTGGCTTGCAAGCTGCGGCATTTGACTTGCACCGAAGGTTGGAAGACGGGCCGGATTGGCCTGAAGTAAAACAATCAGTTAGCGGGATGGCGGGCTTTCGGTGACGAAAGGCTGCCTGCGCGGGGGGAGCTCGCCGGGAAACCGGCGGGCTTTTTCGATTGTGCCGGGGCGCCTGGCGGATAAACAGGCGCGCATGACAGACCAGCTTTCCCTACCTGACTATGATGATGTGTGCGCGGCAGCGGAGCGCGTGCGTCCCTTTGTGCGCGAAACGCCGGTGCTGACGCACGGCGCGATTGACGCGGCGGCGGGCGCGAAGGTTTTCGTCAAGGCGGAATGCCTCCAGGTGACCGGCAGTTTCAAGATGCGCGGCGCGGCCAACCGGCTGGCGCAGCTGACGGCCGAGCA
>JBBSAZ010000107.1:0-6819 GCA_038251755.1 Caulobacterales bacterium
AACCAGCTCGGTCAGCTGCAAAGCTCGATCATGACCGCGATCCTGCTGGTCATGATCATCGTGGTCGCGGCGCTCGGCCTGCGCTCGGCGGTCCTCGTCGGGATCACCATCCCGGCGACCTTCATGATCGCCTTCCTCTTCCTCGGCGCCTTCGGCTTCACCATCAACATGATGGTGATGTTCGGCATGGTCATCGCGGTGGGCATCCTCGTGGATGCCGGCATCGTGGTGACCGAATATGCCGACCGCAAGATGGCTGAAGGCATGCACCGGAAAGAGGCCTATAGCCTCTCCGCCAAGCGCATGTTCTGGCCGATCGTCTCGTCCACATTGACCACGCTCGCCGCCTTCGTGCCGTTCCTGTTCTGGAACTCGATGCCCGGCAAGTTCATGGCCTACCTGCCGATCACGCTGATCTTTGTGCTGTCGTCGTCCCTGATCGCCGCGCTGATCTTCCTCCCGGTGCTCGGCAGCGTCCTCGGCGGCCGCGCAGGCGGCACCGACGAGAACCTCGCGGCGCTCGCCGCGAACGGCGATCCGCGCCGCGCCAAAGGCTTCATCGGCGGCTATGTGAAGGTCGTGTCCGAAACGATCCGCCGCCCGCTGATGACCACCGCTGTGGTGCTCAGCACCGTGGTCGCGATCTTCATGTGGTTCGGGTCGGAGCAGCACAAGACCGAATTCTTCCTCGATATCGAACCGGAACAGGCCTTCATCTTCGTGCAGGCGCAGGGCGCGCTGTCGTCGGACGAGAAAGCCGCCTTCGTGGGCCGGGCCGAAGCGGCCATCGACGATGTTGCCGGCATCACGGCCATCTCGACCCGGACCGGCGTGTCCTCGTCCGGCTTCAGCTTCGACGGTGTCAGCGGCGTGCCGCTCGATACGATCGGCCAGATCCTGCTCGACCTGAACACCACCTCCGACGGCGACTTCAATGCCCGCGAAACGCTCGATGAAGTCCGCGTCCGCCTTGCGGCGGTGCCGGCGCTGCGCTTCGAAATCAAGGCCCGCGAGCAAGGCCCCCCCGGCGGCAAGGATGTGCAGGTTGCCCTTCTGAGCAACGATTCCGTCGCCCTCGACAAAACGGCGACGCTCATTCGCGACTGGCTGGAAGCGCGCGACGACGTGATCGAGGTTGACGATTCCCGCGCCCTGCCCGGCGTCGAGTATCAGCTGACCGTTGACCGCGCCGAGGCCGGCAAGTTCGGCGTTGACGTCGCCCAGATCGGCGCGGCCGTGCAACTCGTCACCAATGGCGTGCTGGTCGGCCGCTACCGCCCGGACGACGCCAATGAAGAAGTCGATATCCGCGTCCGGTTCCCGGAAGGCGACCGCTCGGCCTCCGCCCTCGACGCCCTGAAAATCTCGACCCCGCAAGGCAACGTGCCGCTGTCGCTGTTCGTGACGCGCGAAGCCGCCCCCCGGGTCAGCCAGATTGAACGGCGCGAAGGCAAGCGCGTCGTCGATGTGCGCGGCAATGCCAGGGAGCAAGGCACCGGCGGCGCGATTGTCGCCGAGCTGAAAGCCTTCATCGCCAGCCAGGACATTCCGGCCGGCCTCGAAGTGCGCTTCGAAGGCGCCGATGAAGACACCGCCGAGGCCGGCGCGTTCTTCATGGGTGCGGCGCTGGCCGCCCTGTTCATGATGGCGGTGATCCTGCTCTGGCAGTTCAACAATTTCTGGCAGGTGGCGCTGACGCTGTCGGCCGTGATCCTGTCGACGGCCGGTGTGCTGGTCGGAATCAACCTGCTGCTGCCTTATGTCAGTATCCTGATGATCGGCACGGGCATCGTGGCGCTCGCCGGGGTGGTTGTGAACAACAACATCATCCTGATCGACACCTATAACCGCCTGCTCGAAGATGGCCGCTCCCCCGAGGACGCCGTGATCGCAACCGCCGCGCAACGTATCCGGCCGATCCTGCTGACGACCGGCACCACGATGTTCGGCCTGTTCCCGATGATCATCCAGATGAACGTCAACTTTGCAGACGGCGCCATCAACTTCGGCGGCGCCAGCTCCGAATGGTGGGTGCAGCTGGCAACGGCCATGGTGTTCGGCCTTGGCTTCTCGACGACGATGATCCTGCTGGTCACGCCGGCCTGGCTGCTGGCACCGGAACGGATCAGGAGCTGGGCGGTGCGTCAGTTCGTGATTGCCCGCAATGTGCATGTCTGGGCGCCGGAGCTTGCCGGAAGCCTGAAGCGGCCGGCCGCCCTTCCGGTGCAGGCCTACAGGCTGGTGAACGGAAAGTTGGAGCTGGCCAAACGCTTTATGCCGGCGCCGCAGGACGATCCCTATGACCCGACGCCGCTGCACGCTCGTGAACGGATGCTGCCTGCCGCCGAATAGGGCGCGCGCAACAGGATATGCGGCTTCGCGCGAAAGCGCCGCGGCAATGACGGACCGGCCGCTACCAGGGCAGCGTCTTGCCTTCGAAATCGTAGAAGCGGAGCTCTTTGGAAGGGCCCGCCCCGGTGATCACCTTGTAGAGCCCCGCCGCACTGTCGGCGGGCTCGACCGGCGCGCCGTCACCGCCCATGTCCGTCTTCACCCAGCCGGGATGCAGCGCCAGCAGCGTGATCCCTTTGGCCGACAGCGTATGCGCCGCCGTGCGCAGCCCCATGTTCAGTCCGGCCTTCGACACGCGGTAGGCGAGACCGAAGCTCATGTCGGTATTCTCGATGGAGCCAAGCTGACTTGAGAGCGCGGCGGCAATCTTGTCTTTCCCGGCGGCGAGGTTCGGCGTCAGCGCGTCCAGCACACGGATGGGCGCAATCGTGTTGACGCGGAGGATTTCCTCGAACCGGTCATAGTCGAGGCGCGGCATGTCGGCCCGGTCGCCGAGGCCGGCATTGTTGATCAGGAAGTCGAGCGCCCGGCCGTTCAGCGCGGCGGCGAGCGCCTTGATAGAGGCGGCGTCCGAGACGTCCAGCGCGTGCAGTTCGGCGCCGGTGGCCTTGAGATCGCCAGCCGCCGAGGGATCGCGCGCGGTGGCGATGACCGTGTGGCCTCTCGACTGGAATTCGCGGACGAGGGCGAGGCCGATGCCGCGATTGGCGCCGGTGATCAGGGTTGTCGGCATGGTTGTGCTCCGGGGGTTGGGTTCCCCCCAAGCCTAGGCCTTCGGCGTGATCCGGTAAACGGCCGTGGCCGTCATCACGGTGCCCTTCGGCCCTTCGGCCGCGCCGCCGGTGAACAGGATCGTGCGGGTCTTGCGGTCAATCCGGGGCGTGTAGCCAAGACTGGCGGGATCGGCGCTGGCGGCAGCGACATCGAAGGTCACCGAGACCAGATCGACCGAATCCGGCGCACACACGACCTCGGCATCGGCGCGGATGGCCTGCATCAGGCGCAGGGCAATCGCTTCGTCGGCGCGGGTCACCAGCGTGTCGCTCATTTCAGTCTCCTTCTCGTGTCCGGCCTCTAGCGGGCAGCGGCGCAAAAGAAAAGGGCCGCCCCGAAGGGCGGCCCGGATACTCGAGGCGGCGCGAATGACCACAAAGGGTCTGGATTCAGGCAGCGTCCGCTTCGTTTCGCACGGCCAGTGCGTTATGCGGCGCGCACCCCCTCTCTGCGGGACGGCTCGCCCGCATGGCCAATCAGGTCACCCAAATGGCCAAAGTCATTCATGCCGTGTACGGATTGCATCCAGCTGCCGATGGACGGCAGGAGCGTGCCGACCTGCTTGTGATCAAGGCCGGCTTCCTGGAGTGCGGAAATCATGGAGAGGGCGACGCGGCGGCGTCCGCCCGGGGTCTGTTCGATCAGGCGTGCGATCTCGCCCGTCGGGGCGCCGATCTCGTCACCTGTCCGCACCGCAAGAACGCGCGCGCCGGGAACCTTCTTGAACATCACGGCTGCGAGCGGGCTGCCCTGGCGCTCGGCGCCGTTCAGGACAATGCCAAGCGCACGCTTGGAAACGGAGTCCGCGAGGCCATTGCATGTAGCGATGTGCGCTATCAGATCAATCATCATTGGCAAAGGCACTCCTAGGATCAATGGCCTCGGGACAGGCATCAATTTCGCCGCCCGTGGTTTCCGGAATCTTACCGCCGTGAAGTTTTTTTCACCCCGGATGAAGAAAGCGATTAAGCGGCGTTAGCTCGGGGTAAACAGAGCGAGAGGATTTGTTTACGAACGCGGTAATGAAACGATATCAGATGATAAAAATTGAGAATCTTTATGATACGGATGGGAATACTTGGGGCCTCAAAGATAGCCCCTCAGGCCCTGATCGAGCCCGCCCGAAGGCGCGCTGATTGCCAGGTCATCTGCGTCGCCGCACGCGATGAGGGCCGCGCCAGCGCCTACGCCGCGCAGCACGCAATCCCGGAAAGCACAGGCAGTTACGAAGCCCTGATCGCCCGTCCGGACATAGATCTCATCTACAACGCCCTGCCCCCGCACCGCCACGCAGACCTGACCATCGCCGCCCTCGAAGCCGGCAAAGCCGTCCTCTGCGAAAAACCCTTCGCCATGAACGCAACCGAAGCGAAAGCCATGACTGAAGCCGCCGAGCGCACCGGGCGGCCGCTGATCGAAGCCTTCCACTATCGCTACCACCCTATGTTTGCTGAAGTTCTCGCGCAGCTGCGCAGCGGCGCCATCGGCAAACTCTGCGCGATCCGGTCCGAGTTTTCGGTCGCCATCAAATACCGTCCCGGCGAACTGCGCCACGACCTGGCCCTCGGCGGCGGCGCACTGATGGACCTCGGCTGCTACGCCCTGCACTGGACCCGGACGGTGGCAGGATCGGAACCGCGCGTGGTGAAAGCTTCAGCAAAGCTGAGCGAACACGGCGTCGACCTTGTCACCACGGCGCAACTGGAATTCGAAGGCGGCGTCACCGCGCAGGTGCGCACCTCGATGGCGCCGGGCCAGCGCTTCAAGGCGCTGCTGGCAATTCAGGGCACCGAAGGCATCCTGGTGGCCCGCAATCCGCTGCACCCCCACCGGGGCCACTCGATCACGATCCGCAAGGGGCTCTCCATCAAGCGCTACACCGTTCCCGGCGAGACGACCTATGACCACCAGCTGGCGCACATGATCGATGTCCTGAAAACAAACGCCCCGCCATTGACGGGCGGGGCGGACGGCGTGGCCAACATGGCGCTGATCGATGCCGTCTATGCGGCAGCAGGCGTACCCAGACCCTAGGCGGCGTCCTGCGCCATCTCGATCCACTCTTCGACTTCGCCTTCGTGCAGCACCTGGTCATCGCGCAGCACGCGCTCGCCTTCCGGCGTGGACAGGAACTCCATCGCCAGTTCGAAAATGGTGCGCGCCGAAGCGTTCGCGAGATCGTCCCGCGTCGTGATGCCGGCGCCGACGAGCAACTGGGCGTCATGCACCCGCAGGCCCGGCACATCCATCATCAGCTGGGTCTGCGCCTGCCAGGCACGGATGCCTTCGGACGTGATGTGGCGGACATTCAGTTCCAGTTCGACCATCTCGGCGTCGCAGTCGAGCAGGTCGCCAATTGTCGTGATGCCGGCGCGGGCGAGTTGCTTGGCGGTCTTGCGGCCGATCGACGGCGCATCGACGACCGGGTCGTCCCGCGTGATCGAGGCCATCCGCCTTGGCTCATCTTCCGCTTCCGGCTCGGCCGAGACTTCCGGCTCCGGGCGGACAGGGGGCGCCACCGGCTGATCGAGGATCAGCTCGCCCGAGACGGATTCGATTTCCTCTTCGGCTTCAGGTTCGATGTCGACTTCAGTTTCCACAATCTCCGGTTCGGGCGCGGCCACGCGCTTGCGCGACCCCAGCAGGCCCCGGCGCGGCGTCTTGACCGAATCCCGGCGCGCGATCTCGGCGAGTTCGGCTGGCGGCACATCGTCAACCACCGCTTCGGGAGTCTCGACGGGTTCCGCTAGGCGATCCTCGTTGAGCGCGCCGATCGGTGCAATCTCTTCAGCGTTCAGCTGTTTCAGCGGAATGCGGCGCACCTCTTTCGCATGCAGCGCGCGGATGGCCTTGTCGTCGGCCGGAAGCGTCTTGATCACCTTCCCGGTCTTCTGGAACTCGGCATACATCCGCTCGACCGTGCGGCGATCTCCGGCATCTTCCAGCTTGGCCACGACCCAGCGCAGCGGGATGTCGAGCGTCTCGATATAGCCTTGCAGCGTCAGGTTCACCTTCGGCGGCGCGACGGCGGCTTCCTCGATGCCGCGCGTCAGGATGGCGGCGAAACCGGCGGTGGCATAGCCGACGAGATCGGCAATGGCGACGCGCATCGTCTCGTCGAGACCGGATGGCGGATCGGCAACACCGGCGTCAATGTCATAGTGATCGATGAAGGTCTGGTAGTGTTCGTGGCTACGTTCGGCGCCGGCGCGGACCATGTCCGAGACGAAACCCATGCCGTCCGGCACCTCGATTTCGGGATAGCCGTTCGCCTCGATCCGCGCGTCGATCTCGTCGCGCGATTTGGCGATGCTCCATTCCACCGCGCGGTGGATGACGCCTTCGGCTTCGGTCTGGCCGGTGTGGAAGGGCTGGATCGGGTCGGCGTAATAATGGCTGAGCACGCCGAAAGCATAGGCGGCCTCGCTCCAGCGCTTCTTCGCAAGCAGCTCGACGCCCCGTGCATACCATTCCTGCGCCTTGCCGCGTGCGCCGCCCCATTCGCCTTCGGCGACGTGCAGGACGTGGTTCTTGAAGTCCTTGAACGCGGCATCCGGCGCCTTGGCGCCTTTCAGCAGGTGCTCGTGGTGGACCAGGAACAGCGATTTCCAGGCATCGCCTTCTTCCCCGCCGATCAGCGAGAGCGCGTCGAACGCAATGTAATGATGCGTCGAGCGGCAGCGGTGATTGCGG
>JBBSAZ010000108.1:0-6790 GCA_038251755.1 Caulobacterales bacterium
ATCGCGCGCACCGCCAAGGTGGGCGCCAATCTCTCCGGTGCGGGCCTCGCCTTCGCCGCCCAGTCCCTGTTCGGCGGAGACGAGGGCGACCAGCGCACCGCCAAGGCCCTCGCCGCCGCCCTCGGCAAGTCCAAGGGCCCGCTGATGAAGATCGCCCAGCTCGTCTCCACGATCCCGGATTTCCTGCCCCCCGAATACGCCGCCGAACTCAGCCAGCTGCAGGCGGAGGCTCCCGCCATGGGCTGGCCCTTCGTCAAACGCCGCATGCGCGCCGAACTCGGGCCCGGCTGGGAGGCGAAGTTCGCCAGCTTCACGCACGAAGCCGCCCACGCCGCCTCCCTCGGCCAGGTCCACCGCGCCACCCTCCACGATGGCCGCGAGGTCGCCTGCAAGCTGCAATATCCGGACATGTCGAGCGCGGTCGAATCCGATGTCGGCCAGCTGCGCACGCTGCTTGGCGTCTTCAAGCGCATGGATGGTTCGATCGACGCCGACGCCATGGTCGAAGAGATCACCGACCGTCTGCGCGAGGAACTCGACTATGCCCGCGAGGCCAAACACATGGCCCTCTACGGCGCCATGCTCGCGGACAAGTCCTTCGTTACTGTCCCGCAGCTGATCCCCGAGCTGTCCGCCGAACGCCTCCTCACCATGACCTGGCTCACCGGCGAAAAACTCAGCGCCTTCGAATCCGCCCCGCAGGAGACGCGCAACCACATCGCCGAAATGCTGTTCTGGACCTGGTGGGCGCCAATGAACTCCTACGCCGTCATTCATGGCGACCCGCATCTCGGCAATTACCAGGTCACCGGCGGCGGAACCGGCATCAACCTGCTCGACTTCGGATGCGTGCGCATCTTCCCGCCAAAGTTCGTCGGCGGTGTCGTCGATCTCTACCGCGCCATGCTCACCGATGATTTCGACGCCGCCTACGCCGCCTACGAAACCTGGGGCTTCGAAAACCTGTCGCGTGAACTCGTCGAAGTTCTCAACGTCTGGGCCCGCTTCATCTACGGCCCGATCATCGACGACCGCGTCCGCTCCGTCGCCGACGGCATCGAGCCCGGCGAGTATGGCCGTAAGGAAGCCTTCCGCGTCCGCCAGTTGCTGAAGGAGAAGGGGCCCGTGAAAATCCCGCGCGAGTTTGTCTTCATGGACCGCGCCGCCATCGGCCTCGGCGCCGCTTATCTCCGCCTCGGCGCCGAACTCAACTTCCACGAACTCTTCGAGCAAAGCCTCGAAGGCTTCTCGGTCGAAACCGTCGCGGCTCGCCAGGCGGCGGCGCTCAAGCAGGCGGGCCTTGCATGAAACGGCCGTCCTGGCTCTCCCTCGCCTCCCTGCGCGAGGTTGGCCCGATTGCTGTGCTCGGCATCATCGCGCTTGGCCTTCTCGGCTTCGCGGAACTCGCCGACGAAGTCTTCGAACAGGAAACCCACGGCTTTGACTCCGCCGTGCTCACCTTCCTGCGCATGCCGGAAGACACCTCCACGCCCATCGGCCCGGCCTGGCTGCTGAACGCCATGACCGACATCACCGCCCTCGGCGGTTACGCGGTCCTCACTCTGCTGACGATCACGGCGGCGCTCTACCGCTTCCTGCGCAATGATCGGCCCGCCGCCCTCATCATCCTCGGCGCCGTCGGATCCGGCGCCTTGCTCGGCAGTCTGCTGAAACTCGGCTTCGCCCGCCCGCGCCCGGACATTGTCGAACACCTCACCCACGCCGCCAGCTCAAGTTTCCCGAGCGGCCATGCCACTCTCTCCGCCGTCGCCTTCCTCACGCTCGGCGCCCTGATGGCGCGCGGCCAGGAGGACGGCAAGGTCAAGGCCCTCATCCTCGGCGGCGCGATCCTGCTCACCCTCCTCGTCGGCTTCAGCCGCATCTATCTCGGCGTCCACTGGCCCACCGATGTCCTCGCCGGCTGGTGCCTCGGCGCCGCCTGGGCCGCCCTCTGGTGGCTCGTCCTGCACCGCGTGGAGCGGAGTCGCAGCGATAAGGAGTGATAAAGAATCGATACGGCGCGATAAAAAATGAGAAACGAACGGGAGAAAATCGGCATCAGACAGCGCCTTCGCGCACCGCCCTGAAGCAGCTTGAACCAGAGCAGGCGCCGGACTTGTGCCTACAAAAACCACCCCTCCGGAAAAATAAAAACCATCCCCGTCAAGCGGTTAGGAAATTCTTGCTCATTCCTAAAGCTACACCTCCGCCCACGGAGTTATACTCCATGAATGATCTCACTTGCGGAAACGACTAGCCACAAGACCCTCACCTCCCATTGCTCCGCAATGGGTCCCTCCTCTCCCGCGAGGCGGGAGAGGGGTAAGAAGCGGCGTGCCAACCCCTCTCCCTCGGGGAGAGGAGGGGCCCGCCGCGAAGCGGTGGGAGGTGAGGGGCTAGCCGAACAAATCCCACCCCGAAGGTACCTGCGAAGGCAGGTACCCAGCGCACAGAAAACGCATGCTTCCGAATCCGGGCCGCTGCTGCTCATCCTGAGCGAAGCCGAAGGACGCGAGCCCTCAAAGCCCCCGGCGCACGCATTTCCCGCTGGCCGTCTCGCAGTCCAGCCGGTCGACATCCAGCAAATCCCCGAACGGATTGATCGTCGACGGATCATCCACCTTCAGCGTCAAGGCATAGGCCTCTCCGATATTCGCCGCATTACGGAACCAGGAAACAGACGTGCCCGCGCACAGCGTCTTCGTCTCGCCCGGTTGCAGCGACAGCGACGAAACCCCCGGCGCCGTCGCGATCCATTTGCCCTGCGCATCATGCAGCGTCAGGAAAAACCGCAGCTTCCGGTTCGAGGCATTGCGCGCCTCGGCGCAGGCTTCAAGGTGGCGCGTGCCGTTCATGCCGGCGCTGACGGCCTGCGACACGGCGCCGAACTGGCCCTCGGTCACCCCGCGCGGATACAGCATCGAGCCGAAGCGGGAATTGACTGCGCGGTAATAGGTATAGGCGGCCACCTCGCAGGCGGCATGCTTGCCGGCGGCGCCGGCCTTCGGCCAGTTGGCATCGCAGGCGTCCCGCATGTCGCGCAGAAAGTCGGCGTCGCACACCCCCTGGTCAAGCTGGCCGGACCGGTAGCAGGCATCGTGGAACTTGCAGGCCTCGAGGAAGGGGCCATCCGGCACCACGGCGTCCAGCAGGTCACGGCCCCCGCAGGCATCCAGCGGCTCACGCGCGCTCATCACCGAGGCGGAGACGACCGCATTGTCCCGCGCCCGCCCTTGCGACAGCGCGGCAGGGGCCAGCAGACTGGCGGCGAGGACGGCGGCGAACAGTGTGCGAAGCATGGGACCAATGCTTTCCGGTCTCCGATGGCAAATTCAAGGCATCCCTTGCAGTCGCCCGCTCCAAGGGTTTATTCCGGCCCCATGACCGATGATTTCAACCGCTACCAGACCACCGAACTCCCGCCCGGCTACAGCCAGCTGGCCTGGCACCGGGGCTTCGGCCGCCAGATCGGTCCGCTGTTCGAGAAGCGGGAGAACGGCCACCTGACCCGCGCCTTCCGGGTCGAGGAATATCATACCAACGGCATGCTCAACGCGCATGGCGGCATGTTGATGACCTTCGCCGACATGGCTTGGGGCGGCGCCGTCGAAAAGGACGAGGACACCTGGTGGGTGACCGTCCGCCTGCTGTGCGATTTCCTCGCCGGCGCCCCGCTCGGCAGTTTCGTCGAAGGCGACGGGCGCGTCGTCGGCGTGCAGGACGATGTGATCACCGTCGAAGGCCGCATCTGGACCGGCGACAAGACGATCATGCGCGGCACCGGCATCTTCAAGGTCATCCCGAGGCGCGACGGCGCCCCGATGCGCGAAGCGGCGGCGGCAAAAGCAAAAGCCTAGAAAGACCCTCACCTCCCATCGCTACGCAATGGGCCCCTCCTCTCCCGCCAGGCGGGAGAGGGGTAAGGGGGCGCACCTCTAACCCCTCTCCCATGAAAGGGGAGAGGAGGGGCCCACGACCGAAGGTCGTGGGAGGTGAGGGTCTTCTTCAGCCCAGAGGCGCCTTTTCTTTCCCGCCGGTCTTCCAGAGCGAGTACAGGATTGCGCCGCCGAGGAAGGCGATGGTCAGCATCAGCGACCATTGCGGTTCAAGGTAAGGCACGAGGTGCAGCTGCTTGTAGAGCAGGAAGTTCCAGAAGATCTTCAGGCCGATCAGCACAAGCACCAGCGACAGGCCGTACTTCAGATACTTGAACCGCGCGATGGCCGCCGCCAGCATGAAGTACATCGAGCGCAGGCCGAGGATGGCGAAGATGTTCGAGGTGTAGACGATGAACGGATCGCGCGTGACCGCGAAGATGGCCGGCACCGAGTCGACCGCGAAGATGATATCAACCGCTTCGACCATGATCACGCAGAGCAGCAGGGGCGTGCCCCAAAGCACCATCTTTCCGCTCACCGGATGCGGCTTTCGCACGACGAAATTGTGGTTCTCGATCGTGTCGGTAACGCGCATCCGCTTCTTCAGAAACTTCAGCACCGGATTGTCGTTGAGATCCATGTGATCGTCATCACCGCCGCCGGAGAACAGCATCTTGCCGCCCGTGAAGATCAGGAAGGCGGCGAAGAAATACAGAACCCAGGTGAACTCGTTGACGATCGCGGCGCCGAGCGAAATGAAGATGCCGCGGAACACGATCGCGCCAATGATGCCCCAGAACAGCACCCGGTGCTGGTACTCGCGCGGCACGGCGAAGAAGGTGAACACCATGCCGATGACAAAGATATTGTCGAAGGCGAGGGCGGTTTCGAGCAGGTAGCCGGTGGCGAACTGGATCGTCGCCTGCACGTTCAGGTTTTCAGGCTCGTTGTAATATTGAGGATCGGGCTGGTAGGCGAAGAAGATGTAAGCGCCGAACGCAACTGCCAGCGAGGCGAAGCACGCCCACATGATCGCGCTCTTCTTGGGGGAGACGACCTCATCTTTCTTGTTCAGCAGGCCCAGATCGACCCAGAGCAGGAAGCCGATGAAGGAGAGGAACGCGGCCCACAACCAGACGGGTTGGCCCGCGTATTCGACGGTCAGGAATTCAGGCATGGGTTTGAAGATGTCCGGAAAGACGCGCCGCGTCAGCGCAATATCCGTGAGGGATCCGACATCGTATCTGCCGCCGCAGGTACCAGAGGGGCCCGGTTCCAAGTCTGTGGCGCGAAAATAGTGACTCGCCCCTTGCCGTCAAGCGCCGCCGGGCAGGGCTAGCCGGACAAGTCCCGCCAGCGCGCAAACGATCACCACCAGCACGATATTGGCCCTGAACCGGATCAGCGCGGTCGCCGCCCCCGCCGCAATAAGCAAGGCGAAGGGGTCGAGCGTCAGAATGTCCGGCAGGTTCAACGTGTTGCCGAAGGGCATCTCGGTGGCGACGGTGGCCCGGAACAGGACCGCAAATCCGAACACCAGGGCGATCTTGGCAATGATCCCGAACACTGCGGCCGTGATGGCCCCCAGTATGCCGGCGGCAAAGCGGTTTTGCCGCAGGGTCTCCGAAAAGGGCGCCCCGGCGAAGATCCAAACGAAGGAGGGCGCAAAGGTGCACCAGCTCGCCATCAGCGCCGCGAGCGCCGCCAGCATAAGCCCGCCGCCATCAGTCTGCCAACCGGCCATGAAGCCGACGAACTGGTTGACCAGCACCAGCGGGCCCGGTGTCGTCTCGGCCAGGCCCAGCCCGTCGATCATCTGCGGCGCCGTCAGCCAGCCTTCCGCCTCGACCGCCTGCTGCTGCAGATAGGCGAGCACGGTGTAGGCCCCGCCGAACGTCACCAGCGCGAGTTTCGAGAACAATATGCCGACCCGGGTCAGCACATGGTCGGGGCCCAGCAGCGCGAAGGCCGCAATCACCGGCGCCGCCCAGACCGACGCCCAGCTGATCGCCGTCGCAAACGCGCGGCCGGCTTTCGGCGCGGCCAGCTTTGGTTCGGCGATTGTCTCCGCCGGAACCCCGAAACTCCGGGCCAGGCCAATGCCCGCCGCTGCTGCGATCACCAGAGGAAAGGGCAGGGCAAACAGGAAGAGGCCCAGGAAGGCGAGCAAGGCGAGCGCCACATCGCCGGGCGTCTTCAGCGCGCGCTTGCCGACTTTCCATAGCGCCTCGAGAATGAACCCGATCACCGCCGCCTTGATCCCGTAGAACAACGCACTGACGACCGGCGTGGAGCCGAGCGTCGCATAGAGCCAGGTCAGACCGAACACGACCAGCGCCCCCGGCAGCACGAACAGCCCGCCCGCGATCACCCCGCCGCGCACCCCGTGCAGCCGCCATCCGGCATAGGTCGCCAGCTGCTGCGCCTCCGGCCCGGGCAGCAGCATGCAGTAATTGAGGGCGTGCAGGTATTCCGCCTCGCCGAGCCATTTCTTCTCCTCGACGAAGACCCGGTGCATCAGCGCAATCTGCCCGGCCGGCCCGCCAAAGCCGAGACAGCCAATGCGGAAGCTAGCGGCGGTGAGTTCGCCAAGGGAAGGGGTCGTCATCAACAGCCTCGTCACTCATGGCCAACAGGGCCAGCGAGTGGGGCTTGGGCACAGGCGCCTGACCGGGCGCCCACGATGGCCCGGTACGATTGAGATACCAGTGTTTTCCTGTGCTTCAAGGCCCTCACCTCCCATCGCTCCGCGATGGGCCCCTCCTCTCCCGTCATGCGGGAGAGGGGTTGAGGCGGCGCGCCACCTCCTCTCCCTCCGGGAGAGGAGGGGCCCGCGACCGCAGGTCGTGGGAGGTGAGGGGCTTGCCGCCCTATGCCCCCGGCGCTAGGTGCGGGGCGAACGCAATCCACAG
>JBBSAZ010000109.1:0-6772 GCA_038251755.1 Caulobacterales bacterium
GATGAAGTGATCGAAGGCAAGCTGAACGCGCATTTCCCGCTGGTGGTCTGGCAGACGGGGTCGGGCACCCAGTCGAACATGAACGCCAATGAAGTGATCTCCAATCGCGCCATCGAGATTCTCGGGGGCGAGATGGGTTCGAAAAAGCCGGTCCACCCGAACGACCATGTCAACATGAGCCAGTCGTCGAACGATACGTTCCCGACCGCCATGCACATCGCCTGCGCCGAAGAGGTCGTGCACAAGCTGCTGCCGGCGCTGCAGACGCTGCACAATGCGCTGAACGACAAGGCGCAGGCCTGGAAATCGATCATCAAGATCGGCCGCACGCATACGCAGGACGCCACCCCGGTCACGCTGGGGCAGGAATTTTCTGGCTACGCCAAGCAGATCGAGAACGGCATCAAGCGCATCGAGCTGACCCTGCCGGCGCTGATGGAACTGGCCCAGGGCGGCACCGCCGTCGGCACCGGGCTCGCCTCGCCGGCTGGCTTTGCCGAACTGGTGGCGGACAAGATTGCGCAGATCACGGGGCTCAAGTTCACCTCCGCGCCGAACAAGTTCGAGGCGCTCGCCGCGCATGACGCGATGGTGTTCACGCACGGCGCGATCACGACGGTGGCGATGAGCTGTTTCAAGATCGCCAACGACATCCGCTTCCTCGGCTCGGGTCCACGTTCCGGACTTGGCGAGCTGGCGCTGCCTGAAAACGAGCCCGGCTCATCGATCATGCCGGGCAAGGTGAACCCCACCCAGTGCGAAGCGATGACCCAGGTCTGCGCACATATCCTCGGCAACAATGCGGCGATCGCATTTGCGGGCTCGCAGGGGCATTTTGAACTCAACGTGTTCAATCCGATGATGACCTACAATTTCCTCCAATCCGTGCAGCTGCTGGCGGATGCCTCGGTGTCGTTCACGGACAATTGCGTGGTGGGCATCGAGCCGCGCCTCGACAATATCCAGCGCGCGCTGGAGAACTCGCTGATGCTGGTGACGCCGCTGAAGGAAAAGTACGGCTATGACCTCGCCGCGAAGGTGGCGAAGACGGCGCACAAGAATGGCACGACGCTAAAAGTGGAAGCGCTGAAACTCGGCATTTCCGAAGCCGACTTCGACGCCATCGTGCGGCCGGAGAAAATGATCGGGCCGGACCCGGCCTGAGTTCGGTCGCGTCAGGTTCGTTGTCCAGACTTAGGACTTTGCTGCCGGCGCTTGGTCTCAACGCGGAATTTGCATCGCGTTCACGCGAAATCCATGCGTGCCTGCATGTCTCAATTCCAATGCGCGGTTCACTGCAAAAATTTTGCTGCGGAACTTCGGGCTGCTATTCGGATTTGAACCTGCAGCGGTTGCGGCATATGCAGGGATAGTCCGCATAGGGACAATAGGGCTTGCAGGACAGCTCTTCGCCATTTCCCATAAAAATCATTATTGACTTTCAACGCTTGTTGAAAGAGCCTCGGGGTCAAGGAGGGCGGTTGTCGTCCTCCGTGAGGGAACGAAAATGTCCGGGTCATCTGAGACTCCACGGGGCTGGGAAGCCGAGGGGGCAGGTGCCGATCAGCCGAAGCGCCGCACGCCGGCGAAAGACAATACAAAGCCAGGTAACACGGCTGGCGCACGCGCCAAGCCGCGCAGGCCGAAAGCGCCGCCGCGAGGCAAGCCTGCAATCCTTCCGGCTACGGACAATCCCGCGATGGGCGCGGGTGACCGGTTGCTGCTCGGCTGGCAGATCGACGAGACGCGCCAGCAGGTCGGCTTCCGCGATGGGCCGGCGGCGGTGGTCCAGTCGGACCGTCCGCTCTGGCTCGAAGGCGAGGGCCATATGATCACCATCGCGCCCACCGGGGCCGGCAAGGGCCGGGGCGCGCTGATCCCGAATCTGCTGACCTACGAAGGCCCGGTCATCGTGATCGACCCGAAGGGGGAGGCCTGCCAGATCACGGCGCGCCGCCGGCGGGACATGGGCCAGACGGTGCATGTGATCGATCCGTTCGGCGTGATCTCGCCGGAGACTGACAGTCTCAACCCGATGGATGCGTTTGCCATTCCGGGCGTCGAGGCTTCGGCCTTGTCGTTGGATATCGCCAAGCAATTGTCGGGCGGGGGCAAGATCTCGAAGGACCCGTTTTGGGATATCCGCGGACATGATCTCTCGGCAGGTGTGATCGCGGCGATTGCGGCAACGCGCGAGCCGGAGCACCGCAACCTGATCGAAGTGCGCCGTATGCTGAAGCGGGATGACAGCACGTATAATCTGGCCGTGCTGCTGGATACTTGCGGAGGCAAGCTGCCGTCCTTCGCCTATGAGGAAATCTCGAATTATCTTCAGACCACGGATGTTACCCGGTCCGGCATCCATGCCACGGCCTGCAGCTATTTCTCGGTGATCGCCTCGGAAGCGGCGCAGCGCACCGTGAAAACTTCGACGATTGATCTCGCCGCGGTCCGGCGCGGTGATCCGATGACGATCTACCTCGTCGTGCCGCCCACCAAGCTTGCCAGCCATGCGCCGCTGTTCCGGCTGTGGACGGCGGCGCTGATGTCGGCGGTGCTGTCGCGGGAAGGGAGCCTGCCGGAACACCGCACGCTGTTTGCCATCGACGAATGCGCCCAGCTCGGAGACTTCGGTCTGCTGCCGATGGTCTATACGCTGGCGCGGTCCTACGGGATGCGGGTCTGGGCCTTCTTCCAGGACCTCGCGCAGATCGAGCGGATGCTGCCGGGCGAATGGTCGACGGTGATCAACAATACCGCCGCGATCCAGGCTTTCGGCGTGCCGAATCTCCTCTCGGCGTCGGAGCTGTCGCGCGTGCTCGGTGATTTCTCCGAAGAGGGGTTGCGGCAGATGGACCGCTCCAGCCTCGCGCTGCAGGTCTCCGGCCGGCGGGGCATCACGGCCCGGCGGCTGGATTACCTGGTCGATCCGGCTTTCCAGGGCCTGTATGACCCGCATCCCCTGCTGGGCGGCAAACCGCCGGGCGAGGGCGGCGGACCGGCGCCGTCGCTTTGAACCGGGGCGCCTCTAAAAACCGTGGCCGGGCGACCTTATGTCTGCCCGGCCACTCCAATCGAGGATCTGCCATGACCGAACTGCTCAGAAGCACGCTGCTCGCCGCCCTGTTGATGCTTGCGGGAACCGGTCCCGCCCGCGCCGGCAAGGGCGATGATGACCGGGCGGTGGCAGAATTTGAAGTGACCGAGACGCAGGCGCTGGAAGTCGCCAAGGCGCGGGGGCTTGCGACGTTGCGCGAAGTGAAGGCCCGGCGGGGCGTCTGGAAATTCGAGGGCACGGACGCCGACGGCGTGGTGATCGAGATCGAGATCGACGGCGTTACCGGTGAGGTCGTGAAGGTCGAGCGCTACGGGATGCCGGCGCAAGGAAACTAGCTGGCGTTGTGCGCAGCGATGATGCGTATTATATATACGCATTAGCCTCGCCCAAAGGATTCGCTCATGGCCTCGAAAGTCCGCGTCAACCTGACCCTCGATGAAGCCTTGGTGGCTCAGGCCAAGGCGGTGGGCGTGAATTTGTCGGCGGTGGCGGAAGAAGCGATTCGCCTCCAGACACGGGCGGAAGAATCGCGCCTGTGGATCGAGCAGAACCGCAGTGCACTCGAAGCCAAGGCAAAGCTGGTGGAAGAGCAGGGCCTTTGGTCCGATGGTCTGCGACTGTTCTGACGCTTGGACCGGCTTGCTGTCTTCAGCCTCAAAAATGCGCCGGACCAACTGGTGCTGGTGCTCAGCTATCCGGGGATGGATCTGGCTGGCACGGTGGTCGCTGCGCCGCTGAAGGACGCCGCGACGTTTCCGGTTGCCGCCGGCCTCAATCCCCAGATCAGTGTCGGCGACACAGAGTTTGTGCTCGCGACCGAACAGATGGCGGCCATCGCGCTTGAGCAGCTGGGACCGCAAGTCGCGATTTGTATCGAACACGAATACGCCGTCGCCAATGCCATCAACCGGCTGTTCTTCGGCATCTGACAGTCTTGCTGACGCTGGCGCTGCGGGCGGATAGAGTGCCGCCAGAGAATCACCTCCGCGTCCAGAAAGACACAACCCCCATGTCCAAAGCCCCCGTCGGCTCGAAAGCCAATCCGTCCCAGTTCGATGTCCTGCCGAAACTCGCCGAGGACGAGCCCTATTTCGTCATCCGGGCGCATGACCCGATGTCCTCGGCGCTGGTCGAGCTGCATGCCTATATCGGCGCGGGGCAGGCGGGCGCGGCGCACAACAAGCTGGCCGAGATCATGGCGCTGACTTCGCAGAAGCCGCCGCGCCCGGCCTCCAGCCCGAAATACCGGGAGACCTTCGCCATCTCTCTCGCGATGGAGCAGTGGCGCGACGCCCACAAGGACTGAGCTTGCGCGCATGAAACTCGCCCCGCTCATCCTCGAGAGTGCGCACGTGCGCCTGAGGCCTTTCGACTGCGAAGCGGACGGGCCGGAGCTTCATGCGCTGGCGGCGCGGGCGCCGGAGATTTTCCGCCTCTGGTCACACCGCGGCCCGGGCGACTGGGTGGGCGAGTGGATCAATGTCATCCGCCAGCGGACGATTGACGGCACGATGATCGCCTTCGCAGTGACGCAGCCCGCGGACGGCGCTTTTCTCGGAATCACCAGCTGGCTTGACCCGAGCGAAGCCAACAAGTCCGTCGAGATCGGCATGACCTGCTATGCGCCCGAAGTGCAAGGCACGGCGGTGAACCCGTCGTGCAAACGCTTGCTGATGGGGCATGTCTTCGAGGCGTGGGGCGCGCGGCGCGTGCAGTACCAGGTCGACAACCGGAATGAGCGGTCCAAGGCGGCGGTGCTGAAACTCGGCGCGACTCTGGAAGGCGTGCTGCGCAATCACAAGACCGTCGCGGATGGCTTCGTGCGCGACACGGCTTTCTTCTCGATCCTCGACCGCGAATGGCCTGAGGTGAAGGCGCGGCTCGACGTGCGGATTGCTGCGGCATGACCCCGCCGATCAATCTCAATAAGGCCCGCAAGGCGAAGGAGAAGGCAGGCGCCGAGCAGCGCGCGAAAGAGAACCGCACGAAGTTCGGGCGCACCAAAGCCGAGAAGAAACTGGAAGCCGCGAAGGCCAAAGAGCAGGCGAAGCTGATCGACTCGCACAAGCGCACGCGGCCTGATCCAAAAGACGGTTAAAAAAGCGTTGACAAGACGGCCCCCGCTTTGCACGTCACTTGCTGAGTTGTGTCAGCGTGGGAGTGCGGAACTTGGCGAAGAATATTTTCCACAAGACCGTATTCAGCGCCGTGGCCTTTGCGGCCGGCATCCTCTGGGGCATCGCCGCTGAAGCGAGCGCTGCCGGCCTTCCCCTCATCGGTGTGTTCCAGGGCTGATAGAGCACCACTGAAGTTTACCAGACAGAGATGCGCTCATCCTGAGCGAAGTCGAAGGATGGGCCACGAGAGATGCTGGCTCTGCTTTGCCCATCCTTCGAGTTCGCTCAGGATGAGCGTTACTCTTGTGTCAGGTATCAACTTCCGCCGGTATCCTTCGCCCGGTCGATCAAAGTGTTTTCGTACCGGCCCTGATTGACGCGCATCAGCGCATCGAAGATCGGCTTTGCGTCCTTGTCCTTGAGCAGCGGGATCTGCTTCGCGAGTTCTGCGGCATGCGCATATTGCGAGTGCGCGGTCGCGAGGTCTCCGCGCGCTTCGGCGCAGGCGCCGGCATTGTGCTGGATGCCCGGCGCGTTGGGATAGGCATCTGCAAGTTCGAGCCATTGCGCGCAGGCGCCGATGAATTCGCCGCGCTTGGTGGCCTGCACAGCGGCGGCGAAGCGCGCGTCTCCGGCCTCCTCGCCGACCAGCGGCTTGGTGACGATCTCGGCGCGGAAGGTGGCCATGTAAGGCGCGATATCGAACCGGAACTGGCCGACGGCCGCCGGCACCGCATCCACGATCATGCCATAAGGCGCCTCGTAGTTGCCGTAGGTCTCGTACATCGTCGAACCGAGAGTGCCCGTCGCTTGATCTGTATACGGATACTCTGCAATATCATAGCAGTCTTCGCGCTCGGTTGTGCCGCCCTGGGCGGAGGTGAACACGGTGCGCCGCGCCGCTAGGTCGATCAGGCTGGCCGTCACCTGCACATCGACGATTTCCTTGGTGCACTCCATCTCGACGATCTTCTCGCGCTCGCAATCGAACGGGCTGTCATATTCGGCGCAGCGCCGCTCCGTTTCGCGGCGGACTTCGCCGCGGTAGCTGGTCACCGCCACGCCGCCTTCATAGATGCCCTGTGGCTGGTCTGCGTCCAGCACCACGAACCAGGGCCGGCCTTCCAGCTGTGTGGAACGGATAAGGGCGTCAAACTCGCGCCCGGCAATATCGCCGGCGGGGCCATCGAACCGCCCGGCCGACACGTCGGTATAGTTGAGGGCCTCCGGGAAGTTCGGCGCGGCCCGGGCGGTATAGTCATAGCCCGGCGTTGCGCAGGCCGCGAGAAACGCGGCCAGGACCAGAGCCAGAACCGAAGCCGGAAAGCGCGTCATGTTTACCCCCACTGAAGCGTCTGATTAGACGTGCCGACACTCCCGCGCGGCGTCAATGGTTGACGAAGTCCGCGCCGCGTCCCACTTCACGGCCAGCTTCCAAAAGGACACCCCGATGACGCGCACCCTGTTCACCCCCTTCAAGCTCGGCAAACTCGAACTTCGGAACCGCGTCGTGATGGCGCCGATGACCCGGTCGCGCTCGCCGGGCGGCATACCGGGGGAGGATGTGGCGGACTATTACGCCCGCCGCGCCGCCGCC
>JBBSAZ010000110.1:0-6757 GCA_038251755.1 Caulobacterales bacterium
CGGGTCACCGAGTTCGCCGGGTCAGAGATGTTCGACCGGCTGTTCAAGGAAGGCATGTCCTTGGTCGAGGAAGCCGCGAGCTATCTCGATGGTCCCGGCCGTACGGATTCCCGCAAGCTCAACCGCGAACTCGCGCTCGTCTATGCCGCCGAAAGCATGGAAGTCACCACCCGCCTGATGCAGGCCGCCTCGTGGCTGGTCGTGCAGCGTGCTGTCCGCGAGAAGGACATGAAAGTCGAAGAAGCGGGTGATGAGAAATATCGCATCTCCAAACCCGGCGAACCGCATCCGGTCGATCGCACGGTGATGCCGGCGCACCTGATGACACTGGTTGATCGCTCGCGCGGTCTCTATGAGCGCGTCTGGCGCTTTGATGCGGCGCTTTATTCGGAATCGCCGCAGCCTGCCGAGAACCATGTGATGAAGCAGATCGATCGCCTGCGTCGCGCAGCCGAAGGCGGAGCTTTCGATCCGCTGGCGGTCTGGCGGCGGTAGCGCGGTCAGTCTCCAGCCTGTCCTGCATCAAACGGCAGGGCATCTTCAGGCGATAGCCAAGGTCTACTGCATCGTCCGTGATGGACAGCCCTGCTGCGCGCATGCTGGACTTTCGCAAGGGACGCAAACGGATGGCCGGGCATGCTTCGACATCGCAAGCGCGACATCGCCGTCGCAATCGGGGCGGCCGCACTGGCCGGCTTTGTTGATGCGACCGGCTTTCTGAGCCTGGGCGGTTTCTTCGTCTCGTTCATGAGCGGAAACTCGACGCGGCTTGCAGTGGGGATTGCGGGCATTCCGGGCGAAGCGCTGATCGCTGCGCGGCTGATCGGCTGTTTCGTGGTGGGCGTGATCTTCGGCAGCCTGGTCGGTGCGGCGGCGCACAAGATGCGCAGGCCTGTTGTCCTGTTGCTGGTCGCCATGCTGGTGGCGTTGGGCGCGGCGCTGGCGGGAACGGCCGAAGACATGGCCGTACTGTTCGTCGCTGCGGCGATGGGGGCGGCCAACACCACGTTCGAGCGGGACGGGGAAGTTTCGATCGGGCTTACTTACATGACCGGTACGCTGGTCAAGCTGGGGCAGCGGATTGCTGGCGCGGTCATGGGTGGGCCACGGCTCGCCTGGGCGCCTTACCTTCTGTTGTGGCTCGGACTGGTGTGCGGGGCGGTGGCGGGGGCCGGACTGTGGCCTGTGTTCGGCCTGTCGGGTCTCTGGATCGCCGTTGCCGGGGCCGCGCTGCTGGCGGGGGCGTCCTGGCTGATCATCCGGAGCGAGCGGCCCTGAGATGCGGCCCCCCCTTAAAGCAGAAGGCCCGCCGGTTAGGGCGGGCCTTCGCAAAGTGCTGAATTCGGATGCAGCTCAGGTCGTCGTTTTGACGAAACCCTTGAACTTGTCCTTGAAGCGCGACAGGCGGCCGCCGCGATCCAGCGACACGCCTGCGCCGCCGGTCCAGGCCGGGTGCGTCTTTGGGTCGATGTCGAGCGTGATGACATGGCCGTCCTTGCCGGCGGTCGAGCGCGTTTTGTAACGGGTCCCGTCGGTCATCACCACTTCAACGAAGTGGTAGTCGGGATGGCCTTCTTTCTTCATGGCGAAGTCTCTGGCGTCTGTAGCTTGGCCCACACGTTAGCGTGGACACCTTGCTGAATTCGGGAGCCGGGCTCATACCCGAACGGCCACCCGCTGGCAAGCATGTGCGCTGAAGGCAATGAAATCAGGTGTCTGGGATCATTATGAGCGACGGAACAAGCGCATCTCCCCCGCCAGCCGGCGCCGGCTTCGACCGGACGGCTGGAGCGCAGCGCTGGGGTGAGAATACGCCCGATCGGGCCAAATCCCGTTCGCTGCGACCACTGTTCCGGTTGGCGCCCTATGTGGCCAGGCAGCGGGCGACGACGATTATGGCCGTGATCTTCCTGTTCCTGGCGGCAATTCTGAACCTTGCCATCACCTTTCCGGTGCAATGGCTGGGGAACAACGCCTTCCAGAGCTTCGATCCGGCGATGATCAATGCAGGCTTTGGCGCGATGATCGGGATCGCGCTGGCGCTGGGCGTCGCTTCGGCGGTGCGGTTCTACTATTTCTCGCGCTTTGGCGAACGGCTGGCGGCGGACCTTCGCGGCGATGTCTATGCGCGGCTGATGTCGCTGTCTCCGGCGTACTTCTCGAAGCTGAAAACGGGCGAGGCGGTCTCGCGGCTCACCGCCGACGTGACGCTGATCGAGACTTTCTTCGGCTCGACCTTCTCGATGGCGGTGCGCTCCCTGGTGACGTCCGCCGGTGCGCTGATCCTCATGTTCATCACGTCGTGGAAGCTGACCGGCATCCTGTTCATCCTGGCGCCGTTGCTGATCCTGCCGATCCTCTCCATGGGGCGGCGCGTGCGGAAATTGTCGGTCAATGCGCAGGACCGGATCGCCGAGGCGGCGGCCGAAGCGACGGAGACAATCGACGCGATTGATCTGGTTCAGGCCTATGGCATGGAGAAAGAGCGCGAGCAGCATTTCCGCGGCGCCATCGAGCTGGCGTTCGAGGCGGCGCTGGCGCGGATTGGCGCGCGGGCCTGGCTGACAGGCATCATCATTGCGCTGATGTTTGCAGGCGTCACCGGCGTGATCTGGATCGGCGCGCTCGAGGTGCAGTCGGGCGCGATGACGGTGGGCGCGTTCATGCAGTTCGTGCTGCTGGCAGTGTTCGGCGTCGGTGGCTTTGCAACGGTGGCTGAAGTCATGGGCGACGCCATGCGGGCGTCAGGTGCAGCGGTGCGAGCGGTGGAAATTCTCGACCAGCGGCCAGATATCGCAGCCCCGCCAAGCCCGAAGCCGATGCCGGCAAAGATTGCAGGCCTTGTGAAGCTGGAGAACGTCTCGTTCGCCTATCCCGCGGCGCAGGGACCGTCGCTGCGAGATGTGAGTTTCGAGGCGAAGCCGGGCGAACTGGTGGCGCTGGTTGGACCTTCGGGCGCTGGCAAGTCGACCGTGTTCCGGATGCTGCTGCGCTTCTTCGATCCTCAGACAGGCGAAGTCACGCTAGATGGCATGGATGCGCGCGAGACCGATCCGGCCGAATGGCGCGCGCGCTTTGCCTATGTGCCGCAGGATGCGCCGATCTTCTCGGGCGATGCCGCGGGCAATGTCCGTTTTGGACGCACGGACGCGAACGAGGCAGAGGTGCGCGAGGCACTGCAGAAGGCGGAGGCGTTCACCTTCCTCGAGCCGCGCGGCGGACTTGCCGCAGAAGTCGGCGCCAAAGGCCGGCAGCTTTCAGGCGGGGAACGCCAGCGGATCGCGATTGCGCGTGCGCTGGTGCGGGGCGCGCCGGTGATGCTACTGGATGAGGCGACCTCGGCGCTGGACGCGGCCAACGAGCGGCTGGTGCAGAAGGCGCTGGATCAGGCATCGCAAGGCCGGACGACGCTGGTGATCGCCCACAGGCTTGCGACCGTGCGCAAGGCCAACAGGATTGTCGTGCTGGATCAAGGCGCGGTGGTGGAACAGGGCGATCACGAGAGCCTCGTTCGCGCCGGTGGGCTCTACGCCAAACTGGCCGAGATGCAGTTCACCAGTGCCTGAAAATATGGGCGCGTGACGCCTGATTTTTTCCTGCGGCGCAAACGTAGGGTTTGAGCAGCAACTTGCGTCCTTCGGTTTTCGAAGGAGGAATTCCATGCAGTCCATGATGTTCATGTGCTCGGACGGCGAGCCGGATGTGACGCCCGAGCCGCCGGGCGAGATCCATGTCTGGGTCGATGCGCTGGAGAAGAACGCCAAGCGCATCACGGGTGATCGGCTCCGGCCGGCGGCAGACGCCAAGACTGTGCGTGTGCGCGGCGGGGGCAGACAGGTGACAGACGGCCCGTTTGCGCAGAGCAAAGAAGTCATCCTTGGCTTCGATATTCTCGAATGCGCGAGCCTGGATGAAGCGGTCGATATCGCCGCCAGACATCCAATGGCGCGGGCCGGGCGCATTGAAGTGCGCCCGCTCTGGCCGATCGATGGCTAGTCGGGAAGGCATGAGGGCCTCCACATTCTATAACAAATGAGGAGGTAATTTATGTCTGATGTCGTCAATCTTGGCCCGCTCAATGGCCACAGCGTGGGCCGCATCCTGAAGGAGGCGGTGCGGCGCGCGGCGGCCGTTATCCGCGCCGAGCGTACGATGTTCGAAGCGCATACCAAGATGAGCTATGGCGGCACCATGGACGACGTATTCACGTCCGCCGACAAGGCGGCGCAGGAAGTCTATCTGCGCACCTTCAAGGAGTGCTTTCCGGGATGCGGCGTGCTGGGCGAGGAGGATTCGCTCTCGCTTCCTGCGACCGCGCCGCTGAGCGCTTATTTCACGGTAGACCCGATCGACGGCACCCGCGCTTTCATTCGTCGGCAGAGCCATGGCATTTCGACCATGGTGGCGCTGGTCGACTTCGATGAGCAGGGACGGAGCGAAGTGATCTCGGCCTATATCGGCGATATCTCTTCGGACGAGGTCTATGGCTACCGGCCAGGGTCCAATCGCGTGCACCGCATCACGCGGTTGGATACGTTTGAGACGCTTGATCCGGGACCGATGTCGCCGAAGGGCGTGGACGATACGTTCGGCCTGCTGCGCGATCCGGCGCATCTGTATTGCGAGGCAACGCAGAAACTGGTCGAGCGATTTCGCGGATACGAGGTGATGGGTTCGTCGATCGGCACGTGGGCGGCGCGGCTATGGAAGGGCGAGGTGGGGGCATTGCTCTATGCGCCGAGCTTCGAGACGCCGTGGGATTCAACGCCGGTGATCGGCATCGGGCGCAAGCTGGGGTTTGTGTGGTTGCAGCCTGATGCTGGCGGCTGGGTGCAGTATGAACCGGAGTTGCCGCTGAAGCCGGTGCGGCGCGATCATGATGCGTTGGTGGTGCATCAGAGCCTGGTCGAGAACGGTCGGCTGAAGATGTGATCGCGCTGGCGGTGCGCGCCAGCGGGTGTAGAAGTGGCATACCGTAACGGAGAGTTTCATGTTCGATGCCGGCAAACTGCTCAATCAGATGTTTGGAGCTGGAGGCGGAGGCAATCCGCTGGGCCAGATCGGCGGGATGCTGGGAGGACTGCTCAATGACAGCGTCTCCGGAATGAAGGATGGCGCGGCGGCGATCGAGCAGAAGACCGGCATTGGCGCGAAAGCAGATTCGGCCCTGAAAAGCGCGACGGGCAAGTCGGGCGGCGATTTGTTCGAGCAGGCGAAGACGTTTGCGACCGAGAACAAGATGATGGCCGGCGGCGCTCTTGGCGGGTTGGGCCTGTTGCTGCTCGGCACGCGCGGCGGACGTGGGCTCGTCGGCAACGCGGCGACGCTTGGTGGGCTCGCAATGGTCGGCGGGCTTGCCTATAAGGCGTGGCAGAACCATCAGGCGGGCAGTGCTCCGGTGGCGGCGCCTGCGCAGATCGAGGCGGCGCCCGATGCCAGCCCGTTCGGCGTCTCCGGAAATTTCGAGCAGGACAACGCTACCGCCATGCTGGTGCTGCGCGCGATGATTGCGGCGGCGGCGTGCGATGGCGTCGTCGACAATGCGGAGCGCTCGCGCATCATCGGCGCGCTTGAAGGCGCGGGACTCGACGTTCATGCCGCGAAGTTTCTCGATGGTGAGTTCGCGAAGCCCGCGACGATTGCCGAACTCGTGGCGGCGGCGAATACGCCGGCTCTGGCCGCGCAGGCCTATACGGCGGCGCGTATCGCAATCGAGCCCGACAGCATGAAGGAAAAAGCTTTCCTCATGAATCTCGCGGTGGCGCTTGGCCTAGATGAGGGTCTGGTCGCCCAGATTGATGCGGGCGCGGCAGCCGCAAAGAGCTAGCGCTCTCAAGCGTTACGGCTTCTTGACCAGCGTTGTTCTGGTGCCCGTCGCGGGCTTCTTCAGCTTGCCTTCGATCAGTTCGACGAGCTTCGGGGTGAGGCTGGTGTTGGACGCGACGAACGAGCCCTTCGTGGCGTCCGTCTTGTCCAGCCCGGTGACCATGCCGCCGGCTTCCTGCATCAGCACGAAGCCTGCTGCGATATCCCACAGCGAGAGGCCGCGTTCCCAGAAGCCATCGAAGCGTCCGGCGGCGACCCAGGCAAGGTCAAGAGCGGCAGAACCGAAACGACGCACGGCGGCGATTTCAGCCCGGACGCGCGTGAGCTCGTCGAGGAATTTCTCGGCCCCGTTGACGCCGAGCTGCGGAATGCCGGTGGTGACGACCGCATCGCTCAGCTTGCGGCGTGCGCCAACGCGCAGGCGGCGATTGTCGAGCCAGGCGCCGCCGCCTTCTTCGGCCCAGAACAGCTCGTTGCGGATCGGATCGAAAATCACACCCGCGCGCAGTTTCCCGTCGCGCTCTAGCGCGATGGAGATCGAGAAGTGCGGAATGCCGTGGAGGAAGTTCAGCGTGCCATCGAGCGGATCAACGATGAAACGGTGAGTCTTGTCCGTGCCCTTTACTTCGCCGCCTTCTTCGAGAAGGTAGCCGTATCCGGGGCGCGCTTTTTCTAGCGCTTTGCGGATGATCTCTTCGGCCTTCTGGTCGGCAACGGAAACGAAATCTGCCGGGCCCTTGCGGGAGACCTGCAGATTCTCGACTTCGCCGAAATCACGGATGAGGCGACGGCCGGCGGCGCGCGCCGCAACCAACAAGATGGAGACCGTGGGGGAGGGACGGGACATGTCAAACAGCCAAGGTTAGGCGGCTTCCTATAACGGGATTAGCCCAAATTGCAAGCATTGTTCGCCACCAGGGTTAAGCAGGAG
>JBBSAZ010000111.1:0-6746 GCA_038251755.1 Caulobacterales bacterium
CTGATCGCCGACATCCTCGGCGTCGGCGCCGCGCTCTCGCCCGGCCAGCCCTTCACCCTGATCGGGCATGACTGGGGCGCCCCGCAGGTCTGGAACACCGCCCTCCTGCATCCGGACCGCATCGCCGCCGTCGCCGCCCTCTCGGTGCCCTTCTTCGGCGCGCCGGAATTCTCCTTCGACGAGGTCATCAAGCGTGTCTTCGACGACCGCGACCGTTTCTTCTACCAATCCTATTTCCGCACCCCCGGCCGCGCCGAAGCAGACCTTGAAGCCGATCTCCAACGCTTCCTGAAAGCCTTCTACTTTTCGATCTCCGGCGACGCCAGGGACGGCGACTGGAAACTCGGCCTGCCCTCCAGCGCGGCGCTGATGGACAGCCTCACCGTTCCCGAAACCCTGCCGGCCTGGATGACGCAGGCCGACCTCGCCTTCTACGAATCCGAGTTCCAACGCTCCGGCCTCTTCGGCCCGATCAGCCGCTACCGCAACCATACCCGCGACTTCGACTTCCTCTCCCCCTTCCGGGAACGCGCCATCACCCAGCCCGCCTGTTTCATCGCCGGCGACAAGGACCCCGCCTTCAACGGCTTCGGGATGGTCACTGACCCCATCGGCAAGATGCGCCCCGCCGTGCCGAAGCTCGAAACCGCCGTCGTCCTGCCCGGCTGCGGCCACTGGACCCAGCAGGAACGCCCCGCCGAGGTCAACGCCGCGCTAGTCCCCTGGCTCGCCAGCCTGAAGGGCCGGGTGGTCTGAGCCGCGCAGAATCCTGCTATCTATTTTCCGGCGGCCTGATTAGCTGGCGTCTCTCAGGAGGAGACGCACATGATCCGCACACTTATCACGGCCGCGCTGTTGGCCGCTGCGCCGCTGGCCGCCCTTGCCGATGAAGTCTGGACCCTGCCCAGCGGCAACCAGATTACCTATATCAGCGACGAAGGCACCACTGCCATCCTCGGCTACACGCCCGTCATGGGCGTCGAACAATCCTACATCTTCGTGCCCGGGCTCGGCGGCAATTTTGACAACCGCACCACCTTCACCGGCTACTGGGTCGAGCCCACCTATGTCGGCAAGACCTGCCCCGCCGCTATCGCCGCGCCCGACGGCATGCTCTGGGACCGCTGGGGGATCGTCGAGATGAAGTTCCACAGCAAGGGCTTCCCCTCGAAGATCACGATGAAACGCGGCGACTGTTTCGGCGCGCCCAAGGAAAAGATCAAGCTGAAGCCAGTGGTGGGCGCCGGCCTGCAATAGAGTCTGTCATCCCGGGCAGCGCGAAGCGCGTGACCCGGGACCTTCCCTCCGCCTACGAACAACCTCTCCGCCGATACCTGCGAAGGCAGGTATCCAGCGCACTAAATAACTGGACCCCTGCCTTCGCAGGGGTCTACGGATTACTTTGCTTCGATTGCAGTACAAACACCGCACCGCCCTACCGCGTCTGCCCGCCGTCCACCGCAATCACCGCGCCGTTGATGAAGCTCGCCCGCTCCGACAAGAGGAACGCCGCTGTATCGCCGATCTCCTGCGGCGTGCCGAACCGTTTCATCGGCACTTCCCGCTTGATCCACCGCCACCAGGAATCCGCCCTCGGCCCCGTCGACTGCTTCTCCCAATTGTTCCCGGCAAAGATGATATTGCCCGGCGCAATTGTATTGACACGGACTTTCGTCTCCGCCGCAAAACGCGCCACGCTCGTCGAGAGATGGTTCACCGCCGCTTTCGTCGCGCCATAGTCCAGCGGCGTGCCGAGCGCGCCGAGGCCCGCAATCGAGCTGATGAAAAGGAAACTGCCGCCGCCATTCTTCGCCATGCGCGGTATCGCCCCGCGCGCCAAGCGAAACGCCGAGTTCAGGTTCTGGTCCAGCCCCGCCTGCCACTCATCATCGGAAACCTCCAGCCCCAGCGGCGAAGGCGACAGCCCCACGTTCGCCACCGCACCGGTGATCGGCCCGAACTCCGCCTCGCACGCCGCCAGCGCGTCCTCGATCGGCGCCGTCTGCGTCAGGTCGCCCGCAAAGCTCCACACCTTGTCCGCGCCGAACCGCCCCGCAAACTCCGCCTTCGTCTCCGCCAGCGCCTCCGCCCCGCGCGCCGTCAGCGCCACCTTGGCGCCCTCGCCCAGCAGGCTCTCCGCGATGCCATAGCCAATCCCCCGGCTCGCGCCGGCAATGAAGACCACCTTGTCCGTCAGCCCGAAATCCATGTCCGTCTCCTCCGTGTTGGCGCCATGCTGAAGGAGCCGGCCCCGAAAGGCCAGCCCTCACCCGGCGGGAAGCGGCGCAAGGTCTGGCTCGACCCAAGCCCGCCGCGCGTCCCGCGAGAGCAACACCTCGCGTGACCAATGCGTGAAGATCCAGTCCGAGCGCCCGCAGGGCCCCGCCAACAGCTGCGCCAACACCACATGCAACGGCGCCGCCCACAGCGCCCGCCCTGCCATCCGCAAGGACGCAATCGTGATCGTCTCGTGGTAGCCCTCGGTGTCGGTATTCCGTCCGCCTACGGACTCGTTATACGCGCGGATCAGCGCCGGCATGTCCGCATACGCCGCCTGGCCGCGCGTGCGCAGCAGCCACAGCGCCGTGCCGAAATGCGCGGCGTGGGTCCACTCGGCCTTTGGCAAGGTGCACGCCATCATGGCGCGCGCCACGGCCTCGATCTCGTCGTCAGTTCTGAAAGTCATTTCAATCTCCTCGGTATGGAAGAGAGGGGGGCGAAAATGCAAAACCCCGCCTCTCGGGCGGGGTTTGGTGTCTGCTCAGCGCGGGAACCCTTGTCAGGTTCGAGGCCAGCCACACACAAACGCGCGCGCCGTTTTCCGGAGCGTCTGTTGGGTCTGCTGGCTGGTTTTCCGCGTGATCATACGCGCGGTTTAGTTGCGCTGCGCGGCGGCGTCAATCACCCCGCGCCATTCCGCCACTGCCCGGGCTAAAGCAGGGCGATGCGTTCGCGTTGTTCAGGATCCGGGTAAGGACGGTAAAGCCCGACTTCCATCGACCCGATCAAGCTGTGCATGAACTCATAGCGGCGAGTATGCTCATCTTCCATTTTCGACAGCTCACTGAACGCTTTTTCCAGGGCGCTCATGCTTTCGACTTCGATCTCGATAAGGAAATCCGTGTGCTGACCGGACGCCAGCCCGAACTTTCGGCGCAGCAAGCGCCAGTCGGTGATGATCTTCTCGGCTTTCAGGTGTCCGAGCCAGGCATCCGCGGCCGCAGCGAACTGAAGCGCCCGGTCCCCGCTCTTGAGCTCCACCATGCAATGATAAAGGTTCATGTCGTCTGTCCTGAGTTCGGTATTCCGGGTCATTCCGTATCAGAACGGTATTGAGAAACCCTTAGTCCTGCCCCTGACTTTTCCCGGATCGGGCAAACAGCGTGGTCACTGGCCAACCTCCCCGATTCCCGGTTAACCATCCTGGATGACGCGTCTGATCCTCACCTGCGGCATCGATGAAGCCGGCCGGGGCCCCTGGGCCGGGCCGGTTACCGCCGCCGCCGTGATCCTCGATCCCGCCCGCCCCATTCCCGGCCTGACCGATTCCAAGAAGCTCAGCGAAGCCGCCCGCGACCGCCTCGCCCCGCTGATCCGCGAACGCGCCCTCGCCTGGGCCGTCGCCGAAGCCAGCCCCGAAGAGATCGACTGGATCAACATCCGCGAGGCGACCTTCCTCGCCATGACGCGCGCCCTCGCCGCCCTCGCGCGCGCTCCCGCCCACATCCTGATCGACGGCAACGCCCTGCCCAAAAACCTGCCCGCCCCGGCCACGGCCATCATCAAGGGCGACCTCACCGAGCCCGCCATCTCCGCCGCTTCGATCCTTGCGAAAACCCACCGCGACGCACAGATGAAAGCCCTCTGCGGTCAGCACCCCGGCTACGGCTTCAGCCAGCACAAGGGCTACGGCACCGCCGCCCACACCGAAGCCCTCGCCCGCCTCGGTCCCTGCGCCATCCACCGGATGAGTTTCGCACCGGTCAGGTCGGCGCGCGAAGCCATGTCCGCAGCGCTGTTTCGCCGGAAGGCGTGAACTGGATCACCCGGCTGCCCGCCATGCGCTTCGCCCATTTACGCTCGAACATCCGTACAAGGAGCGCCGCGCCAACCTGCCCGGCAAGGTGGTGCCGCCGCATGCTCCAGTCGAGACAGCCCTTGCAAACCGGCCGGCTTGACTTTGCCAGCCCGTCCTCGGTCACACCGATCTCGCCAAGCCGCGTCCATCCCGCCTGGCTGACGCTGATCGCCTCGCCCCGCCGCACCAATGCGCCGTCCTCTACCAACCGATCAAACGTCAGTACGCCGAGTTCCCCCGCCAGGTGATCATAACAGACACGCGCCTTGCGCAGCGCCGGGTCGCGCGGCCCGGTCCGCGTGCGCGCGCCCGTCCGGCTCTCAGACACACCGAGCAGCGCCTCCAGCGCCTGCGCCACATCCGCCCCGCCCAGCCGGTAATAGTGATGCCGCCCCTGAACCTCGCGCGCGACCAGCCCGCCATCGAGCAATCGGGCGAGATGCGAACTGGCCGTCTGCTTGGTGATGCCCGCCTGCCTCGCCAGCTCTCCCGCCGTCAGCGCCCGCCCGTCCAGCATCGCCAGCAGCATGTTGCTGCGGGCCGGATCGCCCATCAGGGCCGCAATGCGCGAGATGTCAGGTCCGTCTTTCATGGTTCGACGCTAATCGAACCATCCTGCACACGCAAGCGGCTACAAGGCTGCCATCCCAACCCGAGGACGCCGCCATGATCACCTGTTTCATCCGCTACCAGATTGACCCGTTCAAGAAGGAGGCGTTCGAGCAATACGCCCGCCAATGGGGCCAGGCCATCCCCCGCTGCGGCGCCGACCTGATCGGCTATTTCGCCCCCCACGAAGGAAGTACAACTACCGCCTACGGAATATATACCCTGCCGTCTCTCGCCGCCTACGAGGCCTACAAGGCGCGTCTCGCCGACGACCCCATAGGCCGCGAAAACTATGCCTTCGCCAAACGCGAACAATTCCTCCACCGCGAAGACCGCCTTTTCCTGAAACTCGCCTCCGGCCCTCACGCACCGCTGGTGGTGCCATGATCGCTGTCATCTTCGAACTGACCGCAAATGAGGGGTATACGGAAGACTATTTCGATCTCGCCGCCAGCCTCAAGCCTCTCCTCGACACAATCGATGGCTTCGTCTCTATCGAACGTTTTCAGAGCCTCGCAGACCCCGCTCGCTATCTCTCCCTCTCCTTCTGGCGCGACGAAACCGCTCTTGGCCACTGGCGAAACACGCCGGATCACCGCGCCGCCCAGACCGCCGGGCGCGCCAGTATCCTCAAGGACTACCGCCTGCGCATTGCCGATGTCCGCCGTGGCTACGACCTCAACCGCCGCGAAGAAGCCCCATCCGATAGCCGCGCTCACCACGGATAGTGCCCAGCCGGACGCCGCGTCAGGGTTTGCCATTCACCGTTTTCCGGCGTTACGATGCAAACCGGAGGATTACGCCCATGACTTACGATCTCGTCATCGTCGGCGGCGGCATCGGCGGCAGCGCGCTCGCCGCCGTCATGGCCCGCGCCGGACGCAAGGTTCTGCTGCTCGAAAAATCCGCGCAGTATGAAGACCGCGTGCGCGGCGAATGGATTGCCCCCTGGGGCGTCACCGAAACCAAACGCCTCGGGCTTTACGACCTGCTGATGTCCGCCGGCGGCCACCATATCACCGACCATGTCACCTATGACGAAAGCCTCGCCCCGGCCGACTGCGAGGCCGCCCCGCTCCCCCTCGGCATCTTCGCCGCCGATGTGCCCGGCCCCCTCTGCCTCGGCCACCCGCACCATTGCCAGACGCTGTATGATGCCGCGACCGAAGCCGGCGCCGAAACCCTCCGTCCCGTGACGATCGATATCATCACGCTCGGCAGCGCGCCGTCCGTTACCTTCTTCCACAATGGCGAGACGAAAACCGTGCAGGCCCGCCTCGTCGTTGGCGCCGAAGGCCGCCAATCCGAAGTGCGCGCCGCAGCAGCCATCCCTCTGCACCAGGACAAACCCCACCACTGGTTCGCCGGCCTCCTCGTCGAGAACGTCAAGGATCTCGACCCCAAGCGCCAGACCATCGGCGCCGAAGGCAATTTCGGCTTCCTCACCTTCCCGCAAGGCAATGGCCGCGTCCGGGTCTATGGCGGCTACGCCCTCGAGGAGAAGGGCCGCTTCCACGGCGAAGGCGGCGCCCAGCGCTTCCTCGACGCCTTCCGCATGGCCTGCGCGCCCCAGAACGCGGCCCTTGCCGAAGGCACGCCCGCGGGCCCCCTCTTCTCCTATTTCAACAATGACAGCTGGACGGATGAGCCCTTCGCGCAAGGCTGCGTTCTCATCGGCGACGCCGCCGGCTGGAACGACCCCATCAACGGCCTTGGCCTGTCGATCACCTACCGCGACGTGCGCATGGTCTCCGACATCCTGAAGGAAACCCCCGCAGGGCAGGCCCCCGACTTCACTCCGTATGCGGAAGAACGCGCCGAGCGCATGCGCCGCCTGCGCTTTGCAGGACAGCTGCAAGCCTCCATCGACATGGAGTTCGGCGAGACCGCCCGCGAGCGCCGCCGCTCCTATCACGAGCGCAAGGCCGCCGATCCGATGCTCGGCCTGCACGGCGTCGCCATCATGGCAGGCCCTGAAAACGCGCCCGCAGAAATCTTCACCGAGGCCCACCGCGCCCGCGGCCTGGGGCTCGCCCCGGCAGGAGCGGCGACATCGCAA
>JBBSAZ010000112.1:0-6689 GCA_038251755.1 Caulobacterales bacterium
GAACGCCTCGAAAAACTCTCCGGCGCCGCCGTGATCAAGCTCGAAGCGGCAGACGTCGTGCGCCACCCGCTGGTGGCAGAGATGCTGGACGTCCTGTAGTCCCTAAAAGCCCCTTCTCCCTTGGGAGAAGGGGTTGGGGATGAGGGGGCGCAACATCGCCCCGTCCTGATCAGTTTCTGGCGTAGCTCCCCCTCACCCCTGCCCCTCTCCCAAGGGAGAGGGGTTCTCAATGTTGGTATTGACGCCCTCGCCCTCCCCGCCTCAGGTGCGCTCCAACCAGAAACGCCGAGAGACAAGACGCCATGATCCGCCACGCTGCCCTCGCGCTTCTCCTCGCTGTCTTCGCCCTCTTCACCGCCCGCGCCGAGGAAGCCGCTCCGATGAAAACCTACGCCTCCTTCGACGACACGACGATCAGCTATCACGACCTCGGCACCGGCCCCGTCGTGATCCTCCTCCACGGCTTCTCCGGCAATGCAGATCTCAACTGGTTCCAGCCGCAGATCGCCCAAAAGATCGCCGCCGCCGGCTACCGCGTCATCGCGCCAGACCTGCGCGGCCACGGCGCCTCGCCCTATGACGCCGCGCCCGAACACTGGCCGGCCGACTCCATCGCCCGCGACCAGATCGCGCTGACCGCGCATCTCGGCGAAGCCTCCTACGCCACAGTTGGCTATTCGATGGGCGCCATCTCCGCCCTCCGCTTCCATTTGCTCAGCCGCAATACCGGCCGGCTCATCCTCGGCGGCATCGGCGACTCCGTCGCGGACGAGACCAACACCGACCGCAACACCGCCTTCCGCGCCGCCATCGAAGACGCAATCGCCGGCAAGGACACCCCCGCCGCCAAGGCCATCCTCGCCCGGGCCAAAGCCACCGGCGGCACGCTGCAAGGCTATCTCGGCGCCCTCTCCGCGCGCACTTACACGCCCGCCGACCTGCTCGCGACCTTCGATGTCCCCACCCTCGTCCTCACCGGCGACCAGGACCTCGACAATGGCTCCGGCCCCGCCCTCACCGAAAGAATCCCCGGCGCCCGCTACACCCAACTCACCGGCACCCACCTCACCGCCGTGATCGATCCCGCTTTCCCCGCCGCCATCATCGCCGACCTCGACGCCGGCCGCTGACGGACTTCCCCAACGTCCCCCCTCGCCCCGCCTTTCCGCGCGCGTTAAACCGTCCGCAGTACAGTTGAGGGAGTAGTGTCATGGCAAAAGGTGATCTTCCGGTTCTGATCGGCGTCGGCCAGTCGCTCAGCCAGTGGGACGGTAAAGCCGGCCCGGCTGGTGCCCCCTCGCCCCTCTCGCTGATGACCGAAGCCTCCAAGGCCGCTCTCGCCGACACCGGCGCGCCCGGCATCGCCGCCGCCATCGACACGATCGCCGTTGTGCGCATCTTCGAGGACTCCGTCGGCCGCGCCTCCCATCCGCACGGCCACAACACGAACCTGCCCGGTACCCTCGCTCGCGACACCGGCACGAAGCCCTCTCGCCTCATCTACGAAACGGTCGGCGGCCAGAGCCCGCAGGCCCTCGTCAACGAATTCGCCCGCCGTATCCATGAAGGCGAAGTCGATGCCGTCCTGATCTCCGGCTCCGAAGCCAACCGCGCCTCCAAAGGCGCGCGCAAGCACGGCGTCGAGATCAACTGGGCGGACAGCAACGATGCTCCGTATGAGGATCGTGGCATGGGCCCGATGATGCTCTCGCGCGAGGAGATCAAGCACGGCCTGATCGCGCCGGCCTACTTCTACGGCCTGTTCGAAAACGCCATCGCCGCCCGCGAAGGCCACACCCGCTCCGGCCACCGCGGCGCCATGGCCGAACTGTTCCAGCCCTTCTCTGCCGTGGCTGCGAAGAACAAGTATTCGCAGTTCCCCGTCGAGCATGACGTAGCGTTCCTGTCCACGCCTTCGCGCGAAAACTACGAATACGCCGACCCCTATCTCAAATGGTTCATCGCCCAGGACGCCGTCAACCAGGGCGCCGCCGCCATCCTTGTTTCGTCCTCGAAGGCGGACGAACTCGGCGTGCCGGAAGACAAGCGCGTCTATATCCACGGCGGCGGCGATGCGGGCGACGACCTCATCTCCCTCCGACCGGCGCTCGACCGGTCGTGGGCGATGGACACCGCCATCGGGCGCGCCCTCGCCCAGTCCGGCAAGGCAGAAGCCGATATGGCCCACTTCGATCTCTACTCCTGCTTCCCCAGCGCCGTCTTCTCCGGCGCCGCTGCCTTAGGCCTCGACTGGAAAACCGACAAGCGCCCGCTCACGCTGACCGGCGGCCTGCCCTTCTTCGGCGGCCCAGGCAACAATTACTCCTTGCACGGAATAGCCGAGATGGCCGCCACCCTACGCAGGAACAAGGGCGCCTTTGGTCTCGTCCTCGCCAATGGCGGCTGGATGACCAAGGAAGCCGCTGGCGTCTATTCCACCACCGCGCCAAAATCTTTCACGCCCGCCGAACCCGCCGCGAAAGCCAAGACCCAAGTGGAAGTCGCTATTGTTTCAGGCGAGGCCACGCTGGAAACCTTCACCGTCACCCACGGTAAGCAAGGCCCAGAACGCGGCATAATCTTCGCCCGCTTTGCCGATGGCCGCCGCGTCATCGCCTACAATGCCGACGCCGCCACCCTCGCAGTGCTGCGCGAAGACGCGAGCCCCGTGTGGCGCAGGGTCGCGGTCACAGCGCAGGATGAAACGGCGAAGTTCGTCTTCAGCTGACCGCAACCGGCCGCCCGCGCCGCACACGCACACGAATGAGCCAGGCCAGCATCACCAGCAGGATCAGCGGCTCGGGCACGGAGAGCAGGCCGCTGGCGCGGACCGCTTCCGGAAAAGCCGACGCGCCCGGGCCGGTGAATAGCGATCCCGCTGCGATAAAGAAGGCAAAGCACATCCTCCAAAGGTGGCGCGATAGCGCTGACGCCCGGGAGAGCGGCATATTCAACAGCGCGTAAGCATCGCCCAACAGTGCAAGCAAGGCCACGCTTCCGAGAAAGATATAGGGACCGGCGTCATAGCCGAGAAGTTTTCCATCCGTAGACTGACTGGCCGTCCATGAGAGCCCGTAGAACCAGAGCGCAAGCCCGGCAGAAACGACGAGCAAGGCTGCCGCAGTCCCCCGCATATTCCGGCGGGAAACGGCCAGCACGCCGGAGACGACCAGATAGACCGTCAGAAGGCCGGCAATGAAGGCGATGAACTGGTTATCTACCAGCAAGGCGATGGCGCTGCCGGCCAGCGCCGAGCCAACGAGGGAAGCCGCGAACAGCCGTCCGACCAGACGATGGCGCGGCGAACCCTTGCGGAAAACGAGCGCGCCGACTCCCGCCAGAATCGCAAACGCGCCCGCAACAGTGTGTGATAAAACCAAGGCAAGCATAAGCGGTTCCCGCTTCTGTTGCCCCTGACCCTGCCCAATGGGAGCGGTAGCGCGCCCTTTGACGGGCTGTCAACCTTCCCCGCTTGCCCCCCGCCCCGGCTTCCTTCAAAACCCACCCATGACAACGCATTACAAGAAAATCGGCGTCATCGGCGCCGGCGCCTGGGGCACCGCCATTGCCCAGATGCTGACCCGCGAGGGCCAGACCGTCCTCCTCTGGGCGCTCGAGCCCGAAGTCGCGGACGCCATCAACACAAGGCACGAGAACACCGCTTTCCTGCCCGGCGTGGCCCTCAACCCCGCCCTGCGCGCCACCGCCCATCTCGGCGATCTCGCCGGCTTCGACGCCCTCTTCTGCGTCACGCCCGCCCAGCATACCCGCGCCACGCTCACCCGCCTCGAAGGCTGGTTCAAGCCGCACGCCCCGGTCGTCCTCTGCTCCAAGGGCATCGAGCTTTCGACGGGCAAGTTCATGACTGAGGTCCTCGCCGAAGAACTCCCCGACGCGGTGCCCGCCGTGATGTCCGGCCCGAGCTTTGCCATCGATGTCGCCAAGGGCCTGCCCACCGCCGTCACCCTCGCCATCGAAGACGCCGCGCAAGGCGCGGAACTCATCCAGGCGATCTCGACGCCCACCTTCCGGCCTTATCTGGGTACGGATCTTCTGGGTGCGGAGATTGGCGGCGCGGTCAAGAACGTCCTCGCCATCGCCTGCGGCATCGCGCTCGGCAAGGGCCTCGGCCGCTCCGCCCATGCCGCCCTCATCGCGCGCGGCTATGCCGAGATGACGCGCCTCGCCCTCGCCCTCGGCGCCGAGGCGGAAACCCTCACCGGCCTCTCCGGCCTCGGCGACCTCGTGCTCACCTGCTCGTCGGAAACCAGCCGCAACATGTCCCTCGGCCTCGCCCTCGGCCAAGGCGAAACGCTCAGCGACGTCCTCGGCGCGCGCCACTCGGTCACCGAAGGCGTCGCCACCGCCCCGGTTCTGCGCCAGCTCGCCCGCACGCGCGGCATCGAGATGCCCATCTGCGAAGCCGTCGCCGCCGTCGTCGAAGGCGAGATCAGTGTCGATGAGGCCATCGGCGCCCTGCTTGCCCGCCCGGTGAAGTCCGAAAACGCCAAGGCCTGACATCCCTGATCACGTCCGCGTGATCCCGGCGGCCAAACCGCATCCTCCTGCGTAGGACGGACATCGGAACAGCACTGTCCCGATCTGTTTGACAAATGGAGTTCACGATGAAAATTCGCACCCTGATGCTCGGCGCCGCTGCCGCGGCGCTCACCGCCGCCTGCGCGTCCACCGCCGAGACAGACACCTACCTGTCCGCCCCCGCCGCCGAAACCGCAGCGCCTGCAGCCGAAATGGAAACTGCCGAAATGCCGGCCGCAGAAGCCACAGTCATGGTCGGCGGCGCGGCCATGTATCCGAGCAAGAACATCGTCGAGAACGCCGTGAACTCGGCCGACCACACCACGCTCGTTGCCGCGGTCGTCGCGGCCGGCCTCGCCGAAACCCTCTCCAGCCCCGGCCCGTTCACGGTCTTCGCGCCGGTCAACGATGCCTTCGCGGCGCTGCCCGCCGGCACGGTCGACACGCTGCTCCTCCCGGAAAACAAGGACGCGCTGACGAAAGTCCTCACCGCCCATGTCGTCGCCGGTGACCTGAAAGCCGCCGACCTGATCGCCCAGGCCACCGCCAATGGCGGCACAGCCACCCTCACCACCGTTTCCGGCGACACGCTCACCTTCGCCGTCGAAGGCGGCGCGGCTGTCGTCACGGACGAGAGCGGCGGCAAGGCCACCGTCACCATCGCCGATGTCGACCAGTCCAACGGCGTCATCCACGTTGTCGACAAGGTCCTCCTGCCGAACTGATCCGGACCGTCCGACGGCCGCCGCGCTCCCCCCTGGGCGACTGGCCGGAAGACGCGGGGGAGCGGGCAACCGCTCCCCCATTTCCGTCTCAGAATAGCCCCTCCCCCGCGTCACCCCTCGCCGCTTGCCGCCAGCCTGCTACACTCCGCCTAAACGGAGGAACCGCCATGCTGAAATCATCCTACGAAGCCTTCAAGCTGACGATCGAAGACAAGGTCGCCCACATCCAGATGTCGCGCCCCGAGGCGATGAACACGATGAACAAGGTCTTCTGGAACGAGCTTCCGGACATCGTCCGCGCCATAGATCAGAACGCCCTCGCCCGCGTCATCGTCATCTCCTCCACCGGCAAGCACTTCTCCGCCGGCATGGACACCACCGTCTTCACCGGTCCGCGCCCCACCGGCCCGCAGGACCGCTATGTCGCCGCCGAAGCCTTCCGCACCAATGTCAAAGCCATCCAGGCCTCGTTCAACTGCATGGAAGAGGCCCGCATCCCGGTCCTCTTCGCCCTGCACGGCGGCGTCATCGGCGGCGCCATCGACATGATCACCGCCGGCGACATCCGCTGGTGCACGAAGGACACGTTCTTCTGCATCATGGAAATCAACATCGCGATGACCGCCGATGTCGGCACCTTCCCGCGCCTGCAGCGCTACATCCCTGAAGGCTGGGTGAAGGAACTCGCCTACACGGGCCGCCGGATCGACGCCGCGAAGGCGAAAGAGATCGGCCTCGTCAACGACATCTACGACACACACGAAGACCTGATCGCCGGCGTCATGGCCACAGCCCGCGAGATCGCCTCGAAGAATCCCGTCGCCGTTACCGGCTCGAAAGTGCTGATCAATTACGGCCGCGATCACACTACCGCCGATACGCTGGACTATATCGGCATCTGGAACGCCGCGATGTTCCCGCCCACCCACATGGCCGAAGCCTTCGCCGCCCGCGCCGAAAAACGTGAGCCTATCTTCCCGGACCTCGCGCCCTACCGTTCCGAACCGATGTAGGCCAGGTCAGCTTGCGCGCCGCACCAGGTCCCTGACGGACAGGCGGGACCGTTCGACCACGGACGAGACCAGTTCATGCGAGAATGTCGCCCCGCTGAACCAGGTCCGCTTGCCGCCCTGTGCCTCGCGCATCGCGGTGAACAAACCGTCCGCCACGGCATCGGCGCGGTATTGCGGGAAGTATTTCCAGGTGCGTGAATAGATCAGCGTATCCGCCTGCACGCCCATCCGCTGCAAGTCCGCGATCAGGATCTCGCGCAGTTCCGGCGGCGTCAGGCCGTTCGAGAACTGCCCCGTCACATAAAGATGCGCGCCGTCTTCCATCACCGCGCCTTCACGCCGCGCGCCCAGCATGGCGCCACGCAGGGAAGGATCTTTGCAGGCGCGCGAATAGCCATGCACCTGCGCGCCC
>JBBSAZ010000113.1:0-6668 GCA_038251755.1 Caulobacterales bacterium
CGCGGCGGCCGTTGGCTTCATGCGCATAGCCAGCCGGTTCGTGGACATCATCTACGGCACGTTCGTCTCGCCAATCAGCTCACTCTGGGTTGTGCTGCTGTCGGAGGGCACACAGACCAAGGGCGACCGCGACATGCTGTATCGCCGTCTTTCCCAGATGTCGGCGCTGATCGTGCTGCCCATTTTTGCCGGACTGGCTTTGACCAGCCGCGATGTCGTCGCCGTAACCTTGAGCGCAGAATATGCTCCGACGGCGGACATGCTGTTGATCCTCTGCCTCGTCGGCCTGTTTGCGCCGCTCACGTATTTCCGCAATGCAGCTTTCGTCGCGGTCAAGCGGCTGAACCTGCTGATCACATTCTCCCTCATCGATCTGCTCATTCTCACCACAGCGGCTCTGGCCCTGTCGCAGTATTCCGCCGAAGCCGTCATCACGTCGTTGTTGATCACGGAGGCGGTAAGACTGGCCCTGACTGTGCCGGTCCTTGTCAAGGACATGCATACGAAGCCGATGAGCCTGCTGCTTTCGGTGCTGCCCGCTTACATCGGCTGCATCGTGATGGCGGGGACTGTCATGCTGATCGACTACCAGACGCTGGGCCTTGATCCCTGGCCGAGACTGGGGCTCAAGATTTCTGTGGGCGCACTGACCTATGTCAGCTACCTGCTGATCTTCCATCGCAACTGGTCGATGGCGGCTACACGGATGATGCGCGTCGGGGGACGCGGCGCCGAAACGCCTGAAACAGTCAGCGCAGCTATAACGCCTTAGCGACGCCCCCCGGCATAGCCGCGCGGCTCTGCGCCGGCTTCCGACTTCATGCTGAGGGCAATGCGCTTGCGGGCCGCGTCAACTTCCTTGACGCGCACGCGTACCACCTGCCCTGCGCGAACGACCGTATGCGGATCTTTTACAAACGTGTCAGAGAGTTCCGAGATGTGCACGAGGCCGTCCTGGTGAACGCCGATGTCCACGAAGGCGCCGAAGGCCGTGACGTTGGTGACCACGCCTTCGAGAGACATGCCGGGCTTCAGGTCCGATAGTTTCTCGATGCCGTCCTTGAAGGTTGCGGTCTTGAATTCCGGGCGGGGATCGCGGCCGGGCTTTTCAAGTTCCTTGAGGATGTCGGCCACGGTCGGCTCGCCGAAGGTGGCATCTGCGAAGTCACGCGGTTTCAGCTTCGAAAGGAAGGCCTTGTCACCGACGAGGCTTTTCACATCGCGGCCGGTTATCTCCGAGATACGCTCCACCACCTGATAGGCTTCGGGGTGAACACTGGAGCCGTCGAGTGGATTCTTCGCGTCGCGGATGCGCAGGAACCCGGCGGATTGTTCGAACGCTTTCGGACCCATTCGGGGCACCTTCTTCAGCGCCGCGCGGGACTTGAAGGCGCCGTTCTCGTTCCGGAAGGCAACGATGTTCGAGGCGAGCGTTTCGTTGAGACCGGAGACGCGCGCGAGCAGCGGAGCTGAGGCCGTATTCACATCAACACCGACCGCGTTCACGCAATCTTCGACGACGGCCGTAAGCGAATGCGACAGTGCGGACTGGTCAACATCATGCTGGTACTGGCCGACACCGATGGCTTTCGGCTCGATCTTCACTAGCTCCGCCAACGGATCCTGCAGGCGGCGGGCGATGGAGACGGCGCCGCGGATGGACACATCCATGTCCGGGAACTCCTTTGCGGCGAGTTCGGACGCAGAATAGACCGAGGCGCCGGCTTCGGAGACCATGACGCGCGTCAGACCGAGGTCCGGCATCTTGCTTTCGAGTTCGGCGACCAGCTTGTCCGTCTCACGGCTGGCCGTGCCATTGCCGACGCTGACGAGCTGGACCTTATGCTTCTTCGCGAGCTTCGCGAGGGTCATCAGGGCGCCGGACCAGTCGCGCCTCGGCTCGTGCGGATAGATCGTGTCAGTGTCGAGCACCTTGCCGGTGGCGTCCACCACGGCGATCTTGCAGCCGGTACGGATGCCGGGATCGATACCCATCACCGTTTTCGGGCCCGCCGGCGCGGCGAGCAACAGGGCTTTGACGTTCTTGGAGAAGACGCTGATCGCTTCGCCGTCGGCGCGCTCTTTCACGCGGGCGAAGAGGTCGTTCGTGCAGGCCGGCGCGAGGCGGGTTTTCCAGGCGATCTCGGCGGTTTCGGCGAGCCAGGCGTCGGCGGGCCGGCCCTTGCGGGCGAGGCCCGCCTTGGTCATCACGAGGCCAACGGCCGGATGCGGGCGATCATTCGTGTGCGGAATATCGAGGCCGAGTTTCAGCACGCCTTCCTTCTCTCCGCGCAGCAGCGCGAGGAGGCGGTGGGAGGGGAGCTGCTCGATCGGCTGGTCGAAATCGAAATAGTCGGAGAACTTGGCGCCCTCTTCGGCCTTGCCTTTGGCGACCGACGAGCGGACCTTGCCTTCAGCCCACATCTTCTCGCGCACCGCGCCAACGATTTCCGGCGTCTCGGCGAGCGTCTCGACGACGATATGACGGGCGCCTTCAAGCGCGTCTCCAGCGGAGGCGACACCTTTGGTTTTCGAGATGAACTTTGCGGCGATCTCGGCAGGGTTCAGGTTGGGATTGGCGAGAAGCTGCTCGGCGAGCGGGGCGAGGCCGGCTTCACGCGCGATGGTCGCCTTGGTGCGGCGCTTCTGCTTGAACGGGGCGTAAAGATCCTCGAGCGCGACCTTGGTTTCGGCGGCGTTGATCTGTCTTTCGAGCGCGGGCGTGAGCTTGCCCTGCTCGCGGATGGATTTGAGCACGGTGTCCCGGCGGGCATTCAGATCGGTCAGATAGGTGAGACGGGTAGCCAGGTGGCGCAGCTGGGTGTCGTCGAGGCCGCCCGTGCGCTCCTTGCGGTAACGCGCAATGAACGGGACCGTTGCTCCCTCCCCGATCAGGTCGATCCCCGCAGAGACCTGTTTTTCCTCGACATTCAGTTCGCGGGCAATGAGGCGGGCAATCGAAACGGGGGCGGCGGACATGCGCGGAAATTCCTCTGGATAGCAGCAATACGGGCATACACCCGAACCGGCATCATTGGAGCCTGCATGGTTCACAAAAGGTTTCCGGAAGGGCCCTATTTGCCGGGCGGAGCGGGCACCACGGGGGTCAGGATCGTCAGCGCGATCGCTGCCGATGCGGCGGCCTCGGCCTGACGCCTATCGCGTTCCAGCTGCGCCAGGCGATCGGCCTCCGACTCGCGGCCGAGGATTTCGGGCGAGCCGGCGATGACGGATTCGGCGAGGGACTGGCGGTTTTCGCTCTCGGCCTTGTCGCCGGGCTGGGCAAACCAGGCGACCATTTCGCAGTCTCCGGCCGGCAACTTGCCCTGCGCTTCGAGACTGGTGACGATAGATTGCTGCTCCGGAGAGAGGGTGCAGGCGCTTACCGGCGCAGCCGGCTCCGGCGCGGTCAGCCGGTCAATGTCCGGGGCGTTCGACAGGGCCAGCGCGGGGTCGATCTGGTCGACGCGGCTGCGGCCGGTTTCGACCGCGGAAAGTTGTTCAAAGGCTGCGCTGCTGCGCTCTGCCATGGTGTGGAGTTTGGTGACCTGATTGATCGCCGCCGAGCGGTCCGCTTCGGCGTGGGCCATGACCGACACGGCAGCGAGAGTCAGCAGGACAGCCGCATGCTTCGGACTGGGCCACCCTGCGCGCATGTCAGGGGCCTGTCTGGGTGATGGAGATTTGCGCGCCGCCATACTGCGATACCGAAAGGCCGAGGGCTTCGCCGTACTGGCGATGGACAAAAACATTGCCGCCACCGGTCTGGGTAATTTCGGACAGGTTGCTGCTGCCGTCCTGGACGATGTCCACGAAGTTGCCGCAGGCACACTGGGTGACGTCCACGGTGTTCTCCGTGCCGTATTGCGCAACGATGGAAAAAGCACCGTAAGCGGAGCTTGTCTGGTTGAACTGGGCGATGTTGCCGTCGCCGCTTGGCGCCCCCGGCGGTCGCGAGCGCGGCACGATCACGATCAACCTGAATGCTGTACCCGTGGCCGATGCCGTCCAGCAGGTTCTGGGCGATATCCTCAACGAAAACTACGTCATCGAGACCCAGCTCACCGGCGATGTATCGCTGCAGACGAGCCGTCCGGTCACCCGCGAAGGCGCTATTCGCCTGCTCGAAAGCGTTCTCGCCAGTCGCGGCGCCGAGCTGATTGATGGCGGTGGTTTCTACCGGGTTGTCGGCGCCGGCCAGGCCGGCAATGTGTCGGGCGGCAGCGCCAACATGAAGATCATCGCGCCGCGCTATGTCTCCGCCGAAGCGCTGAAGGACGTGTTCGCTGGCAGCAGCGACAAGTCGATCACCGCCGAAGTCGATCCCGTTCGTAACATCCTGATTGTACGCGGCAATTCTGCCGCCATCGCCGAGGCTGAAAAGCTCGTTGCGGTGTTCGACGTGAACTGGATGCGCGGCATGTCGTTCGCCGCCGTGCCGATCACCTACTCTTCGCCGACGCAGGTCGTGTCCTATCTTGAAACGATCCTCGGCGCCGGTTCGGGCGGCCCGCTTTCGGGCGCTGTCCGCTTCGTGCCGCTTGACCGGCTTAACACGGTGATCGTCGTCAGTCCGCAAGCGGACTATATTGCCGAAGGCAAAGCCTGGATTTCGCGCCTGGATCGCTCTGGCGGCGAAGGCGGCCAGAAACTGTACGTCATCCCGATCCAGAACCGTCCGGCCACGGAAGTTGCGGCGATCATCACCGATGCGCTTTCCAGCAGCGGCGGCGGCGATGGCAACGGCCTTCGCCCCGGCGACCGCCCCGTTTTCTCTTCGACTGGCGAGGAAGAAGGCGGCGATGTCACTGGCGCAAGTGTCGGCGGCTCGATCGAAGTCAGCGGCAGCCGCGGCAGCGGTCCGGCTGCGCGAATCATCGCCGACGATGCCAACAACGCCATCGTTGCCCTCGCCACACCGGAACAGTTCGGCATCCTCGAGAACGCGGTCTCGCGCCTCGATGCGATGGCCAATCAGGTCTTCCTTGAAGCCACCATCGCTGAAGTCACCCTGACTGACAGCCTCTCTTATGGCCTCACCTGGTTCTTCCAGAGCGGCGAATTCAACACAACCTTCAGCGATGCCGCCAATGGCGCCGTGGCCTCTCAGTTCCCGGGCTTCTCGGTGCTGTTCTCGGGCCAGGACGGCCGCGCCGCCCTCTCTGCCGTTGCCGGCATCACGGATGTGAAGATCCTGTCGGCGCCGTCGTTGATGGTGCTCGACAACCGTACCGCGACCCTGCAGGTCGGCGACCAGGTGCCGGTCGTGACCCAATCCTCGGTTAGCGTGACCGATCCGGACGCGCCGATCGTCAACTCTGTCTCACTTCGGGACACAGGCATCATCCTCTCCGTCACGCCCCGCGTGAACGATAGCGGCCTCGTGATCCTCGAGATCGATCAGGAAGTCAGCGATGTCGTCGCAACCCAATCTTCGGGCATCGACTCGCCGACAATCCAGCAGCGCCGGATCAGCACCTCGGTCTCCGTCCGCGACGGCCAGAGTATTGCGCTTGGCGGCCTGATGCGTGAACGCCTGTCCGACACAGAAACGAAAGTGCCGTTGCTCGGCGATGTGCCTTTCCTCGGCAAGCTGTTCTCGACAACGACAACCGAGTCGACCCGTACCGAACTGCTCGTGATGATCACGCCCCGCGTGATCCGTTCGACGGATGCTTCGCTCACGGTCACCGATGATCTCGTGCGCCGCATGAAGTCGATCGAGGAGACCTTCGTTCGCCGGACTTCTGCAGACGCGCCGGCCGTCATCATCGAAGACGCCGCCTCATGACAAGTCGGCGCCTGGGTGTGCGCAAGGCGCAGGACCGGGGCGCCGCGCTCATTCTCGTCGTCTGGGCCGTCGGCCTGATGGCGGTGATCGGTGCACTGATTGCCCGCGATGCCCATCTCGACGCCCTGGAAGGCAACCGGATGCGCGAAGCGCTCGACGGCCAGCTACTCTTGGAAAGCGGCCAGCGTATCGCGCTCGCCCACCTCGCCCGGCCCGCCACTGGCCTGTCGACGGGATTCCCGCTCGTCTGCGATCTTGAAAAAGGCCGCCTGCTGATCAACGCGCGCCCCGTCACCGCACTGATCGACATCAATGCTTCTCAGGAAGAAACCCTCGCCGCGCTGTTCGCTGCACTGGGCGTTCAGGGCCCGGACGCCGCCAGCTATGCCGCACGGATTGCCGACTACCGCGACGGCGATACCACCATCCGCCCCGGCGGCGCGGAGTATGCCGACTACACGCGTGCAGGCTTGAGCTACGGCCCCGCCAACCGTCCCTTCATCCGCACCGGCGAGCTGTCCGAAGTCCTGGGCCTGCCGCCGGAGCTGGTCGCCGCAATGCTGCCTTTCGTGACAGCTCATGCACACACCACGCAAGTGGATCCACTTTACGCGTCACCGGAAGTACTGGCCGCCGTTGCCGTTTTTGGCACGCGCGCTGGTACGACCCTGGAAGAGTCCGCCTGGGCTGAAAGCGCTGAGGGCACCGCGCCGTTTGCGGCCGAGCCTGTCATCATCGAGGTGATCGCACAGACACGATCCGGCTTCCTGACCGGCACGGCCACAACCTACGGTCCGCAGGAATTCGCACTGTCCGGCAGCCGCCGGCTGATCGAGGAGCGCGCCGCCGGCCCGGAGCCTTCACTCGCAGCAGGCGC
>JBBSAZ010000114.1:0-6576 GCA_038251755.1 Caulobacterales bacterium
CAGTACCGTTCGTCATAGAAGTAAGTCTCATATAGGTTTGTAGGCTGACAATGCGCCAGCCCTTGCATATCGAATTTTGGAGAGGTTGTCTGAAACTGCGCCCTTTCGGGAGCTGCGCCTGAGTGGCCGGCCAATGTCGATGACGGCCATATGCGCCCACTGACCGGCAATAGCAAGTTATTTATCTGTAAGGCGCAGCGTCACGCGGGCCCGGGGATTGGTTCAGTTAACGCGCTCGAAAATTGCGGCCAGCCCCTGCCCGCCGCCGATGCACATGGTTTCAAGGCCATAGCGCGCCTCGCGCCGGTCCATCTCACGCAGCAGCGTGGCGAGTATCCGCCCGCCCGTGGCGCCGACCGGATGGCCGAGGGAGATGCCCGAACCGTGCACGTTGAGGCGCGCATAGTCCTCATCCGAGAAACCCATCGCCTGGGTGCAGGCGAGCACCTGCGCGGCGAAGGCTTCGTTGAGTTCGATAAGGTCCAGATCCTTCAGCGTAAGGCCCGCGCGCTTCAGCGCTTTCTCCGTGGACGGAACGGGGCCGATGCCCATGACCGCCGGGCCTACGCCCGCAACCGCCCAGGAGACAAGCCGGGCGAGCGGCTTCAGGCCGTACTGGTCGGCCATCTCGCGCGTCATCACCAGGCAGGCCGAAGCGCCGTCATTCTGGCCGCTGGCATTGCCGGCGGTGACCGTTGCTTCCGGGTCCTGTTTCAGGCGGATCGCTTTCAGTTTGCCCAGCACTTCGGCGGTCGAGTCCGCGCGCGGATGTTCGTCGCGCGTGACGACCGTGTCGGCCTTGCGGCCCTTCACGGTGACCGGGATGATTTCCTCGTCGAACACGCCGCTCGTCTGCGCGGCGACCGCCTTGGCGTGCGAGGCAGCAGCGAACGCATCCTGCGCGGCGCGGGTGATCTGGTAGTCGCGGCGGAGATTTTCGGCGGTCTCCAGCATGCCGCCGGGAACCGGGAAGTTCTTGCCGCCAGCCGTAAGCCGTCCGGTGATCAGGCCGTCATTCACCGTCATGTTGCCCTGGCCGAGGCCCCACCGCCAGTTGGTGGAATAGAACGGTGCATTGCTCATCGACTCGGCGCCGCCGGCGATGACGCAATCCATCGCGCCGGTCGCGATCTGCATGGTCGCGTTGATGATCGCCTGCAGACCGGAACCGCAGCGCCGGTCGATCTGCATGCCGCTGACTTCGATCGGCAAGCCGGCATCAAGCGCCACCACACGGCCGAGCGCGGGCGCGTCCATCGAGGGATAGCATTGAGCGAAGATCACATCGTCCACCTTGTCCTTCGGCAGACCGGTGCGCGCCATCAGGCCTTCGACGACCGTCGCCCCAAGTACATGCGCGTGGACATCCTTGAACGAGCCCCCAAAGCCGCCGACCGCCGTACGGACAGGTTCACAGATCACGACATCGCGCATGGCTTTCTCCCGAAGTTTCTTGCTGGCACGGTGATAGTCCGGGGGCGTGCCCGGTTGCAACCGGGAAGCGGCCATACCGTTGCGGCATAGCTGTTAGCCCGCCCGCGCGGGCTGACATTCCGGGCGCGCCATTCCCAGATGGAGGGCAGCCGATATTGCCGGAGAAATGCCCCATGATTGCGCCCATATTTGTATCGCACTGCTCGCCGACCCTGTGGTTCGATGATGTGCCGGCGCGGGATTTCCTCATGGAGCTGGGCAAGTCTCTGCCGCGGCCGAAGGCGATCCTCGTTGTCTCGGCCCATTGGGAGACGAACATCCCGGCGGTCAATTCGGTGGCGGTGAACGAGACGATCCACGACTTTGGCGGCTTTCCGCAGATCCTGTTTGACCAGCGCTACCCGGCACCGGGCGATCCGGCACTGGCGGCGCGGATTGCCGAGCTGATCCGGGCCGCTGGCCTGCCGGTGGGCATCGACACCGCGCGGGGGCTTGATCACGGCGCCTGGGTGCCGCTGAAACTGATGTATCCGGCGAACGATATTCCGGTTCTGCAACTGGCCGTACAAACCCATCTGGGCGCGGCCCACCATTACAGTGTCGGCCAGGCGCTCCGTTCTCTGTCGGAGGACGGCGTGATGATCCTGGGCAGCGGGAGCTTCACGCATGACCTGCGCAGTGTGGACTGGCGCGGACCAAACGAAGCGCCCGGCTGGGTGACGGAATTTGCAGGCTGGGTGAATGCCGCGCTGGCGGAAGGCCGGATCGACGACCTGCTCAACTATCGCCGTCTCGCCCCGCACGCCGCGCGCAACCATCCGACGGAGGAACATTTCCTGCCGCTGTTCGTCGCGCTCGGTGCGGGCGGGACAACGGCGACGTCGCTGCATCAGTCCCTGACGTTCAGTGTGCTGAGGATGGATGCGTTCGCTTTTGCGGCCTAAGCCCCTCACCTCCCATTGCTTCGCAATGGGCCCCTCCTCTCCCGCAAAGCGGGAGAGGAGTTTTTCACTTCGCCGCCCCGAGCGCCACTAAACCCCTCTCCCACGCAGTGGGAGGTGAGGGTCCTGCGGCTTGGTCACCCCTGCTGGTCCCTGCCGCGTGCGGTCACCTGCTTGCGCGCTTCCTCGACCGACTCGGCGGACACAGACGCCGAATGCTCGATGGAGCGCTTGACTTCTTCTTTCATGGCCTTGCCGAACTCCATGCCGAAGCCGTCATCGATCAGAGCCTTGTACTTCTTGAGGAGCACGGGCTGGGTGCCCGTCATCTCGGTCGCGAGTTGCAGCGCGGCGGGCACGAGGTCGGCCGCCGGGTAGACGCGGTTGACCAGGCCCCATTTTTCGGACGTGTGCGCATCAATGAAATTGCCGGTGAACGAGAGTTCCTTGGCGCGGCTGATTCCGATCAGGCGCGAGAGTTTCTGCGACAGGCCCCAGCCCGGCACGATGCCGACGCGGGCATGGGTGTCCGCAAACTTCGTATTCTCCGAGGCGAGCAGCACGTCGCACATCAGGGCGAGTTCGAAGCCGCCGGTGATCGCGAAGCCGTTGATCGCGCCGATGATGGGCCAAGGATAGGCTTCCAGTGCGGCGGCCATGTTGATCGATTTGGAATCTTCGTCTGCGCCAAGCGCGAAACCGGTCTGGCCCGCTTCCTTGAGATCGATGCCGGCGGTGAAGGCGCGCCCGGCCCCGGTCAGCACGACGGCGCGGATATGCGGATCATCTTTCAGTTCGGTGAACACCCGTACGATCTCGGCGCGCAGGGCCCGGTTGAGCGCATTCAGCGCGTCGGGCCGGTTCAGCGTGACGAGGGCGACGGCGCCGTGGCGCTCGACGAGGACGATCGGTTCGGACATGGCGGCTTCTCCCTCAGGGTTTCTATGCACCTTGATACCGCTGCCGGGCGCCCCGCGCCAAGCCTGACGTTGGGTAGGCCCTAAGCCTTCTTCTTCGTCACCACCCGGTAGAGCGCAATGCCCGCCGCCACGAGCGCGATCAGGGCAGCGAGATAGAACAGGTTCATCTTCAGCGGCGAGACCCATTCCTTCGGCTCCAGCACATAGGCCGCGCCCGACAGCGTGATCGCCTGCAACGTGTTCTCGGTGAGATCGACGATCAGCACCACGAAACCGGGGATCGCCGCAAAGGGACCAAGCCGGCCGAAGAAACGCCACGCCATGCCGGCGAAGAACAGGCCGAAGGAGAGCGGATAGGCCGTATCGAGAAAGACCGTAAGCCAGAAGTGTGCGCTTCGCTCGCCCGGCGTCATTGCGTCGAACACGGCGCGGGTGTCTTCCGGCTTCGACACCATATCGAGGAACTGGCCACCGACCATCGGCGCTGCAGCGAAAAACGCGAACGTGAGAGCGACCGTCAGCACAAAGAGCGTCCAGAGGACAGGCGTGCGGGTAATGAAAGTCATGCTTCGATCTCCGGTGTGACGCCAAGCGATTCGGCGAGTTCAACGAGTTGCTGGCGAACGCCGGCGAGTGCGGCTTCGTCTGCGGAGCGGGCGACCAGCGAGACGCCGTGATCGTCTATCGCCCTGTACCAGGGATAAGAGCCAACCGAGACCGCAGGCGCCGCCGCCGCAATCTCGCCCAGCCTGACCGCGAGATCACCCTCGCGCAGGCCCTTGCCCATGACGGTGACCTTGTGGACGACCGCACCGGTCTCCAGCCGGTGTCCGATATCCTCCAGCATTGCCCGCGCGATCTGCGGCACACCCGCCAGCGTGAACACATTTTCCATCTGGAAGCCCGGCGCGCCGGAAACCGGATTGGCGACCAGGCTCGCGCCATGCGGCACGCGGGCCATGCGGCGGCGGGGCGCGGTGAATTCGGTGTTCATCGCCGCATAGCGCGCCGCCATGTCGCGGATCGCGTCCGGGTGTTCGGAAATGCCGGCGCCGAACGCGGCGGCGATGGCGTCCGCCGTGATGTCATCATGCGTCGGGCCGATGCCGCCCGTGGTGAAGACGTAGGTGTACTTGGCGCGCAGGGCGTTCACCGCCGCGACGATCTCGGCCTCGATATCCGGCACCGTGCGGCACTCCATCACCGGGATGCCGAGCGGCTCCAGGTATTGCGCGACCTGCTGGAGGTTGATGTCCCGCGTGCGGCCGGAGAGGAGTTCGTCCCCGATCAGCAGGACAGCGGCAGTGGGGTTTGTCATTCGGCGGTTTCCAGAGCCTTGTAGACGAGACCGGCAGAATCGGTGCGCGCATCGAAAGCGGGACCGCCTTGTCCGAAGCGTTGCACCATACCGATGAAATAGAGTTCGTTGGCCGGATCGACCCAGAACCAGGTGCCTGCCGCGCCGCCCCACATAAAGGCGCCCGGGGGAAACCCGCGCGCATTGGCAGGGTCGAGGATGACACCGACATTCAGACCGAACCCGACGCCTGCCGCTTCGCTGCTGGCGGTGCCGTCAAAGCCTAGGAAGGCGCCCTCGGGCAACACGTCCGTGGCCATCATCGCGACGGTCTCGGGTTTGAGAATCTGCACGCCGCCGAGGCTGCCGCCATTTGCCAGCATTTCAGCGAACCGCGCATAATCGTCCATCGTGCTGACAAGACCGTGCCCGCCGCCCTCAAACGCCACCGACTCTGCGCGGTACTGGAAGGCCGGCATGGGCAGCGCCGCGAACACGCCGTGCTCCTCGCTCCACCCCCAGACATCGGAGAAACGGTCATAGTCCGCCTCCGGAACAATAAATCCGGTGTCGGTCATGCCGAGCGGCGCAAACAGGCGCGTCTCGAAGAATTCGCCCAGCGTCTGACCGGAAAGTCGCTCGATCAGAGCGCCCTGCAGGTCCACGGCGATGGAATAGTCCCAGACTTCGCCCGGCTGGTGCAGCAGCGGTATAGTGGCGACGCGGGTGACCATCTCCGCCATCGTGGGCGACTGGAACACCTGCTTCTTCTGGAACAGGTCGTTGACATAGTCGCCGCCGCGCAGGCCGTAGCCGAAGCCGGCCGTGTGGCTCATCAGTTCCCGGATGGTTGCCGGGCGCGTGGCGGGAACGAGTATCGGTTCGCCCGCTGCATCGAGTCCGCTGAACACCTGAAGGGCTTCGAACTCGGGAAAGTATTTCGTGAGCGGATCGTCCAGCTGGAAGGCGCCCTCTTCCCACAGTGTCAGCAGGGCGACGCCGGTCACCGGCTTCGACATCGAATAGATCCGCCAGATCGTGTCGTCTTCCACCGGCGCGGCATCGGCCTCACGGCGGATCCCGTAGCGCACATCGCTGATCACCTCGCCGCCGCGCACCAGACGAGTCGCAATGCCCTTCGCCGCCCCCTCCTCGACATAGGCCGCCATGCGGGCCTCGAGCCCGGCGATCTCTTCGGCGCCGAAAGCCGGGGGCGGCACTTCGGCGGCGAGCGACACCGGCGCCTCGGCGGGAGGCGGCGCGCTGACACAGGCCGCGAGGCCCAGCGCGGCGAGCAAGGCAAGGCTTGCCACCTGGATTGACCGGGGTTTGCGCATGCGTTGTCTCCCTTAGGGGTTTGATGACCTGTTTTCCGGCCAGGTTTCTGGGCCGCTACCTGACAGCGGGCAGCCGTTTCGGCAAGAAGGGAGTGGAAAACCGGCGTGCGGCCTACCATATTGCTCCGATGACAGATACAGACCTCCTCCTGCCCCTGCGCACAGGCGAAATCCGCACCCACGGCCCCGAGGGCTTCGAGGGCATGCGCCGCGCCGGACGGCTGGTGGCCGAATGCCTCGACATGCTGGTCCCGGAAGTCAAACCCGGCGTGACCACCGACTATCTTGACCGGCGGGTCTATGAGTTCGTGAACGACCATGGCGCGACGTCCGCGACCATCGGCTACCGCGGCTATCGCCACGCCTCGTGCATCTCTGTGAACCACGTGATCTGCCACGGCATCCCCGGCCCGAAAGCCCTGAAAGACGGCGACATCGCCAACATCGATGTCACGCTGATCGTCGATGGCTGGCACGGCGACCACAGCCGGATGTTCGGCGTCGGAGACGTCAAGCGCAAGGCTGAGCGCCTGATGGAAGTGACCTACGAGGCCATGATGGCCGGCATCGCGCAGATCAAGCCCGGTGCCCGCTTCGGCGACATCGGCGGCGCGATCAGCGAAGTGGCGCGCTTGAACCGCGTGTCC
>JBBSAZ010000115.1:0-6525 GCA_038251755.1 Caulobacterales bacterium
CCCTTCGCGTCGGCGCTCTTGCACCCGGCCGCCTGGTCCGCAGCCAGCCCCGTGACGTCCCGGCACATCTGCAGGGTAAGGCCGAGATCGGAGCCATTGATGAACATGGTCTTGAACGCGGTCGACAGCACACCGGCCAGGGTCGGCCCAAGACCGATGCCGATCAGGTTCACCGCGAACAGGGTGATCGCGACCGCCGTCGCTCGCGTCCGGCTGTCCACGACACCGGAGGAGATGGCGTACATCGGGCCGAGATAGAAGTAGTGCAGCGTCGCCGCCAGCATCAGCGGCGGGATCATCATCGGCACTGTCGGGCTGAGATAGCCCATCCAGTAGAGCGGCACCGAAAGGCCCATGCCGAGCGCCGGCATCCAGGACAATGCGGTCGGATAGCGAACGGAAAGCTTGTCCGCCAGAAAGCCCGAGAGAAAAACGCCAAGCGCGGCCATCAGGCCGAGAACCAGCGAGAAGATAAGGGCAGCCTCTGTCAGCGTCAGCCCATGCGTGCGCAGAAGGAACGAGGTCGAGAACGCCGCCACGCCATACCCGGCAAAAGACGCAATTGCCGCACCGGCCACCACGTGCACATAGGTCGGCTTCTTCATCAGGTCCTTCAGCACCGTGCCAAACCCGTCCGGCACCGCCTTACGCGGAGCGCCCGGCGGATCGGAATAGCCGCGCGGTGGCTCCTTCACCGTGAAGAACAGGATGGCAGCGAACAGCACGCCCGGCAGTCCGACCGCAATGAAGGCAATTCGCCAGCCTTCGAGACTGTTCCAGTCGGTCAGGTTCTGCGCCCAGGTCCAGCCCCAGGATCCGAACAGGTTGTAGACGTTCGCGCCTGTGACGTAGTCGTTGATCGGGCCCGCCGCGAGACCGGCAAACATGCCCCCGAGCGGCACGCCGAGCGCGTAGATCGAGGCGGCGGTCGCGCGGCTGGTCGGCTTGAAATAATCCGCGATCACCGACTGGGCCGGCGGCGTACAGCCCGCTTCGCCCACGCCCACGAGCAGGCGGAAAATGAACAGCGTGATGAAGCTTGTGGCAAAGCCGCAGAGCACAGTCATCAGGCTCCACAATGTCAGCGAGATGATGATGATCATCATCCGGCTCCGACGCTCCGCGATCCGCGCGATGGGGATTCCGAGGGTCGTATAGAAGATTGCGAAAGCAAGGCCGCCCAGCAGGCCCATATGCCAGTCTTCGAGCTTGAGCGAGAGCTTCATCGGTTCGGTCAGGATCCCGAAGATCGACCGGTCGATGAAGTTGAAGATGTAGACAATCAGCAATGAAGACAAAACATAGCCGCGATAAAGCGGCGTCCCGAAACCGGTCTTGTAACCGGGAAGGGCTTCAGTCGTTGTCTGGCTAGGGGTGGCGGCGTCGGTCATTCGGGTCTCCACGACAGTCAGGCAGGGCAAGGTTGGTTAGGTGGCGGGGCTCCAGCGGTCCTTCTGGTAGGTGCGGGCAGCGAGGAAGTAGAACAGCGCCGCGATGCCGAAGAAAAGCACCGTCGCGACCATCGACTGGCGCAGGCCTTCCGCATAGGCCGAGCAGAGCGCCGGGCCGGTTTCGCCGAGTTCGGCAATGCGTCCGGCGCAGAGGCTGGGATTGAAGTTCGCGAAGGCTTCTTCAAGCCCGGCCTTCTTGACGATGCCGCCCATGAACGCGCTGCTCATCATACCGGTGAACAGCGGGCCGATGCCGTTGCCGATGAGGCTGATGATCAGCAGCATCACCGACACGGTTGTCGCCCGCGAACGCGGGCTGACGATCGAGGTCGAGACGGTGTACTGCGCGCCGAGGTAAGCATAATGCGCGATGGCCGCGATCACCCAGAGCCAGAAGGCCATCGTCAGGGTCGGGCTGAGGAAGGCGCCGACATAGGCAGGGATCGCGATCAGCAGGCCGACACCGGGAAGCCATGCGGCGACGGAGGGGAAGCGTGGCGAGAGTTTTTCTGACAGGAAGCCGCCCGCGAACGTGCCGAACGCGGCAACGGCCGCGAGCGGCGCGCCGTAGTTCATCGCGGCTTCAGCGACACTGACGCCGTGCACGCGCATCAGGAAGGGCGCCTGAAAACTGATGAGGCCGTAGCCCACGAAAGCCACGAAGGCGGCGCCCAGCGACAGCGTCCAGAAGGTCGGCTTCTGGCCGAACTCCTTGAACGCCTCGAAGAAGCCGGCCTTGTCCGGTATCGCCGATTTCGGATCCGAATAGCCGCGCGGTGGCTCGCGAACGGTGAGCCAGAGGATGATGGCGACGAGGATGCCGGGCACGCCGACGATGACGAAGACGAGGCGCCAGCCTTCGACTTCCGCCCAGTTCACGTTCGAGAACAGACCGCCGAGGCCGATGGCATTCATCCAGCCGCCGAACGTTTCACCCTTCAGGCTGGCCAATTGGCCGCCGAACAGCTGCGCCAGCACGCCGCCGATGGTGACACCCATGGAATAAATTCCGATCGCGTTGGCGCGGCTCTTGGGCGGGTAGTAATCGGTGATGATCGAGTTGGCGGGCGGCGTGCAGCCGGCCTCGCCGATGGCGACCCCGATCCTGAAGATGAGAAGCCAGAGGAAGCTGGCGGCCAGACCGCAGAAGACAGTCATCAGCGACCAGATCACCACGCAGAGCCCGATGATCATCACCCGGTTGGAGCGGTCTGCCCACATCGCGATGGGGATGCCCATGATCGCATAGAACAGCGCAAAGGGCGGCCCGGTCAGAAGGCCCCATTGCGCATCGCTGAGCGAAAACGTGTTGATGATCGGCTGGGCGACGACCGTGATCACGGTGCGGTCGATGAAGTTCAACGTATAGATCAGCGTCAGGGCGATGAGGACATAAGAGCGATAGCCCTTCGAGCCATAGCCCGTGATGTGCCCGTTCGCGCTGTCAGCCGCAGCTGCAGTGGCCGTCATTGTCTCTCTCGCCTCCCAGGGGAAAGCGCGCTTCTGGCGGCGCGCTGTGATGTGGAGCGACGGTAACCTGACCGCTGCCGCCTGCAAGTCTTATCGTCAGGGCAGGCGAACTGCCTCCGGTTTTTCCCGTCTGCCGGGCATTGAAACCGGCGGATGCGCCGCCTAACTTCCGGTTTCAAGCCAGAGACAGGAGCGCTGCACCATGGACCTCGCCTGCAAAATGACCGCCCTCGGATCAATTTGCCGGATGAGCCCAATCCATGCCTGCTTCAATCACCCTGTCTTCGCTCAGCTTTGCCCTGCCTGACGGCCGGGTTCTGTTTTCAGACCTGAATTTCAGTTTCAATCAGGAACGCATAGGGCTTGTCGGCCAGAACGGTGTCGGTAAGTCTACGCTGCTGAACCTTATCAGTGGAAGTCTCTCGCCCTCTGCCGGTAAAATTTCCGTGAGCGCGAAGCTCGGCATCCTGCGCCAGAATTTCGAGGGTCCTGCTGACGAGACGATAGCCGGCCTGTTCGGCGTGCGCACCGCGCTCGCGACCCTGCGCCGCGCGGAAGCCGGCGAGGCGGATGCCTGGGGGGCGGCGGACTGGACGCTGGAGGCTCGCCTCGCCGAAGCGCTCAGCCGGGCCGGGCTGGAGGCAGGGCCGGAGACGCGGCTCGCCTCGCTCTCGGGCGGGCAGCGCACGCGCGCGGCGCTCGCCGCGATGCTCTTCTCCGAACCGGATTTCCTGCTGCTGGACGAGCCGACCAACAATCTCGACCACGAGGGACGCGGAATAGTGGCCAGCCTGCTCGGCAGCTGGCGCGGCGGCGCGCTGATTGTCAGTCACGACCGCGAACTGCTTGAAGCCGTGGAGGCCATCGTGGAGCTGACCTCGCTGGGCGCGGCGCGCTATGGTGGCGGGTGGAGTGCCTACCGGGCCCGCAAGACGCAGGAACTCGCCGCGGCGCAGCGAGACCTGTCGGACGCCGAACGCCAGATGGAGGCGACGCGCGAGAAGGTGCAGCTTGCGGCCGAGAAAAAGGCGCGCAAGGACGGCGCCGGAAAGCGCAAGGCCGCGAAGGGCGGCGCGCCGCGCATTCTGCTGGGCGCCATGAAACGGCGCGCAGAGGCCTCCACCGGCGACCTGCAGATGCTTTCCGAGCGCCAGATCGCCGAAGCCGAGGCTGCCGCGAGGGCCGCGCGGGCGCGTATCGAGATGCTGGAGTCGATGAAGGTCAGCCTGCCATCCAGCGGCCTTGCGCCCGGCAGGACGGTGCTGACGCTGAGCGATGTTACGGCAGGGTATGATCCGGCACTCCCGGTGATCCGCAACCTGTCAGCCGAGGTGCGGGGGCCGGAACGGGTCGCGCTTGTTGGCGCCAACGGAGCCGGTAAGTCGACCCTCTTGAAGGTGATCACCGGAGCGCTTCCGCCTTATGAAGGCGGTGTGCGCTTGGCTGCGCCATTGGTGATGATGGACCAGAATGTGAGCCTGCTTGCGCCGGACAAAACGATCCTCGAAAACTTTCGCCGCCTCAATCCGCAGGCGGATGAAAATGCCTGCCGCGCGGCGCTGGCACGCTTCCGCTTCCGGGCCAGCGCGTCCTTGCAGGTGGTAGCGACCCTCAGCGGCGGGGAGTGCCTGCGCGCAGGCCTTGCCTGCGTTCTGGGCGGCGCCGCTCCGCCGCAACTGCTGATCCTGGATGAGCCGACCAACCATCTCGACATCGCCTCACTGGAGGCGGTCGAGGCGGGGCTGGTGGCCTATGACGGGGCCCTGCTCGTGGTGAGCCACGACGAGGCGTTTCTGGAGCGGATCGGCGTGACCCGGCGGATAGACCTCAGATCAGGCCGGATGACCGGAAGCTGACCACGCCGCTCGTGCCCACGATCAGATGATCGTGTACGGATATATCGAAGGGTTGCAGCACATCGATGATCTCGCGCGTGATCTCGATATCCGCGCGCGAGGGTTTCGGATCGCCGGACGCATGGTTGTGCACGAGGATCAGACTGGAACACTGCACTTCCAGCGCGCGCCGGGCAATCTCGCGCGGGTAGACCGGCGCATGGTCCACCGTGCCGCGCCCCATGATCTCGTCGAGGATCAGCTGGTTCTTGCGGTCAAGGAAGATCACCCGGAACTGCTCGCGCGTCTCGTGCTTGATCTCGCGCTGGACGTATTCGATCAGCGCGCTCCAGGACGAGATGACCTCGCGGGCTTTCAGTTCTTCGAGCGCGGCGCGCGAATGCAGCTCGTCGATGGCCTTGAGATAGGCCGCCACAGTCTCGCCCACGCCGTCGACCTTGACCAACACCTCCGACGGGGCCGCAAGGATGGCGGAGAGGCCGCCGAACTGACGCTCCAGCGCCTTGGCGATCGGCTTCACATCCCGGCGCGGAATGAAGGCCATCAGCAACACTTCGAGGATTTCGTAATCATCCAGCGCCTCCGCCCCGCGCGTCAGCAGCTTGGTGCGCAGCCGCTCCCGGTGGCCCTGCCAATGGGGCGCTTCCCCGTTCATCTGGGGACCGCGGCCTTGTGCAGGCGTTTCAGTTCCTTCAGCACCAGCCCCCGGTCGTAGCCCTGATAGGCGCCGGGGCCGGAGATCTGGATTTTGACGTAGGGGTGATCGAGCTTTGCGGCGAACTTGCCGTCCGGACCTGCCGCAAAGATCGTCGGATACTTTTCCTGGAAATGCGCCTGCGCGCCGGCGGCCGAGACAACCTCGTCCGCACCCGGAGCATAGTCGTCCTCGATGTGCACCACAACGAAGTTCGCGGCGGTATAGCGGACAAGCTCCAGCGCGGCCTGACTGACATCGCCGCGCCGTTCCTTCGTCACATAGTCGTAGCGGCCGGTAGCGCCCTTGAGATGCGCATCAAAGGCGCGGCACCAGCCGCACCATTCGGCGCCGATGATGACAAGCACGGCCTTGTCCTCTGTCTGCGCGCGTTTCACGGCGGCGGCGAAGAGGTCCAACTGGTTCGAACATTGATCATAGGCGGTGGCCCGCCCATCCCGGCAGGCGGGGTCCAGCGACAGGGGGTAGGAGACGAGGCGGCCTGCTGCGGCTTCAATATCGGCCTGCGGGATGGCGGGCGTGCCTGAGGGGCCGGAGCAGGCCGCCGCGATCAGGAGCATGGCCGCGGCGGCCAGGGGTCGCATCAGGGGCGAACCTTGAACGGCTCGTGCCAGCCTTTGGGCGAGGCGGAGAAAATCTCGTAGCCGGTTTCGGTCACGCCGACGGAGTGTTCGAACTGGGCCGACAGCTGGCGGTCCCGCGTCACGGCGGTCCAGCCATCGGGAAGGATGGCTGCGTCCCTGCGGCCGAGGTTCAGCATCGGCTCCACCGTGAAGAACATGCCGGCTTTCATCACCGGGCCCGTTCCGTACGCGGCGGAATGCACCACGTTCGGCTCGTCATGGAACAGGCGGCCGAGGCCGTGCCCGCAGAACTCGTCGACCACCGACACGCGGTTCAGCCGCGCGACTTCACTGATCGCGCCGCCGATATCGCCGAAGCGGGCGCCCGGCTTCACCTGCGCGATGCCGGCCATCATCGCCTCGTAGGTGACTTCCATCAGCCGCTCGGCTTTTCGCTTCACGTCGCCGAC
>JBBSAZ010000116.1:0-6470 GCA_038251755.1 Caulobacterales bacterium
GCCCGAAAACACGCGGCGTTATTCATCCAAGGCAAAGAACGCGCAGGAGGCCCACGAGGCGGTGCGCCCGACCGACTTCAACCTGCGCCCCGATGAATATCATGGCGAAGGCGACCTGAAGAAACTCTACACCCTCGTCTGGCGCCGGGCTGTCGCCTCACAGATGGAAGCGGCGCTGTTCGAGCGCACAACCATCGACCTCGCCTCCAAGGACAAGCGCGCCGTGCTGCGCGCCACCGGCCAGGTCGTCGTGTTCGATGGCTATATCAAGCTCTACACCGAAGGCCACGACGCCGGCGACGATGACGACGACGCCGAAGGCCGCTTGCCCAAGATGGCAGAAGGTCAGCATGCGGATCTCCTGAAGGCCGGCGCCAACCAATCCTTCACGACGCCTCCGCCCCGCTACACAGAGGCCTCGCTCGTCAAGCGCCTTGAAGAACTCGGCATCGGCCGCCCGTCCACCTATGCCTCCACGATGTCGACGCTGGAAGACCGCGGATATGTCCGCGTCGAAGGCAAGGCGCTGGTGCCGGAGGACAAGGGCCGCCTCGTTACCGCCTTCCTCGAGAACTTCTTCGCCCGCTATGTGGAATATGATTTCACGGCCGGGCTTGAAGAAAAGCTCGACGTCATCTCGGACGGAAAGCTCGACTGGAAAGCCTTCCTGCGCGATTTCTGGACCCAGTTCGCGGTCGATATCGACGGCACCAAGGACCTGCGTGTCACGCACGTCCTCGACGCGCTGAACGAGACACTCGGCGCTTATGTGTTCCCGCGCACGGACGCCGAAGGCAATGCTATCGAGAACCCGCGCCTCTGCCCGCTCTGCAAGGAGGGCGAGCTGTCGATGAAGCTGGGCAAGTTCGGCGCCTTTGTCGGCTGCTCGCGCCATCCCGAGTGCAAGTACACGCGGCAATTCTCCGCCGAAGGCGGCGAGAGCGCCATCAACCCGGACGGCAACGAGATCGGCATCCACCCCGAGAAGGGCGAGATGATCCTGCTGAAATCCGGCCGCTTCGGTCCCTATGTCGAAATGGCCAATGGCGAGAAGCCGAAACGCGCCAGCCTCGCCAAGGCTGACAGCGTTGATACGCTGACACTCTCACGCGCCGTGGAACTGCTCAGCCTGCCGCGCGAAATTGGTCCGCACCCGGAAGATGGCGAAATGATCCTCGCCAATTTCGGCCGCTTCGGACCCTACGTCCAGCACGGCAAGACGTACGCAAACCTGAAAGATCCCACCGAGGTCTTCTCCATCGGCATCAACCGCGCCGTGGACCTGATTGCGGACAAGCGCGCAAAAGCGGCAGCCGGCGGCGGCGGACGCGGCGGTGTCGCCGCGCTGAAGATGCTGGGCGACCACCCCGATGGCGGCCCCGTCGAAGTGTTCGCCGGCAAGTACGGCCCTTACGTGAAGTGGGGCAAGGTCAACGCCACGCTGCCGAAGGAGATGGCGCCGGAGACGGTCACGCTGGAAGCCGCCCTCGAACTGGTGAACGCCAAGGCCGGAAGCGGCGGCGGCAAGAAAAAAGCCGCGCCGAAGAAAGCGGCGGCGAAAAAGCCGGCTGCAGCCAAGAAAGCCCCTGCGAAAAAGAAGCCTGCCGCGAAGAAGACCGACGCCTGAATTGGCGCCGCCCGCCGACCGGTAACACTTTTGTAAGCTCGCGGAGGAATTGTCCCGCCTTTCGCTTCGGCGTAGGATCAAGACCCTGCAGGAAGGGGCGCCGTGATGTTGAACCTGAAGCCGCTGCACGCCGTGTCGTTGGGCCTCGCGCTGATTGTCGCCGCCTGCGCAACCAGCGAGGCCGTCCGGACAACCGCGCCTGAGCCTGCCGCACCGAAAGCCCCGCAGCCACTCCCGTCGCAGCCGCAGCAGGCCGCGCGCGCCTTCCCGTCCGCGATGTCTGTCTGCCCAGGCATGACCGTGGCGAACCGTCCGCCTACGGATGCCAACCTGATGATGACGGACTATGCCCCCTTCGTCGTCGCAGCCGGAAAGGTCACGCTGGCCACCGCGCCGGTGGAAGCCGCCTGCTTCTCCTCCGGCTTCGGTCCGCGCAGCTTCAGCAACCACAAGGGCGTCGACTATTACAGCCGCAACGCCGTGGACATCTACGCCGCCGCGGCAGGTGTCGTGCGCGAACAATCGTACCGGGACGATTTCGGCAACCAGCTCGTTATCGAACATGGCAACGGCGTGTTCACGCGCTACGCCCACCTGCAGGAATTCGGCGCGGGCATCGAAGTGGGCAAGACGGTCAAGGCCGGCGACGTGATCGGCCTGATGGGCAACACGGCCTCCTACACCGTCGCGCGCCACCTGCACTACGAAATCCTCCTCGGCGACTGGGGCGCCCAGGCCGGCAGCTTCGCGCTGTCGCCGGTGGACGTGCTGACCCTGCCGGCAGCGAAGGCAGGGAGCTAACTCCCCGCAATTTCCCCGCGCATTCCGCCGCAAACTCCCCTATATGCGGCCTTATGAGCTTTCCAGACCGTCAGACTGTTCTTGATTTCCTGAAGGAAAACCCCGCCGCCACGTCCAAGGCCGAGATCGCCAAGGGCCTCAAGGTGAAGGGCAAGGAGCGCGCGATCCTGCGCGAGGTGCTCGAGGAGCTGGAGCGCGAAGGCAAGCTGGAGCGCACCGGCAAGCGCAGCTTCGCGCAGACAGACCGCCCGCCCCCGAGCGGCCTCGTCGAGTTCACGCGCCTCACCCGCGAGGGCGACCTGATCGGCCAGTGCGTCGGCGACCACGGCCTTTTCGGGCCGGAGCTGATCTATGGCGGCCCCTCCGGCAAATCCCGCTCCCGCGCGCCCGCCAAGGGCGATCGGGCGGTGTGCAAGATTTCCGGACGCGAAGATGGCTCCTGGCGCGCCTATGTTGTCACGCTGCTGGAAAAGCGCATCAGTGACCGCATCGTCGGCCTCTACAACAAGACCCCGCATGGCGGCCGCGTGACCCCGGCGAGCCGCAAGGAGCGCCGCGAACTGCTGATCCAGGAAGCCGACCGCAAGGGCGCCGGCGACGGCGACCTCGTGATCGCCGAGCCGAAGCCCGAAGGCCGCCGCCAATACGGCCCAGCGCTGGGCGTCATCAAGGAAGTGATCGGCCATATTACGGATGCGCGCTCGGCCAGCCTGATCGCGATCTATGCCAACGATATCCCGGTCGACTTTCCGGAAGAGGTGATCGCCGAGGCAAAATCCAAGGAGCCTGCAAACGTTCCGCGTACGGACCTGACCAGCATCCCGCTGATCACCATCGACCCGCATGATGCGCGTGACCATGACGACGCCGTGCATGCCGAGGAACTCCCCGATGGCTGGAAGGTGATCGTCGCCATCGCTGACGTGTCGGCCTATGTCACCGAAGGCTCGACACTCGACAAGGAAGCCGAGAAGCGCGGCAACTCGACCTACTTCCCGGACCGCGTCGTGCCGATGCTGCCGTTTGAACTCTCGGCAGACGCCTGCTCGTTGAAGGAAGGCGAATTGCGCCCCTGCCTTGCGGTCGAAATGATTTTCAACAAGGACGGCAACAAACGATCTCACCGGTTCCTGCGCGCCACGATGCGCTCGGCCGCAAAGCTCGCCTACGAGGAGGCCCAGGCCGCCATCGACGGAAAGCCCGGCGGCAAGGCGGGCGAACTGCTCGACACCGTTCTGCGCCCGCTCTGGGGCGCCTATGCCGCCGTCTCAAAGGCCCGCGATGCGCGCAGCCCGCTGGATCTCGACATGCCGGAACGCCGGATCATGTTCAATCCGGAAGGCGAGATCACCGGCATCACGACCAAGGAACGCCTCGAGGCGCACCGCCTGATCGAAGAGTTCATGATCCAGGCAAACGTCGCCGCCGCCGAGTCGCTGGAGCAGAAGCAGGGCCCGGTCATCTACCGCGTGCACGATACACCCTCGGATGCCAAGATCGCCGCTTTCGCAGACTTCCTGCAGACGCTCGACATGAAATGGAACATCGGCGAACGTCCGCAGACGCACAAGTTCAACAAGCTGCTCGCCGAGATTCGCGGCGGCGATTACGAAGGCATGATCCAGCAGATGGTGCTGCGCTCGCAGGCCCAGGCGATCTATTCGGAGGAAAACCTCGGCCACTTCGGCCTGAACCTGGCACGCTATTCCCACTTCACCTCGCCGATCCGCCGCTACGCTGACCTCGTCGTCCACCGCGCACTGATCACGGTGCATGATTTCGGCCCGGATGGCATGTCGGAACGCTCCGCCGCCCGGCTGGAAGACATTGCCAGCCATATCTCGATGACTGAGCGCCGCTCGATGGCCGCCGAGCGCGATGCGACCGACCGCTATCTTGCGATCTTCCTCGCTGACCGCGTGGGCGCTGAGTTCGAGGCGCGCATCACCGGTGTCACGCCGGCCGGACTGTTCGCGGCGCTGGCGGGCTCCGGGGCCGATGGCTTCATCCCCATCTCGTCCCTGTCGGATGAATACTGGGTGCATGACGCTGCCGCGATGGCGGTCTATGCGCGCGGCTCCGGCAAGACCTTCTCGCTTGGTCAGATCGTCCGGGTACGGCTGAAAGAGGTGACACCCCTGCAGGGCGGCCTTCTCCTGGAAATGATCTCCGATCCGGCCCCCGCCCCCGCCGGCCGCAACGCCGCCCGCAAGGCGATCAGCCGCGACTCGGATGGCAACCGCGGGCATCGCGGCCCGCCCCGGCGCGGCAAGCCCAGTTTCGACCGGCGCACCTTGCCGCCGGGCGCCGGCAAGAAGAAGCGCCGGTAAAGGCCTCCTACAATTGAGTTTACCGCTCATCCGCGCAAAAGCGGGGATGAGCGGAACCGGGTCTGACCCTACGTCATCACCCTGCCCGTCTTGCTTTCGCCGGATTGGCATCGAAGATGTCAGTCATGTTAAAGCGTGCATACGATAAGGAAGAAGAGGGCGACGTCGTCATCAAGGGCGTGCCAAGCCCGAGGCCGCGCGATGCCGCGACGCTGATCCTCGTGCGCCGCGACGCAGCGCAGCCGCGCGTGCTGATGGGCAAGCGCGCCGGCACCAACACGTTCATGCCGGACAAGTACGTCTTCCCCGGCGGGCGCGTTGATCCCAAGGACGGCAAGGCGGCCGCGTCGGAGGAGTTGCATCCCGATGTGGAGGCCAAGCTGCGCGTGCAGTCGCGCCGCACACCCCGTGCCTTCGCCCTGACGGCGATTCGCGAGACCTTCGAGGAAACCGGGCTGATCGTTGGTCGTTCCGGCGGGATGCCGGGCGCGCCGCCGCCGGGCTGGGAAGAATTCCACAGGATGCAGATCGCCCCGGTCCTCTCTCCGCTGGTTTTCATCGGCCGAGCGGTGACGCCCCCCTATCGGCCAAAGCGCTTCGATGCCCGCTTCTTCATGGCCGAGGCGGAACTCGCCCTGATCGACGAACGCCCACCGGTGGATGGGGCGGAGCTGTCGGACCTGCAATGGGTGACGCTGGCGGACGCCCTGAAGCTGGACCTGCCCTCGGTCACCCGGTTCATGCTGGGCGAGATTGGCGAGCGGCTGGAAAAGCCCGGAACCGTCCAAGGCCCGCCCTTCCTGCGCTGGAGCCGGGGAGGTCACGCGACGGACCGGCTTTGACCGCTTGACTTGGCGGCCTCACCTCGTCAATAAGCCCGCTTTCAGGTTTCAACCCCATTCGAGAAGGGCCACCCCATGGCCAAACCCGCCACGATCAAGATTCGCCTCAATTCGACGGCTGATACTGGTTTTTTCTACGTCACGAAGAAAAATCCGCGCACCATGACCGAGAAGATGGTGAAGCGTAAGTATGATCCGGTTGCGAAGAAGCACGTTGATTTCAAAGAAGGAAAGATCAAGTAAGGTCCTTTCCCTCAGGGATGTTTCCATGAAACCCGCGCCACTTCGGCGCGGGTTTTTGCGTTCAAATGACCTTCGTTTTCTCGTCTTCCTGTGCGTCCAGGGTTCGGATCTTTCTCAGCTGGGGAAAAATCATTATCGAAAGAGTCGCAATTCCTATCGCTGCGAAGCCGCCCGCGACGACCGTCACGACCGGACCGGCGACAGCCGCCATGAACCCGGCGCGCGTCTCGCCCAGCTCGTTGGAGGCCCCGACGAATATCGAGTTCACCGCATTCACCCGGCCGCGCACCGCGTCCGGCGTCCAGAGCTGCAGGATGATCTCGCGGACATAGACTGAAACCATGTCGAACCCGCCGACGCACATCAGGGCGAGGATCGACAGCCAGGCCAGCGTCGAGGCGCCGAACACGGCGGTCGCCAGCCCGAACATCGCCACGGCGGCCAGCAGGATCCAGCCGGCATGGTCGCGGATCGGGAACGCTGTGATCAGAGCGATGGCGATGATCGCCCCGATGCCCGGAGAGGCCCTCAGAAGGCCGAGGCCGAGTTCGCCGACATGCAGGATGTCGCGGGCATAGATTGGCATCAGGGCGACAGCCCCGCCCAGCAGCACGGCGAACAGGTCGA
>JBBSAZ010000117.1:0-6418 GCA_038251755.1 Caulobacterales bacterium
CATGGGCAATCACGAGGCCGAGGCCGGTGCCGTTTGCCCGTGTTGAGCCGGCGAAGGGTTTGAAGAGGTTCGCCCGCGCCTTCTCAGGCAAGCCGGGCCCGTTGTCCTGGAACACAAGTGCGCCGCGTTCGATCATGATGCAGATGTGCGGCGCCGGAGTCGCGGCCTGTGCCATGGCTTCGGCGGCGTTGCGCAGGAGGTTGGAGGCAATCCGGTGCAAATGGTCCGGATCGCTCGTGAAAACAAAGTTGTCCGGTACGCCGATCTCGATCTGTGTCTCGCCCCCGTTGAGTGCCTCATCCGCCGCTTCCAACAGGACCATACGCAAGCCAACGGATTGAAGTTTGGGCGGGCGCGGCGCCGCCTTGCCATAGTCAAGGGTGGCGGTCGCCAGCTCGATCGCGCGTTCCAGCGCCCGCTCAAGGCGCGGCGCAGCGCGCTTGACGCGGGGGTCTTCGGACTTCGCCAGCACGTCCGAGACAAGCTGCGCCGAAGCCAGCGAGTTGCGCAAGTCATGGTTGATCTTGGCTACCGCGCTGCCGAGCTCAGCGAGATGGGCACGCTGCCGGAAAGCGTCAGCAACCGCTTCTTCCATGCCCGACAGGGCATTCTGTGCACGGCCGATCTCGTCACGCCGGGGTGTCGGTGACAGCCGCCGCGTCCAGCTGCCGGGGTCACGGCTGAACTGTTCCACGCTGATGGTCACGCGCTTGATGGGCCGCACGACAAACACGTCGAGCACGGCATAAATCAGCACCGCCGCCACCAGCGCGATGATCAGCGACAGGCCCGCTACCCGCCAGGCAAACTGAATGAGGCCGGCCTTCAGCGGCGCCTGCGGCAACAGGATTTCGAGCACCCGGCCTTCGGCGGAGCCTTCAGCAACCACGATCAGGATCTCGCCTGCCGGCGCAGCGTATTCCCTGAGGGCGGCGAAGGAGCGACCCATCGCGGTCGAGCCCCTGAGGTCCACAAGACGCATGGGGCCGTCAATCGCTACGCGCGGCGCGAGAAGCTGAATGTGCATCTCGTCTTCAATCTCGGCGACAGCCAGCACTTCAGCCTTCATCAACAGGCTTTCCGACAGTTCGTCGGACACTTCCCGCATCGGCGCAGCGTCGAGTGCCAGCGCAGCGATCCGGGCCGCCGCCACGCGCTCCTCAAGCCATTGTGTGCGCACGTTGCTGACGGACGGAATGAAAATCAGAAACTCGGTGAACAGGATTGCCCCGAGTGTCAGCGCAAACAGGCGCGCTGCCAGGCTGTCGGCAAACCGCCGCAGGCCCGGCGGCGGCGTCGGTACGGGGGCAGGTGGGGTCGCGGTCACGCGCCGAGGCTTAGGCGAAAATGACGGGAAGGGGAACGGGGCCGGTCAGGGAATCCGCTGCAACAGGCCGACCAGCGTCCGGGCCGGTTTTCCGAAAACGCTGGGCGTGAAATAAGCCGATGCGGCGCGCTTTACCGCCTCGGCGCGCGTCGGATAAGGCGAGATGAAGTTCGTCAGCGCGGTGAGCTTGAGGCCATTCGACATCGCCACCGAGACGAGTTGCAGGATATCGCCGGCCCCGTCTCCCGCGATCGACGCGCCGACCAGCTTGCCCTTGTGCAGCACAAGCTTGGCCTCGCCCAGCGTCCTGCCCTCGGCAATGGCGCGGTCATTATCATGAAACGGGAAGGCTGACGTCTTCACGGCGTTGCCGAATTTCGCGCGCGCTTCGGCTTCCGTCAGGCCGATCTGCGCGATCTCCGGAGAGGTGTAGGTGACCGATGGAACCGGCAGGCTCGCCGCCGTGCTGCCCTGCTTGAAGAAGGCGCGGCGGATGAAGACCGACGCATGCCAGCCCGCGACATGCGTGAACTGCTCGCGGCCCGCTGCGTCGCCGAGTGCCCAGACGCGCGGATTGCTCTTCGAGCGAAGCGTGTCGCTGACTGTGATTCCCGCCGGCGTATGAGTGACGCCGCCCTTGTCGAGGTCCAATCCGTTCAGAACGGCGCGGCGGCCAAGCGCCACAAGGATGTGGGAGCCTTGCACTGCTGTTTCGCCGCCGGGGCCTTCAGCGTGGACCATGACGCGTCCCGGATCGCCGGACACCCGGGTCACCTTATGCCCCTCGAGTATCGTGACACCTTCTCCGCGCAGGGCCTCCACCGCCAGCTTCGCGTGCGCTTCGTCTGCGCGGGCGAGCGCGCGGCCCATCTCCATCACTGTGACCTTCGCGCCGAGACGGACGAAGGCCTGCGCCAGCTCCAGGCCAATGGGACCGCCGCCGAGCACCACAAGGTGCTCCGGGAATTCCGGCAGGGAAAAAATGGTTTCGTTGGTGAGATAGGGCAGGTCCGAGAGTCCGGGGATCGGCGGAATAAAGGCGCTGCTGCCGGTCGCCACGATGATCCGGCGGGCTTTCACGCGTGCGGTATCTGACACGACCGTATCGCGGTCTTCGAACCGTGCCGCTTCGCGGATCACCGTGCAGCCGAGGCCTTCGAAACGTTCCTGGCTATCAACCGGCGCGATCGTCTCGATGGTCTTGCGGATATGCGCCTTGACGCCGTTCCAGTCGACTTTGGCCGGCGCCAGCGTCACACCATACTTCGCCGCCTCGCTCGGGGCGTGCGCCGCCTTGGCACAGGCGAGGAGAGCTTTGGACGGCACGCAGCCATAGTTCAGACAATCCCCGCCCATCTCGTGCTTCTCGAACAGCACCACCTTGAGCCCGAGCATCGCCGCGCCTGCCGCGGCAGACAGCCCGCCGGAGCCTGCACCGATGACGCACAGGTCGGCCTTCAGGGTACGGACATCAGCCATCAGACGGGTACTTTCTTCGGGAAGAATTTCTTGTAGGCGACCGGGAGAAGCGAGACGAGGCCGAGGGCAAGGAAGGCAGGCACGAAGTTTGCGGCCAGCGAGCCGATATCCGGTGTGCCACCTTCGAGCAGGGTTCCTTTCACCGCCGCACCGATCCATGTATAGGCCAGTGTGCCCGGGATGATGCCGAAGAACGTGGTCAACAGATAGTCCCTGTACTTGGCGCCTAGCAGGCCGGGCGCGATGTTGACCGCGGCAAACGGGAAGATCGGGATGAGGCGCAGGGCAAACATGTAGGAGACCGGGTTTTCCGCAAAGCCGGCGCGCATCTTTTCTATGAACGGTCCGGCGATATCCCGAAGGATCGCCCCGATAGAGGTCTTTGACGCAAAGAACAGGACCGACGCCCCGATCGTTGCGCCGATCACGGTTGCCGGTGTGCCGAGCGCCAGCCCGAACAGGAATCCGCCGCCAATGGTCAGCGCGCTGCCGGGAACCATGAACGTCGTCGCGGCTGCATAGATCAGGATGTAACTCGCAAACACGATCAGAAAATTCTCGCGCACCATCGCATCAAGCGAGGCCGCGTTGGCCGACAGTGATTCCAGCGTCAGGTACTCATGCCATCCCTGGGACAGCGCGATGCCCAGCCCCAGAAGAATGATGTAGACGGGCCAGAGCCGAACCCAAAGGGCGGCAGGTTTGGAGGTCATGGTTTCACCGGCTTTTTCAGCTTCGCCGCATCGTTGAGCGACCAGTCGTATTGGTAGCGCAGGATTTTCGGATTGGCGCGGATTTTCGCGGCAAGGTCCTGGTCGGCATGTTTGAGGAGATGTTCGACGACTGACGCTTTTGACCCGCCGAAGTCCGCATCGAACCAGTTGTAAATTTCCGAGACATTCAGCCCGCGGGACGTCACCGTCACGCCGCGCGGATGATTGATGTAGGCGCGCGCGGCAGCGTCGAGATCCTTTTTGAGGCTGGCCGGTTCCCAGGCTTTTGCCGGCAGGTTCGGGCAGCTGTAGGACGCGCAGTTGATCGCGTAGTGCACCTCCGGCGTGCCCCAGGTCTTGCGCAGGATCTTGTGCTCGATGGCGTCCAGCGACACCTCGGTACCTCCCGCCTGAACCTTCACCTCTTTCCACGGGCCCGTCAGGTATCCGTCCCGGATCGACTTGACCGGATAGCGCTCCACGATGTGGCGAACGGTGACAGCGTTGTAGAGGTTCGCCCATGACGCGAAGTTTGCGTCGGTTTTGGCCGACAGGTCCGCCTCGGCAAACCGCGCGATATAAGCGTCCAGCGCGGCGCGGTCGTTTGGCGACGCGGCAAGCCCGGCATAGTCCACCCGGGTGATCCCGTCAGAGCTGGCTTTGACATACGTCTTGAGAAGGCGGGTCCACTCGGCGTGTTCGGCAGGCACTTGGGTCTCCGCTGCAGTTCTTGGCGTGGTATCTGCCAAACCCGGCGCCGGGAAAAGGCACGCCGCGAGGGCAACAAGGCTCAGGGCAACGGTGCGCATGTGGATACTCCGGGTTCGGGTGATTGGAGGCCACATAGCCGCCGCCGCTGCCGCCGGCATCTCACGAGGTGGTGATAAAGACTGCCCGGGAGGCGAATTTTTGCACCGGTTTCGTCTTGACCATACCTCTGCCCGCCTGTATTGCCCCCGTTTTCCAAGTTCAAAGCCCCAGAGCAGTCCCATGAAACGCACTTTCCAGCCGAGCAACCTCCGCCGCAAGCGCACGCATGGTTTCCGTGAGCGTATGGGCACCAAGAGTGGCCGCAAGGTGCTGGCACGCCGCCGCGCCAAGGGCCGCAAGACCCTCACCGCCTGATCCTTCCCCAGCGGGCCTGACCGGCCCGCCGACCGGGAGGCCGATCATGTCCGGCCCCGAAAATCCAGAAATCCCGAAAACGCGCCGCCTCAAGAAGCGGCGCGAATTCACGTTTGCGCGTGACGGGGTCACCGAGCGGCGCAAATCCGTCGTCATCCAGGCTCGCGCGCGGGCCAGCGAGACCCCTGGGCCCGAAATCGGGGAAGGCTTCACCGCGACAAAAAAGATCGGCGGCGCGGTTCAGCGCAACCGGGCCAAGCGCCGCCTGCGCGAGGCGTCCCGGCGGCTGCTGGCGCGCTATGGCCGTCCGGGCTGGGATTATGTGTTTATCGCCCGCGAGGCGACGCTTGACGTCGGCTGGCCCCGATTGCTTGACGATATGGAAAGCGCGCTGATAAGCCTCGCGCGCATTTGATGCCCCCTGCGCCTGAACCTGGCGCCCTGCCCACAGACTTGCGGAATACCGTCCATGGAAAAAGAAGAACAGCGCAATTTCCTGCTCGCCATGGCGGCGATGATCGCGTTCGTCTTTCTCTACCAGATATTCGTCATGGAGCCTGCCCAGAAGCGCTTCCAGGCCCAGCAGGCCGTTGAGGCTGCGCAGCAGCAGACGGCGTCCGTCGACACCGGCGCCGAAGCTGCAGCCGGTCCGAAGCCGGTTCCGGAAGCCCTCGCCGCCGCCCCGCGCGTCAAGCTGGACGCGGCTTCCATCGATGGCTCGATCCGCCTCGCCGGCGCCCGCCTTGACGACCTCCAGCTGAAGCAGCACTTCGTCACCGTTGCGAAGACCGAAGAAATCCGCCTGCTTCGCCCCGAAGAGTCCGAGTTCGGATATTTTTCGACCTATTACTGGGCCGACGGCAATACACTGGTCGCCGGGCGCAACTCGCCCTGGACACAGGTCGGGGAAGGCACCCTCAGTTCGGCGACGCCGGTCACCCTCCGGCTCGAAACCCCCGGCGTGACCATCGACCGTGTCGTCTCCGTCGACGAGAACTACCTCTTCATCTTCGCCGATACTGTCACCAACACTTCGGACGCCGCCAAGAGCCTGCGTCCGATCGGCTCGATCGAACGGCAGGGCGACTACAAGCTCTTCCTCAATGCGACCGAGCCCGGCGTGGCGGCGGAGGCGGACAACGGCCTCGCCCATATGGGACTCATGGGCGTAATGGAGGGCACACTCCGCCTCAAGAAATACAAACCCCTGCTTGCCTCCAAGAAGATCGACGGGGAATCGGCAGACGGCAACTTTACCACCACCACGGGCGGCTGGTGGGGCCTCAGCGACAAGTACTGGATGAGTGCGCTGGTTCCGGCCCAGACCGCGCCGTTCACCGCATCGGTCAACCGCGCCAGCCTCGCCCGCGGCGGCCCGCTCGAAGTGCGCACCGAAGGCACCGCTGTCGACCTCGCGCCCGGCGCAAGCATTACGATCGAGAATCGTATCTTTGCCGGCGCCAAGAAGTTCGAGATCCTGCGCGACTACGAACAGAATCAGGGCATTCCCCAACTCGTCGATGCCATCGATTGGGGCTGGGCCTTCTTCCTCACCAAGCCGTTCTTTTATGTGCTGCACTGGCTGCACGGTCACGTCGGATCATTCGGCTGGGCAATCCTTGCATTCACCGTGCTGGTGAAGCTGCCGCTCGTCCCGCTCTACAATGCCAGCTTCAAATCGATGGCAAAGCTGAAGAAGCTTCAGGAGCCGATGAAGGACATCAACGAGCGCTTCGCTGCCGATCCGCAGCGCAAGCAGCAGGAGATGATGAAG
>JBBSAZ010000118.1:0-6416 GCA_038251755.1 Caulobacterales bacterium
GATATCGGTGCGGGCTTCGCCGCCGGGGGTGACGACAGTGCCGCCGCGCAGGATGAGGTCAAAGATTTGGGTCATGGCGCAATTTATCGCGCCAGAGCGAAGAAATGTCACGCGGAGGTGGTGTCGCACAGCACTCTTTTTCGGGCGCAACGGCGGTTGGCCGGGTGATTCTGTGCTGATTTAATTTTCTGTTCATCTCGTCGCTAGACGGGATCCAGTGAGGCGGCTTTGCACCAGGTCTCAAGTCTGGATCCCGGCTTCCGCCGGGATGAGCGGTAGAAGGGCTAGGTTGAATCCAGTTGTGAGGGCAGAGGCCCCTCCGTCTCGTGCCTTTGGCGCGACACACTTCCATCCGCTTCGCGGGGGAGGAAAAGGGGTTCCAGGCAGGCGGGAAGGTCACTGCCCCAGATGGCTTCCGTCAGAGGGCGGAAGGTTCTGAATTCGGGTTTGTAAGCGGTGAGATCAAACGCCGCGCCGGCGTTGCGCAGGGTGATGAAGCCCCATGCGTTGACGCTGTACAGGACGTCCGGGATGCCCTGGCGTTTGCACCATCTGAACAGCGCGTTGAGCTGCCACCAGAGGATCGGCCAGCAGACGACATGCACATGCGCGAACAGGTCGGCGAAGTGTGGGTCGGCTCTGAAGGTGCGCATCGGGATCATGCACGCAGTATACCTCCGTGGGCGGAGGTGTAGCGGAAGGAAACGCGAACTATTTTACAAGCGCTTGAGGGGGGTTGGGTTTTATTTTTCTGGAGGCGGGTTTTTTGTAGGCGCAAGTGCGGGCGCGAGACCTCGGCCATCCCTGAAAACGGGCTTCATCCAAACGCAATCCATGCACACGCAATGACGATCTATTCTCATTGATTCTCATTTGTTCTCACGCCGCCTCGTTTTTCTATCATCCCTTATCGCTTCCGGCGAACACCGGAACGGGCCGCAAGAAAGTCCGGGTCCCGGTCTTCGCCAGCGGCGAAACCGGGATGACGACCAACGGACCCTGCGAAGTTTGGAGAGGCCGGGAGGCTTGACCCCGGCTTGTGCGGCGCACAAGAAGGGCGCGTTCATTTTCGAGGATTTCCCATGTCGCAGTCCCTTGCCCGTCCGCTCAGCCGTCCCCTGCTTCGCCCGGTGGCGATCGGGCTTGCCGGGATCGCGGCGCTGACGGTTTCGTCTTATGTGTCGCTGCCGATGGTGCCGGTTCCGGTGACGATGCAGACGCTGGTCGTAGTGCTGCTCGGCGCGGTGGCAGGGCCCCGGATGGGCGCGGCGATTGTGCTCAGTTGGCTGGGTCTGGCGCTGATGGGGGCGCCGGTGCTGGCGGGCGGGAAGACGGGGTTGATCGCGTTTACCGGGCCGACGGCGGGTTACCTCTTTGCCTTCCCGGTGGCGGCGTTCCTCGCGGGCTTCCTGCCGAAGGGGCCGACGCTGGCGCTGCATGGCGTCCGGTTTGCGGGCTTCCTTGGCCTGCACGCGCTGATCCTGGCGGTGGGCGGAGGCTGGCTGGCGATGCTGACGACGCCGGAGATTGCGCTCGCGTCCGGCGTGGTGCCCTTCCTCGCAGGGTCGCTGCTGAAGAGCGCGCTGGCGGCGGCAGTGATTGCGGCGATGCCGGGCGCAAAGGGCTGATGGCCGGCCGCTGATATTGACCTGAATGTGCCAAAACCTAACTCGTCCTGCGTAAGGCGCGAGGGACGACCAGACGTCTGCACAGGTGAGGCAGACTTCCATGCGCAGACTCAAGACATTCGGCGCCGCATTGGCCTTGCAGGCCGGACTTGCAAGCTGCTCGTCCAGCCTGCCGGTGCAACCGGCTGCAGACCTGGTGATTGCATCTGTAAGGGTCATCGACACAGAGACGGGCTCTGTGTCTGCGCCGCAAGACGTGCTTGTGGCCGACGGAGTCGTCGTTGGCATTCGAGGCGCGGGTGACGGATGCCCTTCCGGGCTATGCGAGATCGTCGATGCATCAGGACAATACCTGATACCGGGCCTGTGGGACCTTCATGTTCACCTGGAAGCCTACAGGGCGCCTGACGATCCGGACCTGGAGCCATCCCGATGGCATGCCCCGCTCGCCATGTCCTATGGTGTGCTGGGACTGCGGGATCTGGGATCGCGTACCGATGAAATCCTCACCTTGCGCAATTCATGGAACGCCATGCGGGCGGCCGGCGAGCCGGCACCTGTGCTCAAGGTCGCTGGCCAGTCGTTTTCAGGCAAGCAGCCCTGGGGAAACTTTGACCATACGTTGATCCCGGAGACACCCGAGCAGGCTGAGGAAATGGTTCGAAGCCAGCTGGCGCTTGGGGTGGACTTCATCAAGGTGCACGATTTTCTGGAACCCGAAATCTACGCCGCCATTACGGCGGCTGCAGTTGCCGAAGGACGGCTGGTTGCAGGACACTTGCGGCCCTATTCGGGCCCGCTGGAATCGGCGGCCTCGGGCCAGAGGGATTTCGACCACCTTCCGCCGGAACTGCTGGCCTATTGCGGCCCGAATGGGGAGGCTGACACACTGAAGTTCTATGATGGTTGGTACACAGGCGGGCCGGGATATTATGAACGCTCCATGGCCGGTCTTTACGATACCGCCGGGTGCAGACAATTGTTTGACGCACTAGCCGTAGAAAACGTCTCCGTCACGCCGACCCTGAGCGTGCGGGCACCCGTCCGTAAACGGAGCTTCGTGGCGGCGCAGAGCTATCTTCCGGAAACCATGATGCAGAAGTGCAACGAGTCCAAAAGGTTCAGGGACGATGCCGGGCCGAGCATTGAGGTGTACCAAGATGTCATTGCCGAAGTCATGACCAGTCTGAAGGCGTCTGAGGTGAGGATCCTTGCAGGCACGGACGGCGCGCCGGAAAGCTGCGGCATTCCGGGCCTGGTACTTCTTGATGAGATGGAATATCTGGTTGAAGCAGGCATGTCCCGCCAGCAAGTGCTTGATGCGGCAACCCGGCTTGCCGCGGAAAAGGCAGGCGCCTTGAATCACGGAACGGTTTCCGAAGGCTCGGCGGCTGATTTCGTTCTATTGGACGCCGACCCGCTTCAGAGCTTTGCGGCGCTGGAGGACCCGGCGGGAATTGTCAGCGCAGGACGCTATCTCGGCCGCGAACGCCTGGCCGATATGCGCAAGGAAGCCACCGCTTACGCCCTGTCCCGATAAGGGGACCGATTGCCGCCGCCGTTCGCAAGCCCGGCATTGCGGCGGGGCGCGTGCGGCACTAAACCTGCCTCATGCACCGCCTTCCTAACCGATCCATTCTCGTTCTTACCGGTCCTGACACGCTCGCCCTGCTGGAGCGGACGGTGACGCACAGGGTGGCGGACTGGGCGGCGGGCGAGGCGCGGTATGGCGCGCTGCTGACGCCGCAGGGCAAGATCATCGCGGACTATATCGCGCACCGGACGGCGGAGGGCGTGCACATCGATGTGCACGCGGAGGCGGCCGAGGACTTGCTGAAGCGGCTGAAGATGTTCCGGTTGCGGTCTGCGGTGGAGATCCTGCGGAATGAGGGGCTGGTTTCGGCGATTGACGTGAACGGGGTGGCTGACCCGCGTGACGCGAAGCTGCCGCACCGGTCGGTAGTGGCGGCGGGGGACGCGGCCGAGCCCCTGCCCCGCTGGGACGCGCTGGCGATCCACGCGGGCATTCCGGAATGGGGGCGCGACTACCGCGCGGCAGAGGTGTTCCCGACCGATATCAACATGGACCTGATGGACGGCATCGACTACCGCAAGGGCTGTTTCGTCGGACAGGAAGTGGCGAGCCGCATGAAGCGCAAGGGATTGATCCGCAAACGGACGGTTCGGGTGCGCGGCAGCGGACTGGTGGCGGGCGCGGAAGTGCGCGCGGGGACAAGCCTGCTGGGCACGGTGACAAGCGTGTTCGAGACCGAGGGCCTGGCGCTGCTGCGGACGGACCGGTTCGCGAAGGCGGTGCAGGCGAAGGAGCCCGTGATGGTGAATGATATGCCTGCGGAGATTGAGGGCGCACCCTGGCTGATGGCCGAGGTGAAAGCCCTTATGGAGGCGGGCGCCGATGAGTGACGAGACACCCTATTGCGGCTGGGCGCCGGTGAGCGACACGCTTTACCGCGACTATCACGATACCGAATGGGGCGTGCCGGAGCGCGACCCGCGCGCGCTGTGGGAGAAGTTGCAACTCGACGGGATGCAGGCCGGGCTGAGCTGGATCACGATCCTGAGGAAGCGCGAGTCGATCCGCGAGGAGTTTGACGCGTTCGATCCGGAGCGGCTGGCGCGCTGGACGCCGAAGCGGGTGGCCAAGGCGATGGAGAACCCCGGCATCATCCGCAGCGCCAAGAAGATCGAGGCGGTGATCGGCAATGCGCAGGTCTACCTGGCGATGATGGAATCCGGAGAGGATTTTGCCGGCTATTGCTGGGGCTGGGTCGGCGGTCAGACGATCCATGGCAAATGGTCAGACTTCCGGCAGGCGCCGACCTTCACAGACTGGTCGGCGGCGATGTCGAAGGACCTGAAGACGCGGGGCTTCAAGTTTGTCGGCCCGACCATCGTTTATGCATGGGCGCAGGCAGTTGGCATGGTCAACGACCATGAGCTAAGCTGTCCGCGCCACAGGGAGGTGAGGAACACCAGATGAAGACCATGATGATGCTTGCAGCCATTGGACTGCTCAGCGCGGCGGGCGGATGCCGCACCAGCGCGCCGCCGGCGGCGTATGCCAATCCGGTAGATGCCTGCGCGGGCGAGGCCACACAGGCCGAACGCGACGCGTGCATGAAGAATGTGGTGGCGGATGTGGCGATGTCCGTGAAACGCGAATCCCAGCGGAAGCCGCCCAGATGAGGGGCCGCGGGACCTCTGCACTGGTGTTGGCGGGCCTGATGGCGCTTGCCGGGTGCCAGTCCTGGCAGGACCGGGCGGACACGCGGGCGCTGGAGACTTGCGAAAAGCTCGGCGAGGCCGACGCCCGCGCCCGCTGCCGCGAGACCGTGATCGAGACCGAACGGGCCCGGCAGCAGGCGGCGATGGACGAGCTGGAACTGCAGATCCAGCAATCCGAGGAACGCGAGCGGTTGAACGAAGTCTTCGGCGACCCGGGGAAGTAAGGCCGCCCCCCGCGCCGCATCAAGCGGCGGCCTTGTGCTGGCGGCCCGGCGCGCGCTAGACCTTTCGCCACAAAAGAACATCAAGAAGGGCCTGACGCTCCTCGCGGGCAGGCGCCGCCGGAGAGAGCAATGCCGAACCCCGTGATTTCGGCCACAGGCCTGTGGACCCCGCCCCATTCCATCTCGAACGCCGAACTGGTGGACAGCTACAATGCCTGGGCCGACACCTGGAACCGCGAGAACGAGGCCGAGATCAAATCCGGCCTGATGGAGCCGAAGACGCATTCCTCGGTGGAATTCATCGAGAAGGCCTCGGGCATCAAGTCCCGCTTCGTGATCGACAAGGACGGCGTGCTCGATCCCTACGTCATGGCGCCGCGTATTGCCGAGCGGCCGAACGAGCAGATCTCGGTGCTGGCGGAGATGGCCGTGATGGCAGCGCGCCAGGCGATGCAGGCGGCTGGGCGAAAGCCGGAAGAGATCGGCGCGGTAATCTGCGCGGCGTCCAACATGCAGCGGGCCTATCCGGCGATGGCAATCGAGGTGCAGCAGGCACTGGGCATCGAAGGCTTCGCGTTCGACATGAACGTGGCGTGTTCTTCGGCGACGTTCGGTATACAGACGGCGGCCGACTTCGTGCGCGCGGGGCATGCGAAATCGGTGCTGATGGTGAACCCGGAGATCTGTTCGGGCCACCTCAATTTCACTGACCGGGACAGCCATTTCATCTTCGGGGATGTGGCGACCGCCGTGCTGATCGAGGACGAGGCGATGGCCCCCGAGGCGCACTGGAAAATTCTCGGCACGAAGCTGAAGACGCAGTTCTCGAACAATATCCGCAACAATTTCGGTTTCCTCAACCGCGCGGCGCCGGACGGCGTGGGCGCGCCGGACAAGCTGTTCATGCAGGAGGGCCGCAAGGTGTTTCGCGAAGTGGTGCCGATGGTGGCCGAGATGATCGGCGAGCATATGGGCGAACTGGGCTTGGCGCCGGAGGGGCTGCGCCGGATGTGGCTGCACCAGGCGAACGCCAACATGAACCGGCTGATCTCGGCCAAGGTGCTGGGGCGCGACGCGACAGAAGACGACAGCCCGACCGTGCTGGATATTTATGCGAACACCTCGTCTGCCGGATCGATCATTGCCTTCCACAAGCATTCGGCCGATTTCAAGCCGGGTGAACGCGGGCTGATCTGCTCGTTCGGTGCGGGCTATTCGGTCGGCACGGTGTTTGTCGAGCGGGCCGGGTGAGACGGCGGGCGGCCTTCTGGGCGGCGCTCGGGCTGGCGGGACTGGCGGCTGCGTGCGGGGGGACGAC